>URDI01000001.1:0-84435 GCA_900546475.1 uncultured Collinsella sp.
GCGCCCGTGAGCGGCGGCGTGACCTCGGGCCCCGGCGGCATGATGCAAGCCGGCTCCGGCGCGCTGTAGGGCGTAACAAAACCTTGTGTCCACGAGGGCGTTCCAAAGGAGCGCCCTTTTTCTGTTGGAAAGGCCCCTTCGTTCAAAGTGGGTCTCATTAAACATACCAATGGCGTATGCATAAACGTTGATCAAGCGTTGAGGTTGGTTGAAGGGTCCAACGTCCCTTCGGCGCGGCCCGTCTAGCCTGCTTTATCTTAATAAAGTGGCGTTTCCCCGCCGTTAGCCGATGATGCAAGGGCGCTCGGCGTTTTCGACTGGTTTATGCACGCAAAGTCTGGGAATATACAAGTCGCATGTCTTACTGTCTAACCAGTTGCGCCAAGGAGGCACCATGGATTACAAGATCACCGGCTACGAGCCCGCCCAGCTGTTCCATTTCTTTGAGGAGGTCAGCGCGATCCCCCGTGGGTCTGGCAACGAGAAGGGCATCAGCGATTTCCTGGTTGCGTTTGCCAAGGAGCGCGGCCTCGATGTGTACCAGGACGAGGTCTACAACGTCATCATTCGCAAGCCCGCTTCTGCTGGCGCCGAGAATGCCCCGACCGTGATGCTGCAGGGCCACATCGATATGGTGTGCGACAAGTTGGGTTCCGTCGAGCACGACTTTACGACCGATGGTATCGACCTGGTCGTCAAGGACGGCGTCCTTACCGCCAACGGCACCACGCTGGGTGCCGACAACGGCACCGCCGTCGCTTTGATGCTTACTGTGCTCAACGACGATTCGATCGTTCACCCCGCCCTCGAGTGCGTATTCACCACTGACGAGGAGACTGGCCTGGTCGGCGCCGAAACGCTCGACAAGTCCCAGATCAGCGCCCGCACCATGATTAACCTTGACTCCGAGGAAGAGGGCGTTGCCACCGTCAGCTGCGCCGGCGGCGTCGTCGTTACCTACACCTGCCCCATCGTGCGCGAGCACAAGACTGGTAGCACCCTCACGCTCGACATCTCCGGCCTGCTGGGTGGTCACTCCGGCAGCGATATCAACCTGGAGCGCGGCAACGGCAACCTCATCATGGCCCGTATCATCGACCGCCTGATGGTTGCCGGCGAGCCCGCCATCGCCAGCTTTAACGGCGGCACTAAGGACAACGCCATCAACCGTGAGTGCAAGGCCGAGCTGGTTTACGCCGACCACGCTGCCGCCGAGGCAGCGGCCGAGATCGCCCGTGGCATCATCGCCGACGTCACTGCCGAGCTCGAGGTCTTCGACCCCGGCTTTACCTGCACCGTCGAGATTGCCGACGACGCCGAGGTCGAGGCCATGGACCAGAAGTCCGCGCTTGCCCTCATCCGCGCCCTGCGTCTTGCCCCTAACGGCGTGATTCGCCGCAACGTCGCCACCGACGGCTCCGTCGAGGTTTCCTCCAACATCGGCGTGGTCGCCACTTCCGACGACCAGGTCAAGATCATGCTGTCCCCGCGCTCCTCGATCACCTCGCTGCAGAACGAGTTCAAGGACCGCCTCCAGACGCTGGCCGATGTCTTGGGCTTCGACGCCAAGTTCGAGTTCGAGTATCCCGGCTGGAGCTATGCCGAGCATTCGCCGGTCCGCGACGTCTTTGTCGAGAGCTATCGCGAGCTCTTTGGCTCTGAGCTGCGCATCGAGTCCATTCACGCCGGCCTTGAGTGCGGCCTGTTTGCCGAGGCCCTGCACGGCCTGGACGCCATCGCCGTGGGCCCGACGCTCTCCGATGTCCACACCCCGGACGAGAGCATGGAGCTCGCTTCTGCCGAGCGCTTCTACGAGCTGCTCATCGACGTGCTCAAGCGCCTCGCCGCGTAAAGGTTGCGCTAGCAGCAGTCCGAGCCACGTGCTAGCGGATTGCAAATGACATTACGAGAGGGGGTACCCGGTCTTTTGCGACAGGTGTCCCCTCTCTTCTTTTAAGAAATGGGAAATTGATTGGCGCCTAGCCCATATCCGCCTTGATGAGGTCGAGGGTGCGCTGGCAGTTTTCGCGGACGGGGCCGAGCATGTGCTCGCGCAGGTCCGCCATGCCGGGCAGGTCGGCGTATTCGTCCATGATCTCTTCCATGCAAATGGGCACCTCGTAGGCGAGGTCCATCATGGTCGCAAAGCAAAACTTCTCGGATAGCCCGGCATCGGTGAGCGCCGCCTCCAGCGCGGGGTCGCCCATACCGTGGTATCGGCGGATAGCGCCTGGACCGATGCGCCCCACTCGATTTTCGCCGCCAACGCTCATGGCAAGGCGCGCCCGGCGGCGCATACGCTCGTACGCCAAGCCCGATGCGACATCGTACATTCGAGCCATCATGGCTGCGCCGTCGTTTCCAAGGAACAGAGAATAGTTTTTCGCATGCGCATCCGGTGCGCCGATAATGGCGTTGAAGAACAGTATCTGCGTAAACAGATGCAGGTTAAGTTGATGGTGGCTCGTAGTTACGAGGAGCTCTTGAATGTCGCGTGTGGTCGGGCCGCCGTCTGCCGTGTACTTTTGGGCGGGCATCACCCCAAGTGCCTGACAGAGGTCTTCTTGATGTAGGCGCCTGATCGTTCCGTCTTCGACTTTCACGCGGTCATAGCGCTCAACAATGAGGGTAGGTTCGTCCTCAAACATACGATATTCGACGTTTGCCGTTGCGATACCGGCGCGCTGGGCGCTTTTCATGCAGACAAACTCATTGAGAGCCTCGAGTTTAAATCCGTTAACGCCATTTTTGAAAATATGCGTCGTGGGCGAGGAGCCCATGCATTCGCACCAGCGGCCGTTAATGAACGTGAGCGCGAACTTGCCCTGGTTGCCTCCAAGTGACCAACTTTCATCTAGACCCATCCACGATGCATCGCGGTCATCTCTGATCGACTTGAGGCGGAGAGCAATTTCGTGGTCGTCTATAGGGCGGTAATCGCCAGCGCGATGCAGGACGGCGTCGGCATCTTCTTCGGCATAAAACTGCACTCCGCCCGGACAGTCGAGTCCGATATGGCTGAGCAACGCAACGGGATTGTTGGGCCTAACGTCGAATTCGGCGGCAATCGCTTTTCGCTGGTCCTCGCTGTCGGGTAGAAGGCCAAACAGGTACGGATTCATGACCTGTTGTCCGTATGTGCGATTCGATACGGGTATGTTGGTCGATAGGGCTGGCCCGTCATAGTCATGATCGTAGGTAAAGCTGATAAGACCGTTCTCATCTTGCGTGAGCGTTCCCGCAGGTACGCCGCAAATAATGGTCCGAAGTGATGTTCTGGCCATTGGCTATTTCCCTTCGGGCTTGGTTTGGTTAGATGCGTTTGCGGCAATCGAGACTCCGAGATTGGACATGACGAAATCGGCGAAGATCTCGTCGTAAAGTGCGGATGTAAAGGGGGCATCTGCAAGAGCCGGAATGGCGGTACTACGACTGTTGCGATGATGGGGACGTTGAGTGTGATGGCGCCTGGGGATGCTGCGAGGCAGCGGATTGGCATGCGGAGCGTCGACTGGTCGCTCATTTTTTGCTTCGCCGATATCCCCTTGAGCGGCGAGTGCCAGTCCAAGAGCATTGAAAATCGTCAGCAGCTTGTCGAGCCGAATGCCAGTGGCGTCGCCCAGCTCGAGCGATGCGAGCAGGCGCTCCGAAACACCGGCCTTTTTGGCGAGGGCGGCACGGGTGAGACCCTGAGCCTCGCGTGCCTGGCGCACATAGATGCCAGCTTGACGCGGTGTGGTGATGGGAAGGGTATCCATGGCGATCTCCTAGCGTGCAGACTTTTGCATATCAGTATGACATGCAAAAGTCTGCACGAAAAGGCATTATGCAAAACTCTGCATGAGACCTCTACATTGACGTTGAGCTTATGAGAGGCGTTTTTTATATCGCGAGAATCCCCAGATGCTCAAGCAAGATCTTAAGCCCGATGAAGATGAGCACGACGCCACCCACGATGGTGGCAGGCTTTTCGTAGCGCGCGCCAAAGGTGTGGCCGATCGCTACGCCGGCGACGGAGAAGATAAAGGTCGTGATGCCGATGAGCGACACGGCGGGCATGATGTCGACCGAGAGCGCGGCAAATGAGATGCCTACGGCTAGGGCGTCGATTGAGGTGGCGATGGCGAGGATCAGGTACTCGCCCAGGTCAATCTTTTCGGCATCCTTGCCGTCGCCCTCATCCTCGTCCTCGTCCTCGGTAAAGGCCTCCCACAGCATTTTGCCGCCAATGAAGGCGAGCAGGATAAAGGCGATCCAGTGGTCGATGGGGCCGATGATGCCCATAAACTGGCTGCCAAGCGCCCATCCGATCACGGGCATGCCGGCCTGGAAGCCGCCAAAGAACAGGCCGAGCACTACGGCGACCTTAAGGTTGATCTTCTTCATGCCAAGGCCCTTGCAGATGGATACGGCAAAGGCGTCCATCGAAAGGCCAACGGCGAGCAGCACGAGCTCTGCGAGTCCCATAGTCTGGCTCCCTCTCTGCGGGCGGGCCCGCGTGTACCTCTTGGGGGAGCAACATAAAGACTAACCTTGGCACATGGTTGAGTGGGTAGTCAAAAGAGCCCGTCCCAAATTAGCTATCTTAGCGGTGTTCGCTCATTCTGTAAGCATCGGATTTCGCGAGCGCCGCGGGGACAAACCGTGAGAAACTATTTAGCGTTTATGGAGCGTATGCGATGGGAGCGATGCCTTGGATAAGAACGAGCTGCAAAAGCGTATGGAACAGGCCATCCGCCTGACGGCACCTGGTCAGCCGATCCGCACCGCCCTCGACATGATCATCGCCGGTCACCTGGGTGCCCTTATCTGCGTCGGCGACACCGAAAACGTGCTCGCTGCCGGTAACGACGGCTTCCCACTCAACATTTCGTTCACCTCGAACCGCCTGTTCGAGCTCTCCAAGATGGACGGTGCCATCGTTATCGACGGCGACCTCACCCAGATCCTGCGCGCCAACTTCCACCTCAATCCCGATCCCTCGCTTGCCACGAGCGAGACGGGCATGCGTCACCGCACTGCCGCTCGCATGTCGGTGCTCACCGATGCCATCGTGATCTCGGTCTCGGCCCGTCGTGCCGTCGTCAACGTGTACGTTCACGGCAAGAGCTATGAGATTCAGCCCGTCACCACCATCATGAGCTCGGTCAACCAGCTCGTCGCCACGCTTCAGACCACCCGTCAGTCGCTCGACCGCTCCCTGCTGCGTCTGACGGCCCTCGAGCTCGATGACTACGTTACGCTCGCCGACATTACCGGTATTTTCTCGAGCTTCGAGATCATGCAGCAGGCAAAGACCGAGCTTAAGGATTGCATCGTCAAGCTGGGCAACCAGGGCAAGCTCGTGCAGATGCAGCTCGAGCAGCTCGCGGGCTCCAGCATGGATACCGAATACGACCTGATGATCCGCGACTACGCAAGTGATTCTTCCGAGGCTAATGCCGAGAAGATTCGCGCCAACCTGAGTCGTATGACACCTAAGGACCTGTCCGACCCACAGCATGTGGCGGCGGTTCTGGGTTACGACGACCTGGACGAGGACTCCGTCATGACGCCGCTGGGTCTGCGCACGCTTTCGCGCGTGTCCGTCGTGCGCGACGGCGTGGCCGAGAAGATCGTCGACGAGTATGGCTCGTTGCAGGAGCTCATGGATGACATCAGCGAGGATCCGGAGCGCCTGGGCGACTTTGGTGTTAACAACCCTGCCATTCTTGCGGACTCCCTGTACCGCATGAAGGGCACCAAACAGGGGAACGCATAATGGCGCCCGTATGCGCCGTGGTCGTTGCCGGCGGCAGCGGCCAGCGCTTTGGAAATCCCGGCGGCAAGCAGCTCGTTAACGTGGCGGGCCGTCCGCTCATGAGCTGGTCCATCCGCGCGTTCGATCGGAGCGACAAGGTCGGCCACATCGTGGTGGTGTGTCCTGCCGAGCGCCGCGCCGAGATGCGCCGCCTGGCCATCGATCCGTTTGACTATGACACGCCCATCAGCTTCGCCGATGCCGGCGATACCCGTCAGGATTCCACCCGTGCCGGCGTGCATGCGGTACCGACGGGTTTCGAATATGTCGCCATCCACGACGGCGCCCGTCCGCTTATCACGACCGAGGCCATCGATCATGCGATTGACGTGCTTGTGGGCGACCGCGCCCTCGACGGTGTCGTGTGCGGTCAGCCCGCGATCGACACGCTCAAGATTGTCGACGGCGATAATATCGTCGAGACGCCGCCACGCGAGCTCTACTGGGCCGCGCAGACGCCGCAGATCTTTAGCGTCGACGCCATGAAGCGCGCTCACGCCGCTGCTATCGCCGAGGGCTTTGTCGGTACCGACGATTCATCGCTGGTCGAGCGCATGGGCGGGCGCGTCCGCTGTGTCCAGAGCCCGCGCGATAACCTTAAGGTGACGGTGCCCGAGGACCTGCGTCCCGTAACCGCGATTCTGCTTGGCCGTATGGCCGAGGGAGAGGACCTTCCCCATGTTCAGTAACCTGCGCATTGGCCACGGCTACGACGTCCACCGTTTGGTGGAGGGGCGTCGATGTATCATCGGCGGGGTTGACATTCCCTACGAGCGCGGCCTGCTGGGCCACTCGGATGCCGATGTGCTCGCGCACGCCTTGGCCGACGCCATTCTGGGCGCCTGCCGCGGGGGAGACATTGGCAAGCTATTCCCCGATACCGACCCCGCCTATGAGGGTGCCGATTCGATGGTGCTGCTCGCTCGCGTGATGGACTATGCGCGCGAGCTGGGCTTCGAGTTTGTCGATGCCGATTGCACCATTGCCTGCCAGCAGCCTAAGATCACCCCGCACCGCGATGCCATGCGCGCCAACCTTGCCCATGCCCTGGGCGTTGACGTCGAAAACGTGGGCGTCGCCGCCACTACGACCGAAAAGCTCGGTTGGGAAGGCCAGGGCGAGGGAATCGGCGCCTGGGCCGTCTGCCTGCTACAGAAAACCGATAAGGAGTAACGAATGCGTATCTACAACAGCGCTACCCATAAAAAGGAAGAGTTCCAGCCCATCGAGTCCGGCAAGGTCCGCATGTACGTGTGCGGCCCCACGGTCTACGACAACATCCACATCGGCAATGCCCGCACGTTCATCAGCTTTGACGTGATTCGTCGCTGGCTCATCGCGAGCGGCTACGAGGTCACGTTCGCCCAGAACCTCACCGATGTCGATGACAAGATCATCAAGCGCGCCAACGAGCAGGGCCGAACGGCCGCCGAGGTCGCGACGGAGTTCTCTGACAAGTTCATCGGCGTCATGCGCGCCGCCAACGTGCTCGATCCCGATGTGCGCCCCCGCGCCACCAAGGAGATCGGCCCCATGATCGCCATGATCAAGACGCTTATCGAGCAGGGCCACGCTTACGCCGCCGATAACGGCGATGTGTACTTTGCCGTGCGCAGCGATCCCAACTATGGCCAGGTCTCGGGCCGCAACATCGATGACCTTATGGTTGGTGCGCGCATCGAGGAGAACGAGGACAAGAACGATCCGCTCGACTTTGCCTTGTGGAAGGCCGCCAAGCCCGGCGAGCCTAGTTGGCCGAGCCCCTGGGGCGAGGGCCGTCCCGGTTGGCACACCGAGTGCGCCGCCATGGTGCATCGCTACCTGGGCACCCCGATCGACATCCACGGCGGTGGCTCCGACCTTGCCTTCCCGCACCACGAGAACGAGTGCGCCCAGGCCACCTGCGCCTGGCACCAGGGCTTCTCCAACACCTGGATGCACACGGGCATGCTGCTGGTAGACGGCGAGAAGATGTCCAAGTCGCTCGGCAACTTCTTTACGCTGGCCGAGGTCCTCGAGCAGCACTCCGCTGCCGCCCTGCGCCTGCTGATGCTGCAGACGAGTTATCGCTCGCCGCTCGACTTTTCTTGGGAGCGCCTGGAGGGTGCCGAGAACTCACTCACGCGTATCGCCGGTACGGTCGAGAATCTGCGTTGGGCCGCGAACCACGCGACGGCCGACGCCGACGCGGCTGCCACCGAGACGTTTGCCGCCAAGGCCGCCGAGATCCGCACCGCCTTTAAGGAGTGCATGGACGACGACTTTAACACCGCCGGTGCCATGGGCGCCGTCTTTGGCTTTGTGACCGAGTGCAACCAGTACCTGGAGCAGGCGGGCGACGCCGCCGACAAGGCCGCTGCCCTTGCCGCCGCCGATACGCTGGCCGAGCTGCTCGATACGTTTGGCGTTGAGCTTCCCGAGCCCAAGGTCGAGCTGCCGCTGGGTCTTTTGGGCGTTGCCGCCGGTCTGGTTGCCTACACGGGTGACGATGTGGACGAGGCCGCTGCCAAGATTCTCGAGGCTCGCGCCGAGGCCCGTGCCGCCAAGAACTGGGATCTGGCGGATGCCATCCGCGATCAGCTCAAGGACCTGGGCCTCACCATTGAAGATACGGCCGCGGGTACTCGTATTAAGACCCTCTAGTATTTGTCGACCGTTCGAGGTGTGGCAGATTGCCTTGAAAGAGGAAGGCATAGACCTGGTGGTCATGCCCGACGATTGAAAGGCAAGGTGCCGTGGCTCGGACGGTCGATTCTTATTCGTTTTCTATTTAAGGAGGTCGCTTTATGGCCGACAATCGCAAGCGTGCACCGCGTGGAGGCAAACAGGCTGCTTCTGGCTCGCGTCCGATTCGCCGCAACGACCGCACTGCCGCGTCCAAGGGTCAGCGCGAGCGCTCCCAGGCCGCGCGTTCGCAGCGCGATCGCAACCGCGACGCCATCCAGGCTCCCAAGGGCGAGTTTATCGAAGGCCGTCGTGCTGCCGCCGAGGCGCTCCGCACTGGTTTTCCCGTCAAGTGCGCGCTCATTGCCGAGGGCGGGGAGCGCGACGCCGCCCTGTCGCGTCTGGTCGATGACCTCAACGCCGCGGGTGTCCGCATTAAGTACGTGCCGCGCGCGCAGCTCGATGCGCTTTCGAGCCATGGCGCTCACCAAGGCATTGCGCTCGAGGTGGGTAATTTCCCCTACGCGGATGTCGCCGATATCCTCGACCGTGCGGGCGAGGGTCCGGCCCTTGTCATCGTGCTCGACCATGTGACCGACGACGGCAACTTTGGCGCCATCGTGCGTTCTGCCGAGGTTGTGGGCGCGGCGGGCGTTATCATCGCCAACAAGCGTGCCGCCGGCGTGACCGTGGGCAGCTACAAGACTTCTGCCGGCGCCGTCATGCATCTGCCTATCGCGCAGGTCCCCAACATTGCCCGTTCGCTCGACGACCTCAAGGCCGCTGGCTTTTGGGTGGGCGGTGCTTCCGAGCACGCCGAGGGCAGCTGCTGGGATGCTCCCTTCGAGGGCCGCGTGGCGCTCGTCATGGGCTCCGAGGGTGACGGCATCTCGCGTCTGGTGCTCGAGAAATGCGACTTTTTGACCAAGCTTCCCCAGCGCGGCATGACCGAGAGTCTCAACGTTGCCCAGGCAACCACCGCGCTGTGCTTCGAGTGGCTACGTCGCAACGCCGGCGAGCTCATGGGGGAGGAGTAGCGCATGTCCAAGAAAAACCGCGCCAAGTCCAAGGCCAAGCGCTTTGGCGAGGGCTCGGCCAAGCCGATTGTTTCGGCCGCGACCTATGGCGTGGGCGGCAATGCGTTTGCGCAGGCCATCGCCGATCCGGTTTCGACGGTGCATTCCAACAAGCCCGAGCTGTTGGTGGTCGACGGCTACAACGTAATCCACTGCACGCCGCGCTACGAAAAGCTCGTGTACGACCATTCCGACGATCCGTATTCCAGCGACGTTCACGATATGGCGCGCACCGCGCTCATCAACGACGTCGCTGCGTTTGCTCAAGGCCGCTACGAGGCTGTAATCGTGTTTGACGGTGCAGGCAATATCTCCAGCGAGCGTCCCAACCTGCCGGCCCGCGGTGTGCGCATCGAGTTTTCGCCGACGGGCGTTTCGGCAGATACTGTGGTGCAAAAGCTCTGCATCGAGGCGCGCGAGGAAGGCCGCGCGTGCTCTGTGGTGTCGAGCGACGGCACGATCCAAGCCGTCGTCATGGGCAAGGGCGTCACGCGCATCTCGAGCCGCATGCTGGTGGACGAGATCAAACAGATCGATAACGACGTTCACGAGGCAGAGGAAGCTCCACAGATCAAGATGACTCTGGGCAGTCGCCTGAGCCCCGATGCCCTGGCCAAGCTCAAGGCCCTGCGCGGGAGGTAGGGGAGCTGACGGCGCGACGCTGCCTCGCTAATTCCATTCAGCGATGTCGATCATTCTTTCGAGGCGCCATGTTAGCGCCTCTTTTAGATAAGGCAGTCTTGCCGTGAGCGCGTCGTTTCTGGACAGAATTTCGATTGCCTCGTCAACGAAGCCTTCGAGTTTGTCGCCGTCAAACCAGCTCATATCCTCAACAAGCAGCATTTGTTTCGCGGGTCTTGAATGAAACTGCGCGCTGGTAAAACTGTGCTCTCCTGCCTTAAGCTCCTCTAGAGAAACGTTGCACCAGAGCGATGAGCCCGAATCGAAGATGGGGGCAGGTCTGCAGGCTAGTGTGTTGACGTTTCGCACAAGGCCAAAGTTACGCCAATGACGGTCATAGTTGGCAATGATGTCATCGCATACAATCATGCGGTCAAGGGCATCCTTGACGCCTGTTACCCCGAGCTTCTCGCAGTTTGCTACATATCGCTCGTAGTCGGTTAGTCTTTCATCTGCGTTTGCGTACTGGTTTACATAGAACGCAGGGACATACTCTTCTTCATCAGTTAAGAAGACATCGCATATGCTCAGGGCGGAAGTGCCCGTGCCCTCGAGCGAGTAAGGCACATAATCGCAGGCGTTTAGGATGTGACGATGGAGCGCGGTCGCTACCACCTCGTTATATGGTTCTTGGTTCAGGTGCGCTCCTGCCTTATGCAGAATTCGACGCCCGCCCTCGCACGTCCAGTACTTTTGAAGATTGCCGTCCGAGGTGTTATCGGGCTTTGCGGCGGCTGCTTTGCCCTCTGGGGCGAAGGGTGCGATGGACAGAGAGACGTCGTCAAAAGCATTATTGAAGAAGTTAATATTCTCCCACGCGAGACCGGAATCTTGGGGTCTAATCCAATACTGGTCGGATAGGGAGAGGCCGAGATTTCGCTGGATGAGTTCGTCAGGAACATCGACTGCTGCTTCTGCCAACAGGGATGCAAGCCCAATGCGCGCGAGCGGGATACCGCGGCCTCGCCACCAAATGCGGAAAGAGTCGAGCGATATGGGGCTATTAGGGCCAAATACTCCAATAGGAGCGTGGGCACGATCGACGTCGGCACCGATGTGGGTAAAGTCTTTTCGCGATGTGCTGTAGACCAGCTGGGCGACTTCGTGCGTGCGGTTCATGAGGGTAAACGTAATCTCGCTTTTTCCATGGCCTCGACGGGGGCGTCCCCCCGTTTTGGTCACGGAGCGGAGTCGTGCGTTGACGCTGCCTTTGTCGATGAGCCATACACCAGAAGCCTTGCGGGCCTCGAGTGCTCCGTTTTTTATGAGCTCCTGCACCCTGCGCGGAGTGATGTCGAGCAGTTCGGCGGCTTCCTTGGTAGTTAACATCGCGAAACCCTTCGCCAGAACGAACAGTTTTATCTATTCAATTGTAATTAAAACTATTCGTTTTGACGAATAGTTTTGAGATGTGGTCGGTCAAAGGGCCTGTTGCGCCCCGTCCGTAATTCCTTTATTCTTAATTGGCTTCGCGCGAAAGCGCCAAGCGTGCCAGTGTGGCGCAACGGTAGCGCAACTGATTTGTAATCAGTGGGTTGCAGGTTCGATTCCTGTCACTGGCTCCATGAGAGTTTCGGGCTCTGTTCCCTTGTGGGACAGGGCCCGTTTCTTATATATGCGGCTATTTTCGATTGCCCGCCGTTAGCTTAAAAACGACGAGGTACAAGATGCCGCCGATAACGTACATGCAGGCATCAAGCGGATCTGGGGTACTAAACTCGAGCACCATGGGCGCAAGTACTTCCCAACAGATTGAGCATCCCACCGATAATGCCAAACTGCTTGCAAGGCTGCATATCGGCGTTTTCCCGTTCACTGTTTCGCAGAGGACGTTTATGTAGGCGGGAAAAATGATTCCTCCGCACAGATCTCCGAGCTGATAATGGGCGAAGTCGTAGGGGAGGAAAAAGTCGAAGCTCGCAATGTATCTGTTAATGAGATACGCGATGCCGGCAAGCAGCGGCAGAAGATTTGCGCTGGAAATAAGCGCAGGTCTAAGTCGTTTAGCCACAGACCGCAAACAAAGTCAGACCAAGGCAAACGCCCAAAGCGATGATGATGATCTGGCTGCAGCCGTTACCCGAGGGAACCATGACACTCTCTTTCTCGATGTTCTCGATGCATTAGGTAATAAAGTATGCCACAGGCGGCGGTGTATTTGTTGAGCAACAACCTGTGGCCGACGGCACGCTTTCGTTTTGTATCGCCTAAAGCGTCAGTCGAATGACCGGGCGCTCGCCGTGGTAGCTTTCGATAATGGCGCGAGCGTTGTCGACGGCCACGACGCTCTTGAGCCTGTTGGAGAATTCGACGTTGAGTGCTCCGACGGATTTGCCCTCAATGTCCTTGGCCACGATGACGTCGCCTATGGATTGGAAGCTGAGCATGGAACCGATGGGCGCCTCGGCGCTATCCGCGCAATCGGTGAGCTCCATAGGCATGTGGGCGATTCCCGATGCAAGCGAAGTCTGCTTGTTGGCGATGATTTGTTGCTTGTGAAGTGTCGCACATGCGGAAGGCAGAGGGTGGGGCGTCCCGGCGACGTTGCGTATGAGTGCACCTGCAAAGGTAGATGATTCCGCCCAGTTAGCCCTCCAGCCCGCAATAACCAAGCACTGCTTGGTCGTTTGACATGGTCTCGTAAAAGAGAATGGGATCAACAAGGTCAGCGAAAGGAAATCGCTGGTATCGGGTCTATGGAAAGGAAGAAGACCATGATTCACTCTCTTTGCGACATCGCCGGCAAGGACAGGGCAACAGATAGGCCGATCGTCGACATCCATGCCATGGATATGCAGATGCAGCTGCTGCGTTGTTTTTGCGATTATGGTTTGGATAACGATCCAGATTGGCGCGAGTCCCTCGATGCCATTCTCGAGTCACAACGAGAAGACGGTTGTTTTCCTCTGAGCAGCGATTACCGGTAGAACACGTCGAATTCAATTGTGTGAATGCGCGCATTGTCTGGACCGGCGTCAATCGTAGAATGCTCGGCATCGCTCACTTCTGCCCAGACTTTATGGCCGCCGTTGATTTTATCGACAATCTTCATGACGGCGGCCTCTTCTTCCGCTGTCGCGCTCCAAGGGATATCGCAGAGTTTTTCGCCGTCTTCAGAGACAACGTCGAGCCAAGCGGCGTCCTTTGAGATATCGGGGTCTTGTTCGAAGCGGAGGATGGTTCCCGGTTTAAGCGCTTCGCGCTGAATTTCTGCTTCGTCTGGATCGACCATCCAATCGGTGTCTTCAAACTCCTTTTCCCAGAGATAGCCGTATCCGATTGTTTTAACGCTTACGAGGTACGTTTTGTCGCAAGGGGAATTGGCGGTTGATTCGGGCCTGATAAAGAATGCTCCGAAAGCCGAGGTGGCAAGAACCGTAAATCCGCGTCGAGTCAATTCGAGTTCTTCCATGCTGCCCATTTGAATTCCCTTCTTTTGAGAGCGGACTGTTCGTTATCAAAAAGAATAGAAACTCGTGCGGACATAAAACTGCAGCCAAATCCCTCTGTTCAATGTCGTTAATGCGCTAATGCTGGGCGTTGGAGGCGAGTCTGAGTATGGGCGTTCCTCGAGACGCTCGTTGCGCTCACCGATTAATGGGAATCCCATCGAGACGCTTTGCTCGGGCCGATTTAGACTGCTGACTTGGGTGATGCATGCATTTCGCATGGTTGTGGGATGCTGCGCAACCGCCTGACGCTATTTATGAGTTATGAGCTGTTTCGGTTATGCGAGATATCGAAAGGAATTCTAGGATGGCTGTTAATTTCGAAACTGCTAAAGAAGCTATGGAGCTTGCAACGAATGTTTTGAAAGCTGCGGCTACTGTCATTGATGGCGCAAAGCAGCTCGGCGTCGATGTCGAAGCTGTCGGCGGCGCTGTAATGGATGCAGCGGGCGGCGCTGCTAACGGCGCACGTGTCGTTGCCGATGGCATTGGCAAGGGGTTCGGTGTGGCGGCCGATGGCGTTGGTGCGGCAGTTAGCGCGCTGGGCGGTGCTGCGAAAGCGTTCCAGGACTCAAGAGAAGCCGCCGAGGCTCGCAAGAAGATCAGCGCCGCAAGGCAATCGATTTTCGAAAGTGCGTCGACGGTGATGCCTCTGCACAAGTTTGTCTGCCAGCAGGAAAAGGTTGCCGATGCCGCGTTTAACGGCTTTGATATGCCTGGCTGCTACCTTATCGCAAAGTATCAAAAGGGCGATCACGATAAGAATTACAGTGATTACCTGGGTATTTACGTTGGTTCGAGTGAGCGCATGTCGGAAGGTATCGTTTCCACACCCACACGTTTGGGCGATCCGGATGTCTATGCCGATTACAAGTATCATCAAAACGTGATGCTGTTCGTGTTCCCCTGCAAACTGAAAGACCTCGATGAACGTCGCGAGCTCCTGCTGCGCTCGTTCGAAGGCAGTAGGCTGTACAACGTATCTGAGGTGCTGGCTTAAGGGTTTGGTTGGGGTTGGTCGACAATCTCGATCTGTAACACGAGGACGAGCATTCAGCTCCCAGCTGTTACAGATTTAGACAATCTGGGGGCGAGCTGAGAAGTGTCTCAATCTGTAACAACTAGGGAAGAAAAACCGTTCTTGCTGTTACAGATTTAGATAAACGGGAGACCGCCAGGGAAACATCTCGATCTGTAACAGATAGGGGAGGAATAATCCTCTTACTGTTACAGATCGAGATGAAAGCCGGGGTGGGGTCGATCGCCCTCATCGATCGAGGATATTCGGACGCACGAGGGTGGAAAATCTTCCGCACGATCAACAAGCGAGGATAATCTCCCATTTTGGGCACAACAATCGCTCAAAAGTGGGAGATTATCCTCGCTCGATTTTGCAATGGGAGAAAATCATCGCTCGAGCCGTCGTTAAAGTCGAAATTTTTCGACCGCAACCTATATATAGGTGCAAATGAGTCGTTATCGAAGGGATGTTCTGCAGGCTCACTCCACCACACCAAAGTGTTCCCTCGGGAAATGTCGCCAGCGCAGCCAAATCCACCGTTCTCCATATCCAAACTCAACAAAAACGCAGGTCACGGATATATAGATACGCCCGGTACCGTGTATCTAGAGGTTTTCATTGACAGCCCCCAAGGTTGCATCGTATTATCTTCTTCGTTCGCGGGGGCGGAGGCCCAAAAGACCAAAGAACCTGCGGATACTTGAACGTTTGGGAGTTTGCCCGAGTGGTTAATGGGGACGGGCTGTAAACCCGTTGGCTCTGCCTACATAGGTTCGAATCCTATAGCTCCCACCCGTCAAGTGCCTGTATAGCTCAGTCGGTAGAGCACTTCGTTGGTAACGAAGAGGTCACCAGTTCAAGTCTGGTTGCAGGCTCCATCCGGCGGTGTAGCTCAGTTGGTTAGAGCACACGGTTCATACCCGTGGCGTCACTGGTTCGAATCCAGTCACCGCTACCATAGGTAACACGGTGGCTTCTCAATAGTTTGTTGAGAGGCCACTATGGTATAAAGGCAAAGTCCCGTCCGGGGACGACCTGTTAAGAGGAGGGCTTTATGGCCAAAGAGAAGTTTGAGCGCACTAAGCCGCATGTTAACATCGGCACCATTGGTCACGTCGACCACGGCAAGACCACGCTGACCGCCGCCATCACCAAGGTTCTCTCTGAGACCGAGGGCTGCAAGGCTGACTTCACTGCGTTCGAGAACATCGACAAGGCTCCCGAGGAGCGCGAGCGCGGCATTACGATCTCCGTCTCCCACGTCGAGTACGAGACCGCTGCCCGTCACTACGCTCACGTTGACTGCCCGGGCCACGCTGACTACGTCAAGAACATGATCTCCGGTGCTGCTCAGATGGACGGCGCTATCCTGGTCATCGCCGCTACCGACGGCCCCATGGCTCAGACCCGCGAGCACATCCTGCTCGCCCGTCAGGTCGGCGTTCCCTACATCGTCGTCTTCCTGAACAAGTGCGACATGGTCGACGATGACGAGCTTATCGACCTCGTCGAGATGGAGACCCGTGAGCTCCTCTCTGAGTACGATTTCCCCGGCGACGACATCCCCGTCATCCGTGGTTCCGCTCTGGGCGCTCTCGAGGGCGACGCCAAGTGGATGGACGCCATTCGCGAGCTCATGAAGGCCGTCGACGAGTACATCCCGACGCCTGCTCGTAACAACGACCTCCCGTTCCTGATGGCCGTTGAGGACGTTATGACCATCTCCGGCCGTGGTACCGTTGCTACCGGCCGTGTCGAGCGCGGTGAGCTCAAGCTCAACGAGCCCGTCGAGATCGTCGGCATCAAGGATACCCAGAACACCGTTGTTACCGGTATCGAGATGTTCCGTAAGTCCATGGACTTCTGCGAGGCTGGCGACAACGTCGGTCTGCTGCTCCGCGGCATCAAGCGTGAGGACATCGAGCGCGGCCAGGTTCTCTGCAAGCCCGGTTCGGTTACCCCGCACACCAAGTTCACCGGCGAGATCTACGTTCTGACCAAGGAGGAGGGCGGCCGTCACACCCCGTTCTTCGATGGTTATCGTCCTCAGTTCTACTTCCGTACCACCGACGTTACCGGTACGGTCAAGCTCCCCGAGGGCACCGAGATGGCTATGCCTGGTGACCACATCACCATCGAGGGCGACCTCATTCACCCGATTGCCATGGAGGAGGGCCTGCGCTTCGCTATCCGCGAGGGTGGCCACACCGTCGGTTCGGGCATCGTCTCTACCATCATTGAGTAAATTAGCTCTCTGATACCGATGACTTAAAGAACCCGGCACTGTTAGGGTGCCGGGTTCTTTTCTGCGCACGTCGCTCTCTTGCGTAGCGTATCGAGCGTTTATTTCCCTAAGACGTTGGGGTTGATTAGATCTCGCTGGCTTTATTGATGTGTTCCAAATATGAATGGATCCAGCGAGAACCAATTAACTCGGGGTTTTCGTTGACAGCACTTATACAGAGCTGATAAAGTAACAACTCGTGCCCGTACGGGGCGGATATGAAAGGTTCAGGATACATGCGTACTCTAGTTACTCTTGCGTGCACTGAGTGCAAGCGCCGCAACTATACGACCACCAAGAACAAGGCGAACATGCCTGATCGTATGGAGATCAAGAAGTATTGCCCCTGGTGCCGTCATCATACGCTGCACAAAGAGACTCGCTAGTCTCTAGTCATATACGCCAGTAGTTCAATTGGTAGAGCATCGGTCTCCAAAACCGAGTGTTGAGGGTTCGAGTCCTTCCTGGCGTGCCAGTCATTATTCCGTAAGCTCCCATTTGGGGGCTTACGGTTTACTCATGTTTAAGCGCAATGCGCGGAGGTAACCCAAATGGCCAACAAGAAGAACAAGAAGAAGGTTCAGCAGCCGGCGAACGCCCAGAACGCTGCTGCCAACTCCAAGGTTGAGGCCAAGAAGGCCGTTGCCAAGAAGAGTGAGAAGGCTGCGAAGTCCAAGAAGAACGAGAAGCCTGGTTTCTTCGCCCGCACTAAGAAGTATTTTGCTTCGGTTAAGTCCGAGATGAAGCGAGTCACGTGGCCCGATAAGAAGGAGCTCGTGAACTACTCGATTGTCGTCTGCGCTTCTCTGATCGTTGTCGGCGTCGTCATCGCTCTGCTCGATGCTGGCTTTGGCGAGGCTCTTGCTCTGTTCTCTGGATTGAGGGGCTAATCCATGTCTAAGCGTTGGTACGTCGTTCACACTTACTCTGGATACGAGAACCGCGTTAAGTCCGATCTTGAGCATCGAATCGAGACCATGGGCATGCAGGATCGTATCTTTGATATCGAGATTCCTATGGAGCGTGTCACTGAGATTAAAGAGGGTGGCAAACGCGAGGTTAAGGACTCTAAGATTTTTCCGGGTTACGTCCTGGTTCGCATGGAGATGGATGACGATGCTTGGACGTGTGTTCGCAACACGCCTGGTGTCACCGGTTTCCTGGGCGGCAATGGCAAGCCCGCTCCGCTTTCTCGCGACGAGTATAACAAGATGACTCGTCGTCCCGGTAAGGGCGATGCGCCCAAGCGCACGTTAGTTGACATTCAGGTCGGTACGTCCGTCCGTGTCACTGATGGCCCGCTTACCGATTTTGATGGCAAGGTTTCTGAGGTCAATCCCGAGTCTGGCAAGATCAAGGTCACGCTGATGATCTTTGGCCGCGAGACGCCGGTCGAGCTCGACTTTAACCAGGTCGCTGTCATCGCTTAAGTTTTCGTCCGTTCGCGCGAGCGTGCTTCTTCTGTGACTGCTCATCTCAGGAGTGCTTCTAACACGTGCGTGCTTACGATATAGCAAGTACTTCACACTCGTGATTCGAAAGGAATGACCATGGCTGAGAAGAAGGTTGCCAACGTCATTAAGCTCCAGATTCCTGCTGGTGCCGCTAACCCCGCTCCTCCCGTCGGCCCCGCCCTGGGCGCTGCTGGCGTGAACATCATGCAGTTCTGCCAGGCCTTTAACGCCGAGACGCAGGACAAGAAGGGTGACATCATCCCCGTTGAGATTTCTGTCTACGAGGATAAGTCCTTCTCCTTCATCACCAAGACCCCGCCGGCGGCTCACCTCATCAAGAAGGAGCTGAACCTCAAGTCTGGTTCCGCTAAGCCCCAGGCCGACAAGGTTGGTCAGCTCTCCCAGGAGCAGCTCACCAAGATCGCCGAGATCAAGATGCCGGACCTCAATGCCAACGACATTGACGCCGCCAAGAAGATCATCGCCGGTACCGCCCGTTCCATGGGCGTCACCATCGCTGAGTAGCGATTTCTTATGGTAACGACGGGTGCTCCGACCTGGGCGCCCGTTAAATGTGTGCAATAGGGCACACGATACGATGTGGGAGGGCTCACGCCCGTTTAACCACAGGAGGTAATGCACATGGCTAAGCATGGTAAGAGCTATAACGCCGCTGCCGAGAAGATCGATCGCGCCACGCTCTACACCCCCCTTCAGGCTGCCAAGCTCATTAAGGAGCTCGACACCGCCAAGTTCGACGAGACCGTCGAGGCCCACTTCCGTCTGGGCATCGATACTCGTAAGGCCGACCAGAACATCCGTGGTTCCATCTCCCTGCCCCACGGCACCGGCAAGACCGTTCGTGTTGCCGTTTTCGCCGAGGGCGAGAAGGCCCGCGAGGCCGAGGCTGCCGGCGCCGACATCATCGGTTCCGACGAGCTCGTCGCCCAGATCCAAAAGGGCGAGATCAACTTCGACGCCGCTATCGCTACGCCGAACATGATGGCCAAGGTTGGCCGTATCGGTAAGATCCTTGGTCCCCGTGGCCTCATGCCGAACCCCAAGCTCGGCACCGTGACCATGGACGTCGCCAAGATGGTCTCCGAGCTCAAGGCTGGCCGCGTTGAGTACCGCGCCGACCGCTACGGCATCTGCCACGTGCCCCTGGGCAAGAAGTCCTTCACTGAGCAGCAGCTCGTCGAGAACTACGCTGCCCTGTACACCGAGATCCTGCGCGTCAAGCCCTCTTCTGCTAAGGGCAAGTACGTCAAGTCCATCTCCGTGTCTTCCACCATGGGCCCTGGCGTCAAGGTCGATCCCGCTATCCAGCGCGACTTCCTGGCTGAGTAACTAACAGTTACTGCCTGAGCAAAGCAAGCATTGCTAAAGAGACCCGGTTCTGCCTCGTGCAGGACCGGGTCTCTTGCTTTTGAGTCAACGAAACCACCACGAAGGGGACAGGCACCCTTGTGGTGGTTTTACTTGTGTTGTACTTTAGCGCGATGTAGTACTACCCGAGGCCGAAGGGAGCCCAACATGTTTAAGAACACGCAACAGCTCCTAGGCCTAGCGCTACTAGATTGGATAGCGCGCTAGGGTTGTAATCTCGCTATAACGATTTGTTGTACCCGGGTGCGCTATCGTCTGCCGCTTTCAGGCGTGATGAGCGACACGGTTATTTTTCTATCTCTAGGCCTTCTCTCTCTCCTGAAAGCCATCTGTCATAAAACGGTCAATCAGGAGGAACATATAAGCCGCAAAATCACAATCTTTGACGCCACCCTGTGCGACGGTGAGCAGTCGCCGGGCGCCAGCATGAATACCGAGGAAAAGCTCTTCATCGCCCGCCAGCTGGTGCGCATGAACGTGGACGTTATCGAGGCGGGCTTTCCCATCTCGAGTCCTGGTGACTTTCGCTCCGTACAGGAGATTGGCAAGATTGCGGGCGACCGATGCACGGTATGCGGCCTGACGCGCGCTGTCGACAGGGATATCGAAGTGGCTGCAGAGGCGCTCAAAACGGCCCAGAGGCCCCGTATCCATACAGGGCTGGGTGTGAGCACCAGTCACCTGCGCGACAAGCTCCATATGACTGAGGAAAGGGCAATTGAGTGAGCGATCCATGCCGTCAAACATGCTCGCAAGTTCGTTGACGATGTTGAGTTTTATGCCGAGGATGCCGGCCGCTCCGATCAGGAGTTTCTGGTGCGCATTATCGAGGCGGCCGTAAAGGCCGGTGCCACGGTCGTGAACATCCCCGATACGATGGGCTACAACATGCCGTGGGACTTTGGCGCCCGCATCCGTGACCTGCGCGGGCGCTGCGGGTGCGGCCGGTCAGCGTGCGGTCGACGTGATGGAGTATCGCGAGTACGAGATTGAGCGCATTGCGCGCCAGGCATTTGAGGCGGCGCGCAAACGTCGCGGCAAGGTGACGAGCGTTGATAAGCGCAACGTGCTGGAGACGAGCCGCATGTGGCGCGAGATCGTGCATCGCGTGCAAGACGAGGAGTACTCCGACGTGGAGCTTGAGGACCTGCTCGTCGACAACGCCGCCATGCAGCTCATCAGTCGACCGGCAGACTTTGACGTCGTGGTGACGGAGAACATGTTCGGCGACATCCTGTCCGATGAGGCGGCTCAGATTACCGGATCGCTCGGTATGCTTGCCTCTGCCTCGCTGGATGATGGCGTATCGCTGTTTGGGCCGAGCGCTGGCAGCGCTCCTGACATCGCGGGGCTCGGCGTGGCCAATCCGCTGGCTCAAATCTTGTCGGTGGCGATGCTGCTGACCTACGCGCTCGACATTGGCGAGCAAGCCGCGTGGATCGAGAGCGCCGTGGCGCGCGTGCTCGACGAGGGCTGGCGCACCCGTGACATCGCCGATGTCAACACCCCGGCAGATAAGATCCTCGGCACCACGACGATGGGCGACAAGGTCGTCGCCGCGCTGTAGGCGATGCCGATTCAAGCTGTCAAATATCTCAATCTGTAACATCTAAGGGGCAAAATCGTTCCTACCTGTTACAGATTGAGATTTTCGGCTGAGCATCCGTGGTCTGTCTCGATCTGTAACAGCTAACCGATTATTTGGGCCCTACCTGTTACAGATTGAGACAAACCGTTGGGACAGGTCGGACGAGTCAGCAAAACCACCACAAAGGTGCCGGTCCCCTTCGTGGTGGTTTTTAGCGCAACGAGGTGTTCCCAGCCGACCATACGGGCGGCCTTGCGCTCACGCTGCTCGATGACAGCGCATCTTTAGACGCGAAGTGCGGAACCGGGTGCATATACGAGCCGCGTAGCGTTACGAATTCATGGGAATGACCGTATCGCCAATTTGTACGCTTGCAATCTTGTCTGTGTCACAAACTTGCGAGAACGGCCAGGTCTTGTGGACATCAGTGGTGCCGTTATCCAGTTTATTTGCGAAATAGCCGCTGTGGCTGGTTGCGTCCTCAACATGACCGTCTTTGAACGTCACGATGAGGGGTATGTTGCCAACGGCATCCATAGACTCCTCCATGTTTTGAGACATCTTGCCGCTGTTGTTGTCGTGTTCGATGGAACGATCTATGTTGTAGCGGACTGAAACGCCAACGCAGGATACGGTGGCCTCTTGAATCGTCGCCTTGGTGCCGTTAAAGTTGACCGATTTGGGCGCGGGAATCGTAACGGATGTATCTTCGTAATTCAGCTGGAACTTAAGATCCCATGGGCCCGTAAGTATTTTCTTATACTCGGGAAGCTCTTTGCCAGCACGTGGCACAACGAGAGAGTTGATATGCGTGCGGACGGTCCTGCCCATAAGGCCGGGTGATTCAACGCTGAACTGTGCAAAGTATTGAATGCTGGAGTCATTGGGGTTCTTGTCAATGAGCCATGATTGGCCTTGGCCGCCATGCTCGCCATCAACGTATACGTTTCCATCGACACTTCCGGCGATAGTTCCGTTCTCGCCCGGCTCGGAAAGCTTTTTCAGGGCAGCGGGATCGTCGAACGTAAGCGTATAGGCGATGGTAACCATATCCTTGTCGCCCATGATGGCGTCGGCGGTCACGGTGACTCCGTTGTTGGAGCAGCTAGCACCGACGGGCCGGCCAATACGGTCGATGATCTCGGTTTGAGAAGCAGGTCCGTCAAAGATGTCGGAAAGCATGTCAGAAGGAAGCGGCAGGACGCCTGTTGCCATAGCCGTGCCAGCGCCTCCAATGACGATAGCGAGGACTGCCGTTACAGCGGCAATGCGAGCGACTGTTCTTACGGGATGGCGGGCGATGCGCGGCTTGCGTCGCGTGCCATTAAAGTTGCTTTGAGCGGTCGCCGCATCGCTTGAGGCGACGGACTGAGCAATCGAGTTTGCCATGTGCTGCTTCGCATTATCGGTAAACGAAATGTGCTCCAGGGCGTGGCGATAGTCATTCGAATTCGTAGTCATTGTGGTCTCCTTTCAAGGAAAGCCGAAGTGACGCACGTCCGCGGCTAAGGTGCTGGGCGGTTGCAGCTGGCGTCGCGTGAACGGCGTCTGCGATTTCCCTGATGCTCATGCCTGCGTAGTAGTGCAAAAAGATGGCGATGCGCTGTGCTTGAGGCAGGGCCGTGACAGCGGAAAGAATGGCGCAGTCGCGTTGCGCGAATTCTTGCTCGGTATGTGTTACGGGTGCGCAGAAATCGGGGAGCGAATCGAGGTCGACAACCGGGTGATTCGCGTGCGTACGGCCGATATCGCGACATGCGTTCAGTGCGACTCGGATCACCCAAGCACGTTCGTGTTCGAGCGAGTCGAACGGTTGAGTGCGTTGGAGAATCTTGATCAGCGTGTCCTGGCAGATGTCTTGAGCGTCGTCAGCGGATCCAAGGGCCGAATAGCACAATCGAAGGATGAGGTCGGAATACGTGTCGACCAAGCGCTTTGCTTCCCGCTCGATCTGATCGGCATCGCATCGGAGCGTGCTATTGCGGTTACGGCGTGCAGGCATAGTGTCACCTCCAATTGGTCGTGGTGGATATAGGGAAGGCGTCTCGCGAGGTCCCTCTACATACAACACGGTCGAGACTGCATAAGTTGACAAAAAAAGACGGCACGTGAGCGCCGTCCTTACAAAACAATGAGTGTTCTCGTTAATTACACAAGCACCGTGATGGACAGGTCGGACGAGTCAGCAAAACCACCATAAAGGTGCCTATCCCCTTCGTGGTGGTTGTTGGCAGTTACCAGGGGGTTCTGGCGGTTGAAGACTCGATTGCTTCGTGGCGTTTGAGCTCGCGGCGCATGGTTTGCGAGTTGAGCCAAGCGGCCTTCCAACCGCGCGTGGGGTAGCGCGCCTCGTCAATTTCGATCTTGGTATAGCCGCAGGCGTTGACAATCTTCGTTCCGCATGGGTGTTGGCGCTCGCGTTGAAAGTTGGGGCCGTAGCTTTGGTGCACATGCCCGTGAATCATATAGTCGGGACCCCAAGACTCAAGAGCCGCATTAAAGCACTCGAATCCTCGATGCGGCAGGTCGTCCAGGTCGCCCATGCCTGCGACGGGTGCATGGGTAAGTAGAATATCGCATCCGTCTACCAGTGCGATTTTTCGCGATAGCTTGCGCATGCGTTTTGCCATCTCGCGCTCGGTATACATGTTCGCGCCGTCGCGGTAGCGCATGGAACCGCCCAGACCCGCAATGCGAATACCTCGGTACACATATACGCTGTCCTCAACACAAATGCACCCGCCCGGTGCATGGCGCGCGTAGCGGTCGTCGTGGTTGCCACGAACGTACACAAGCGGTTTGTTGATGACAGTGACCAAAAACTCAAGATAGTCCGGATCCAGGTCGCCTGCGGATAGAATCAGGTCAACGTCCTCAAAGCGCTCCTTGCGAAAACATTCCCACAGGCAGCGCTCCTCTACATCGGCAATGGCTAGGATATTCATAGGGCACGGACCTCCGGCTCGTTATCGAGCTGCGGAATCGAGCCTATAACGTTGTCAGCCAGCCAGTTCATCTCGACAATCTGCGTACTCGGCAGGGGAGGGAAGCCCTCAATCTGAACCACGCCGTCCTGGCTGTGGAGCTCGCCGCCAAATGGGTTGATGGAGCCCTCGACAATGCCGTTGCGAAGCAGCTGCACAAGTTTACGTGTCTGATAGGGTAGGCCCGGAGCGTAGCGAATATCGATGACGCCGGAGCTCATACCGTACCAGTAGTTGACGGCGCGCACCTGCTGGTCATCGGCGGTCTCGTCCCATGTGCCGTGCAGTAGGCTGCGTACGATGAGTTCGTAGTAACGGCCCCAGTTCCATACCGGCATAGCAATACCGGTAACTTCCTTGCCGTTTACCAGACGGTGAAGCCCGTAGGCGGTGGGGTCCTCGAGAGACTTGGACATATCGGCGCCGGTCATGACGCTCACGCCCTCGCGACACATGGCTTCGGCAAGACCGCCGGCGGGAACATCTCCCCAAGTGAGGATAATCTGCGCACGAGGGTCGAGCAGCGAGGCACCGATAGCGAAGGCGTTGATTTCGCTCAGCGCGCCCGAGGCGAAGACCGACGCATGGTAGCCAATACGGTGGTTGTCGGCCATGCTGGCGGCAAGGGCGCCCAGTAGGAACTTGGCCTCGTACATCTTTCCAAAGTACGAGCGGACGCTTTGGTGGGGAAGGCCGATTGAGCAGTTAAGGAACCGCACCTGGGGATACTCGACTGACGCCCTGAGCGTGTATTCCATGAGCCGGTGTGAGGTCGAGAAGATGACGTTCGCCCCGTGCTTTACGGCTGTCTCGACGGCGGCGTAGAACACGTCCGAATCGTGGCAGTCCTCGAACGCCTCGGTGCGCACGATGCCGCCAAAGTGCTCATCAAGATACCGGCGGCCCTGGTCGTGTAGGCTGTCCCAGCTCGACGTGGCACAGGGAAACTCGTGGATAAAGGCGATTCGCATGGGATTGGCAGTGGAGTAGACGGTCTTGCTCATAAAGAAGTTGAGCACGCCCGAGGTAGCTTTTGTCGGTGCGCCCTCTTTCTCGTTGGGCTGCGGCGCTTCGACAAGATCGACTTTGTCCTCGTCGCTTTTGCCGGCAATGACAAGCTCGCGCCAAATCTTGCACAGACGGTTGACGACGATATCCGTCGGCGTATCCAGCAGACGGTCCTGGTTGTAGACGTTGAGGTAGACGAGCATGGCATCGGCAGGCGTAATGTCCAAGTGGTCGCCGCCCGCGCGAAGATAGGCGCGCTTAAAGAGCAGGAAGGTGTGACGTAGGTAGTCGACCTTCTTTTGAGGCCATTTTTCGACAAGATCTTGGCCGAGCATTTTGGCAAGCATCTCGTAGCTGCCCTCGCGCGAAAACTCAATCTCGTACAGGGGGCATACGTACCAAAAGGCGCAAAACTCACCGTACAGGCGGCTCTCGACGGAATCCCACTTACCGGGGTACAGACGCGTCACCTTGGCCGAGACCGTCGGAGCGTCAAGGAATTTGAGGACGCTGACACGCTTGTTGCCCTCTTGGACGTAAAAGCGGTGCATGAACTCGGTGACGATGATGGGGTCGCGGTAGCCCTCGGAGATTTGGATATCGTAGAGGTTGGACCATTTGCGGGCGAATTCGGTATTCCAGGGGAGCAGCGGCATAAAGTTACACGAAAAGGCGGACTGGCGACCTTTGGTAACCGTGCCGACGACCATTTCGAGCGGAATGTCCCGCAGGCCGATGTTCTCGCGCTGCCCGCAGGGAAGCTGGGCGACCAAGCTGTCGAGGTCCGTAAGATATGGATGCTCGCTTTGGCTGATGGCGCGACGGCGTTCCTGTTCGCCGCGCTTGCGCGCTTGACGATAGGCCTCTTCCATGGTGTCTACTCCCTTAGTCGTTTAAACAACGATATGAACCATGGTACCACGATGCGAAACCACCACAAAGGTGCCTGTCCCCTTTGCGGTGGTTTTAGGCGATGATGGGGGCGATGGCGCGGATGCAGGCGTCGGCTGCCGTAAAGGTGGTGCTGTCGTCACTGACGATAAAGATGATCTTACCCTTAATGCCAAAGTCGCCGATCTCGCTAAAGAGCACGTAGGGTTCCTTGTCAAAGCCCGAGATGGGTGAAACGGCGACCTTGGTGGCACAGGCGAGCTCGTCTGCCAGCGCATCGAGCGAGTCCCACTTTGACGTGTCCTTCACCGCGACGGGAACGACAACGCGTCCAAAGGGCATGAGGTGCACGAGTGTGTTCTTGGAGATGTTGGAGTTGGGGACGATGATGGTCTGTCCGCAGGCGTCCTCGATGGTCGTGTGGCGCCAAGTGATGTCCTGGACCACGCCCGACACGCCGCCGACCTCGATATTGTCGCCGGGCTTGATGATGCCCATAAAGGTCACTTGCATGCCGCCGATAAGGTTTGATAGCGTGTCCTGAAAGCCGAGCGAGATGGCGATGCCGCCGACGCCAAGAGCGGCGACGAGCGCGTTTGCGTTAATGCCAAAGCAGTTGTCGAGGATAAAGCTGCCGCCGATCATCCAAATGACGGCACGCGCGATGTTGATGAAGATGCTCGATGCGGGAAGCGGGTTGTCGTCTCGGTTGAGTAGGTGGCGCAGGGTCTTGGATGCCACCTTGGCGGCGATGGCGGTGACTATTACCAAGATGACGGCCCAGATGATGTTGTGGACCCAGCGCTGCTCAAAGAAATGAAGAATCGGTTCAAACAATTCCATGTAGGGAAAACCTCCTAATGATCATTCAACCATGATACCCACCAAAAAGCCCGTCCGATCACATCGGACGGGCCGATAACTTGAGATGGGGTGGCCGCGGTGGCGTAAGCTGGGCCGCCGGCGAGCACGCCGGCAAGGAGTGCGGCGGTCAAGCAAGACGGGGAAGGAGTCTTCTCGTGGCAGTTCCCTTAGTTCTTAACCAGTGGTTCCTGCTGACGCTGGATTATCGACATGATATGCGAAAACCGTCGCAAAGGTATCTGTTCCTTTGCGGCGGTTTTGACGTTTGCGCAGATAAAACCTGCCAAAATAAACCTGTCCCTTATTGGCAGGTTTTAGCTCAGCAGCATGCGGTCGTTGGCGAGCTCGCCGCCCGAGACCTCCTCGAACTTCTGCAGCAGGTCGGCGACGGTGAGCGACTTCTTCTCGTCGCCCGCCACGTCGTAGATAACGTGGCCCTCGTGCATCATGATCAGGCGATTGCCCAGACGGATGGCGTCATTCATGTTGTGCGTGACCATGAGCGTGGTCAGGTGGTTCTCGTCGACAATCTCCTCGGTCAGATTGAGCACCTTAGAGGCGGTCTTGGGGTCGAGTGCCGCGGTGTGCTCGTCGAGCAGCAGCAAGCGCGGCTTGGTGAG
Source organism: uncultured Collinsella sp. (assembly GCA_900546475.1). Classification (GTDB taxonomy): domain Bacteria; phylum Actinomycetota; class Coriobacteriia; order Coriobacteriales; family Coriobacteriaceae; genus Collinsella. The sequence goes on from URDI01000001.1 coordinate 27,774, forward strand.
CGTGGCCATGAGCAGCGTGAGTGCCTGGCGCTGGCCACCCGAAAGCAGGCCGACCTTGGCGTTGAGGCGCGTGTCCAGGCCAAGGTCCAGGCGCTTGAGCAACTCAACGTACTCGTCCTTCTCGGCCTTGGTGACGCCCCACGAAAGGCCGCGACGCTGGCCGCGACGCTTGGCGAGGGCCAAGTTCTCGGCAATCTGCATGTCGGCTGCGGTGCCGCGCATGGGATCCTGGAACACGCGGCCCAGGTACTTGGCGCGCTGCGACTCGCTCAGGCGCGAGATGTCGGTGCCGTCGAGCTCGATAACGCCCGAATCGAGCGGATATACGCCGGCAATCATGTTGAGCAGCGTGGATTTGCCGGCGCCGTTGCCGCCGATCACAGTTACAAAGTCGCCGTCGTTGAGGGTAAGGTCGACGCCGGTGAGCGCGCGCTTCTCGGTGACGGTGCCCTTGTTAAAGGTCTTCTTGACGTGCGAGAGCTTAAGCATCTGCCTCATCTCCCTTCGTGTAGGAGCTGCGGAGCTTATAGCGCTCCCAAACCACGGGAACGCACAGGGCCACGGCGACGATCACGGCGGAGAGCAGCTTCATGTCGTTGGCGTCCATGCCCAGTTGCAGCACGATGGCGCGGATGAGGAAGTACACCACGGAGCCAAAGACGGCGGAGGCCAGACGGACGGAGAACTGCGTGAGACCGCCGGGCAGCAGGCGGCCGAGCACCTCGCCGATGACGATGGCGGCAAGACCGATAACGATGGCGCCGGTACCCATGCCAATGTCGGCATACTTCTGGCTCTGGCAGATGAGCGCACCCGAAAGGCCAATGAGGGCGTTGGAGAGCACGAGGGCGATCATTTTGGTGGAGTTGGTGTTGACGCCTAGGGCGCGGATCATGTACTCGTTGTTGCCGGTGGCACGCAGCGCCGAGCCGATCTCGGTGCCAAAGAACCAGTACAGGATGGCGACGATGGCCACGGCCAGCACAATGCCTAGGATAATGGCAACAGTGGACTGCGGCAGGCCCGTCATGTTGCTGACGGATGAGAAGATAGTGCCCTTGGCAAGGATGGGCGTGTTGGACTTGCCCATGATGCGCAGGTTGATGGACCACAGACTGATCTGCGTAAGGATTCCGGCGAGGATTGCGGGAATCTCAAAGACGGTGGTCAAGATGCCCGTGACGGCGCCCGCGATGGCGCCGGCGCACATGCCGGCCAGCACGGCGAGCAAGGGGTCGACGTTATTGTTGACGATGAGTACGGCGCAGACACAGCCGCCGAGGGCAAAGCTGCCGTCGCAGGTCATATCGGGGATGTCGAGCAGGCGGAACGTGATAAACACGCCAAGCACCATAATGCCCCAGAGGACGCCCTGCGAAACGGCGCCCTGCAATGCAATGAGCATGCTTCATACCTCCTAGGATAGGGTGGACACGTGATTTTCCATAATAGCGGTACCAATGCATAAAAGAGCTGCGGACGGATGTTTTGTCTCATCCGAAACAAGCAGGGCGAACGCCGGTCTTTAGCGTTCGCCCCAAGGACTCAGATATTGAATAACGCGGCTGTGGCGCGCGTGCGGGCCCTAGACGCGTTACCGCGCATGGCGCTACTCGTCCAGAGCGGAAAGGTCGATACCCAGAGCCTCGGCCATCTCGTCGTTCTTGACGACGACCAGGTCCTTGCTCGAGAGGTGCTTGATCGGCATATCCTCGGGCTTGGCCTCGCCCTTCAGGATCTTAACGGCCATCTCGCCCGCGGCGTAGCCCAGGTCCTTATAGTTGATGGAGAGGGTGAACAGGCCGCCGGCCATGCACATACCCTCCTCGCCGGTCACGAAGGGGAGCTTATTCTCCTTGCAGATCTGGCCGACCTGCGAAGCGCCCGCGGCGATGGTGTTGTCAGTGGGGGAGTACAGCGCGTCGACCTTGCCCACGGCAGACTCGACGACGGACTGAATCTCGTTGGAGCTCGAGACGGTGAAATCGGTGTACTCGAGGCCCAGCTTGTCGAGCTCCTTCTTGGCGGCTTTGATCTGGACGTCGGAGTTGGACTCGGCGGTGCAGTAGAGCAGGCCGACCTTTTTAACGTCGGGCAGGACCTTCTGCATCATCTCGAGCTGCTCGGCGACTGGGGTGAGGTCGGAAGCGCCCGTGACGTTGGTGCCGGGCTTGTCGTTGTCCTGGACCAGGCCGGAGGCGGCGTAGTCGGTGATGGCACAGCCCACGATGGGGATATCGGCCGTGGCGCCGGCGGCAGCCTGCGCGGCGGGCGTGGCGATGGCATAAATCAGGTTGACGTTGTCGCCCACAAACTTGTCGGCAATGGACTTACACGTGGACTGGTCGTTCTGGGCGTTCTTCTGGTCGATCTTGACCTTAAGGCCGCTCTCCTTGATGGCCTTGACAAAGCCGTCGTTGGCGGCATCGAGTGCGGAGTGCTCGGTGAGTTGCAGAACGCCGATGGTGTAGTCGGAACCGGCGGCAGCAGAGCCGGAACCAGAGTTGCCGCCGCATCCGGCGAGCGGGGCGAGCGCGAGCAGACCGGCGGAGACCAGAAGGCTCCTGCGGCTGATGGTGATGTCCTTCATATCATTACCCCCAGTATAAAAATGGCTGGAAACACTGCACTGGGACAAAGTGCAAGTGGAACTATAGTAGCGCTGATGTCCATTTTTACAACAGCCTGGCGGGTTTTTTAATACAGAATCGGATGGGCGGTACGGGTAGTCGAATGGGCGGCGGAGGGTCTTATGCGGCGGAGGAGGCATCGTCCTCGTCCAGGACGGCGAAGAGCTTCTTGCCGTCGAGGAGACGTGTGGTGACGTTTTTCATGCGGCCGATCTCAACGGTACGCAGCGTGTCGTCGGCGCCTCGCGCGTCATAGACCGTTCCCAGCAAATACGAGATGCCGTCTCGTTGCTTGATGGCAAAGGGCCGGAGTGTCATCCGCGCCACTTCGACCTCTCCGCGTGCCGTGACACTCGAAATATCAAAACTCACCGTGGTTCCGTGGTCGATGGCCTGCTCGATGAGCTCGCAGGCATCGATGCGCTTGACGGGCGTGCGTATGGCCTTGGTGGATTTGTCGCCTGCGCTTGGAGCAGGCTCGGGTGCATCGAGGTAGCCGCGAACGTCGGCACTCGCCATGGCGACCAGGTGCTGCGCCATGCTTTTTCGAATGGCGATGGGCGTAGAGCGGTTGCGCATGACCATGCCGTGGAGCCGGATGATCTCTTCGTCGGTGAGCGGACGGGTCAAGAGCCGATACCCCACGCCGCGCTTGTATTCAATTTCGTATCCGGCATGGCGAAGTGCGGAGATGGCGGTGTAGATGCTGCGCCGCGCCGCCGAGATGGGCATGCGGGCGGGGTCGTCGGGATGGGCGAGACGCCGGATCAACTCATCGGAAAGCATGGCCTTGTCCTCGCCGGTGTTTTCGCTTAATAATTGCAGGATGCGAACGGCGCGATAGGCTGCCATCGAGGCGGCGCCCCTCGTCGTGGTCTCGTAAGTTTCAACAGCGGTTTCGGTCATGGCGTCCACGTCCTTTCCGTTTTGGGTGGCGACGGTATGGAGCCTAGGGCGCGGGGCTTTCCCAGGGGTGCAGGACACTCCGGGCGGTCGGTAGTCGTCGGCAAGCGGCGGGTCGAGTTTTCAACAGCCCTGCTCAACTGACCAAAATCTTGCCAAAAGCTTGACGGATACTGTTGAAAAAAGCGCCCCTCGGCTTGCCGAGAGGCGCTGGCGTGATGCGCTGGAACGCGTTCGGTGGCGCTGTGGCGATTAGAAGTCGGCGTTGCCCACGGTGCGCGGGTGCGGCAGGACGTCGCGGATGTTGCCCACGCCGGTCAGATACATGACCAAGCGCTCGAAGCCCAAGCCGTAGCCGGCGTGCTTGCAGGAACCGTAGCGGCGCAGGTCAAGGTAGTACTTGTACTGCTCGGGATTCATGCCCAGGTCCTTGATGCGGGCCTCGAGCAGATCCAGGCGCTCCTCGCGCTGGGAGCCGCCGATAATCTCGCCGATACCGGGAACCAGGCAGTCGGCGGCGGCGACGGTCTTGCCGTCCTCGTTCATGCGCATGTAGAACGCCTTGATCTCGGCCGGGTAGTCGGTTACGAAGGTCGGTCGCTTAAAGTGCTCCTCGGTCAGGAAACGCTCGTGCTCGGTCTGCAGGTCGATGCCCCAGCTGACGGGGTAATCAAACTGGTGGCCAGCAGCGACTGCCTGCTCCAGGATTTCGACAGCCTCGGTGTAGGTAACGCGGGCAAAGTCGGAGTTTGCCACATGGTCCAGGCGCTCGATCAGGCCCTTGTCCACAAACTTGTTGAGCATATTGAGCTCGTCGGGGCAGGTAGCCATAACGTCCTTAAGGACGTACTTGAGCATGGCCTCGGCGTTATCCATGTAGTCGTTCAGGTCGGCAAAGGCCATCTCGGGCTCGATCATCCAAAACTCGGCGGCGTGGCGCGTGGTGTTGGAGTTTTCGGCGCGGAAGGTGGGGCCAAAGGTGTACACGTCGCCAAAGGCCATGGCAAAGTTCTCGGCATTGAGCTGGCCGGACACGGTAAGGCTCGCGTGCTTGCCAAAGAAGTCCTGGCTCCAGTCGACCTCGCCGGACTCGGTGAGGGGCGGATTTTTGGGGTCGAGCGTGGTCACGCGGAACATCTCGCCGGCGCCCTCGCAGTCACTCGTGGTGATGATGGGGGTGTTGACGTAGACAAAGCCCTGCTCCTGGAAGAAGCGGTGGATGGCGGCAGCCGCGACAGAACGGATGCGGAACACGGCGCGGAACAGGTTGGTGCGCGGGCGCAGGTGCTGCTGGGTGCGCAGGAACTCGACGGTTGCGCGCTTCTTCTGCAGCGGGTAATCCGGGGCGCTGACGCCCTCGACCTCGATGGAGGTGGCAGAAAGCTCGAAGGGCTGGGGCGCATCGGGGGTCAGCTTGACGGTGCCGGTGCAAATGAGTGCGGCCGAGACGTTTTGATGGGCGATCTCGTCGTAGTTGTCGAGTGCCTCGCGGTTCATGACGACCTGCAGGTCGCGGAAGCAGCTGCCGTCGTTGAGCGTAACAAAGCCAAAGTTCTTCATGTCGCGGATGGACTTGACCCAGCCGGCGACGGTGACGGTCTGGCCGCCAAGCGACTCGGCATCGGCGTAAAGCTGCGCGATTTTGGTGCGGTTCACGTATCCTCCCATAACGGTTGAATGATAGTTATCCATACAGTTCGATATTCTAGCAGCTCGGCTCATTTGGGCTATACAGATAAGGCATTGGCGGGATGGTTTTTCAAACGAAAAGCGCCCACGGCAAATGCTCGTGGGCGCTTTTCGTGTTGCCTTTTGGCTGTGTGGCGCGGGGCCTGGCTACTTGGTCTTGGCTACCAGCAGCGGGTCGCCCAGCTTGACGAGCGGGTTGCCGCCGATAAGCGTTCCGGACTCGCCGACATGGTCGATGCTCTTAAGACGATCGAGCTCGGAGATGATGACGGTCACGATGTCCTCGTGGCCGGCGGCCTTGATGGCCTCGCGATCGAAGCTGATGAGCGGCTGGCCGGCCTTGACCGTGTCACCCATCTCGACAAAGCGGGCAAAACCCTTGCCGTTCATTTCCACGGTGCCCAGGCCAACATGGATGAACACGCGAAGACCGTCCTCGGTGATCATGCCGATGGAGTGGTTGGTGACGGTGGTGGCGCCGATACGGCCGTTAGCGGGGGCGTAAATGGTGCCGGTAATGGGCTCGATGCCGTAGCCCTGGCCGAGCATGCCCGAGGCGATGGTCTCGTCGGGAACCTCACTCAGATTGACGAGCACGCCGTTGACGGGAGCGTAGATGACGCCTTCGCGGGTGGCGAAGCTTGCTGCGGGCGGAACGGACGCCTCGCCCGACGAAGTGAACGTGGACTTGAGCGAATCGAGCAGACCCATAGATGCCTCCAACGTATCAGGCGTGCATGTTGCACGCGTGTGGTTTGCCGGAAACGTTTCGTACGTGTTTCCCAGCATGGTCAGCGCTCCTATTTTACGCTGCTTAACGATGCCTCTGAACAGCGATTTTGTGATATATCAGTTGAAGGCCAACTCATTGCGGGGGTGTTTCTGCGCCGCGGGCTCAAGTGGGGTACGCTAAGGTGCGAAAAACGAGTGCGCACGAATCGCACGGAGGGAGCACCTATGATTATTGAGAACCATGCGCTGTGGGGCGAGGAGCCGACCGAGGATTATCCGGCGACGTTTACGTATCTGGGTGCCGAGCCGCTGCCCGACAAGCCCAATGGCCGCCGCCCCGCGGTGATCATCTGCGGCGGAGGCGGGTTTACGCATATCGCTCCGCACGAGCAGGACCCGGTGGCGTTTGCGTTTTTGGACCGCGGCTACCAGGCCTTTGTGCTCAACTATGTGACGAGCGCCACGGGCGACGTGAGCTTTCCGCACCCGCAGGCGGACCTCGCCAAGATGGTCGCTACCGTGCGCGCCAACGCCGACGAGTGGCATGTCGATCCCAAGCGCGTGTGCATCGTGGGTTTCTCGGCGGGCGGCATGATCTGCGCCTCGTTGGCAACGCAGTGGAAGACCGGACCCTTCGCGGGCCTTGCCGGGGCTCGTCCGGAGGATATTCGTCCCGACGCCGTGGTGCTGGGCTATCCGTTGCTCGACCTTGCCTATGTGCGCGATATGCAGACGCGCGACCCGCGCATCGACCTGCGCGTGCCCAAGACGGGTGGCAAGACGGGGCGCGATTTGCTCAACGACTATCTGTCGATGGTGACGGGCGGCGAGGCGACCGATGAGCACCTGGCCGACATTTGCCCTACCACGCACGTTTCGCGTCAGATGCCCCCGACCTTTGTGTGGGGCGTTTCGGACGACAAGACGGCGCCGGTCGCGCAGGTCTACCCGTTTGCGCAGCGCATGGCCGAGGAGGGTGTTGCATGCGAGATGCACGTCTTTGACCAGGGTGGCCACGGCCTTTCGCTCGGCAACGCCAATACCGCGGTCGACAACGAGGACAAGCAAGTGGCAGTCCGTCCTTGGATCCGCCTGGCCTTCCGCTTCCTGGAACGCCACGGTTTCTAGTTACGCGGTTTTACCAAACCGCGTAACAGCTCGACGCTGCAAGCCCGCCAGAGCGGCAATCTGCCTTTCAACTTCGGCGGCATGACCAGAAGGTCAATGCCGCCTCGTTTCAAGGCACCTTGCTCGCTCTGGCGGGCTTTCGCTGTCCGCGCCAAAGCATCGGCGTTGTCTTGGCTGCCAAAAGAATGACCCCTCGGGGACGGAGGAAAATGGATCAGTTTGGGCGGTGCTGGCGTCAAGGTTTAAGACCGATGTCGTCCCTTGTTGCTTTCCTACCAAACGGTGAACTGGGCGTTCTCCGTGTTCCAATGGACATCGCGAACGTAGTCTCGCACGGCCGCCGCATCTCGCGCTTCGAACAGCTCAAGAATGTGGGCATGTTCGGTATTGGCTATACCCAGCAGTTTGCACGCCGTCTCCTGATCGACGGTCTCGTAATCGCGTTTGATAAAGCAACGCCCGAGTTGCGAAATCATATCGCGCAGACGGTCGTTGCCGCAGCGGTTGAAGTACGTAAGGTGAAAGTCCCGCTGAATGTCGTCGTACTTTCGGATAAGACCGCCTTGGATCGCGAGGTCCATGGATCCAACCAAGAACTTTAGCTGCATGATGTCCTCTTCGGTCAGGAGGGGGCAGGCAAGGTATGCCGCCTGCCCGTCGAGCGGCCCCATAATCTCAAAGACTTCGACGGCGTTTTGCTGATCGAATCCACGGACGCGGAACCCGCGGCGGGGGAGGTTGTCCAGATAGCCGTCGCTTGCCAGCTGGATGAGCGCCTCGCGAACCGGCGTGCGCGATACGCCCATGGCATCGCAAATCGCTTGCTCGCTCACACGGTCGCCGGCCGAAAGCTCGCCGGCGTCTATGCGACTCGAAATATAGTCGTATACATGATCCTTCAAGGGTCTTCTGAGTGTTTCCATGAGCTTATATACCTTAACTGTATATTGTCAAATTTAAATACGTTTGGTTTGAATAGGCTAATTGGATTATAGAACGACCAGCTAAATCGCGCTACCTGACCCTAGGAAGCAAAAATACGTTCACCGAGAAATATCTACCGTTCAGGATTGTATACAATATACAAAACAGTAAAGACACCCTAAGATAAAGCCATCGGAAGGAAGGCGGACGCAAGGAAGTCCGCTCAGTACTATGAGATCCAAGGAGGATCATCATGACTAAGTTCAGCCACGTCATCATCCGTCGTCCCGGCAAGTCCCTGAGCAATGGCATCACGAGCGCCCCCGAGCTTGGCCAGCCCATCTACGAGCGCGCTATCGAGGAGCACTACGATTACGAGCATGCACTCGAGCAGTGTGGCGTTGACGTGTCGGTGCTGCCGGCGCTTGAGCAGTATCCCGACAGCTGCTTCGTTGAGGATCCGGCCGTTATCACTCGCTGCGGCGCCATCATTACCAACCCCGGCGCCGACAGTCGTAATGGCGAGAAGGACGAAATCGAGCCGGTCGTCCGTCGCTTCTTTGACGACGAGCATGTCAAGCACATCGTTTCCCCCGGCACGCTCGACGGCGGCGACGTCATGATGGTCGGCGACCACTTCTACGTCGGTCGCTCTGCTCGCACCAACGAAGAGGGTATCCGCCAGTTCTGCGAGATTCTCGAGGGCTGGGGCCTCGAGGGCTCCGAGGTGCCTCTGGAGGAGGTCCTGCACCTCAAGACGGGCGTCAACTACATCGAGGACAACAACATGCTCGTCTCCGGTGAGTTCATCGATAAGCCCGACTTTGCCCAGTACAACAAGATCGTCGTGCCCGAGGACGAGGCTTACGGCGCCAACTGCATCTGGGTCAACGGTACGGTCATCGTTGCCGAGGGCTATCCGACCGTGCTCAAGGCCGTGCAGGATCTGGGCTACAAGACGCTCGTTGTCGACACCTCCGAGTATCGCAAGGTCGACGGAGGCCTCTCCTGCCTGTCACTGCGCTTCTAATGCGGCCGCTTTACTAGCTTAATGATCGCTTGACCGATGGCCCGGCACCCGATTCGGGACGTCCGGGCCATCTTCATACGGTCGCTTGACTGAGGGGGTGCACATATATGGCCTCTAAAACTTGCAACGACGAGATAATCGACCCCAATGGTCTGGATCTCTTTCGTCTGACCATGATGGTCATCACTGCGAGCATTTGCGGCGGTATCTTCTCTCTTGCCGGCGATATGGCGGCGGGCGGAGCCAATACCGGCGCGGTTATCGTCTCGTGGGGAATTTGCTTTATTGGCGTCTTTGCGCTGATGATGGTGTTCAACGGTTTGTCTCAGGCTCGTCCCGACCTGACCGGCGGTATCTATGCATACGCCGCCGCCGGTTTTGGCGATTATGTTGGATTCAACTCCGCTTGGGGCTACTGGATCAGCGCATGCCTTTCAAACGTGAGCTTTGCACTTTTGCTGTTTAGCGCGCTTGGCTATTTCTTCCCTGCATTCGGCACGGGCAACAATCTGCTTTCCATCATCTGTGCCAGCGTGTTTCTGTGGTTCCTTACCGCTCTCGTGCTTCGTGGCGTTAAGGAAGCTGCGGGCATTAACACGATCGTCACCTTGGCGAAGTTGGTGCCGCTGGGACTCTTTGTGCTGAGCATTGTGCTCCTGGGTAAGTTCGACGTCGATATCTTTATGGACAACTTCTGGGGAGAGCCGGCTGGCCCTGGCTTTGGCGAGCAGGTTGTCTCGACCATGATCGCCCTTGTTTGGGTCTTCACGGGCATCGAGGGCGCTGTCGTCATCTCAGGTCGTGCAAAGTATGTACGCGACGTCGGTCGCTCGACGGCGCTTGGATTTGCAGCTGTGTTCACGCTGTATTTGATCATCTCGATGTTGTCGCTCGGCATTATGCCGCGTGAGGAAATGGCACAGCTCGCAACGCCCTCCATGGCGGGAATTCTCGAGTGTGCAATCGGTCCGGTTGGTGCTGCCATCGTAAACCTTGGCGTTATTCTCTCGCTGGTCGGCGCGATGCTGGGCTACGTCATCATTGCATCCGAGACGCCGTTTGAGGCGGCGCGTCAGGGCTCCTTCCCGCTGGCGTTTGCTAAGACGAACAAGCACGATGCCCCGGTGGTAACGGTTCTCGTAAGCTCCGGCATCACGCAGCTCTTCTTGATTGTTTCGTATGTGGCGGCGAGCACCTACCAGTTCTTCTATAGCTGCGCGGTCAACACGATTTTAGTTCCGTATGTCTGTTCGGCTGCCTATTACATGGTGATCGGCTGGAAGAACGAGCATCTGGACGGGCCGCATGCGCCAAGCGTTGGCAAGGCACGCTTTTTCGGTACGCTCGGTTTTATCTACACGTTGTTCCTTGTGTGGTCGACGGGTCTTCAGGGCGTCATGATCACGACGATCCTTTTTGCCCCAGCCATCCCCGTCTATATTCTGGGCGAGCGCGGCCGCGGCAAGCAGGTGCTTCCGCATCTGCACGACAAGCTGATCGCAGCAGTGGTCATTGTCGTGGCAGTTATCTCGCTGTATCTGCACTTTGCCGGCATTGCGCCGATTGTCTAAGGCTACGGCGAGCTTCGTTGCTTGGTAAGCCGGCGGGCATCGCGCATCGGTGCTGCTCGGCATTCCATAACTGATGTGGGTCTCTGTAACGTGCCTTTTTGAACGCCCGCCAAGCCCGCGCAGGTGACATTTGTTGCCAGCGCGGGCTTTTGCAGTTGCGGTGAAATAGTTCCTGTTTTTGCTGGTTAAAGCATCAAACAGGAACTATTCCACCGCAACTTGTTTTGATTCGCTGGGGGACGGAGGAAGCGGCGATCCGGAATCCACCTGCACAGTCGCTCCGCATCCCGTCCGTTGGCGCAAGTGGTGCCAAATGTAATCTGCCCCCCCCTTGCACGCTTGTCCTCCTTGCAGCAATCTGTTGGTTGAACGTCTTTATGTGCTTGCAGTTTCTGGGCAAGCCGTCTCGCAGCAAAGTAGACTAGATGGCCATTTCAAAAAGCCTACTCAGAGGAGGAACCATGCTTGAGGGTACGTATGTGGTTTCGGCCCAGACGCCGGTGGGGAGTAAACGCGGCGAGGTGACGTTTTCACATGGGGTGAACGGCGCGCTCAGGGCAGTACTAAACGTCAGGGGTCTCAATATCGCTCTCTCGGGTGCCCGCGCTGAGGGCGATTTCTTTGAGTTCTCGGGCACTATCTCCCACGTCTTGATGGGCAAGGCGCCCTTTACATGCACGGGGTCGGTTGAGGGTGATCGACTCACTGCTACCGCGCGGTCGGGTTCCATTTCGATCTCGCTGAGCGGTATGCGCAAAGAGCTTTCGGGGCGCACCGCATAAAGTTTGCGCAGGTAAACATCGGTATTTGACTTTATATAATAGTTCAGAGCGCTATCATTTGTCGTTACGAGTTGGTTAGCCCCGGTAAACGGTTAACCGCGTCTAACGAAAGGATGAGCGCGTGAAGCTCGATACACTCGAGATTGGAAAGGACGCCGTTGTCGCATCGGTGGCATCGGACGATCAGGCACTCCGACAGCATATTTTGGACATGGGCCTAACGCCGGGCACCGAAGTCACCATGATGAAGTACGCTCCTATGGGCGACCCGCTCGAGATTCGCCTGCGTGGCTACGAGTTGACGCTGCGCAAGGACGATGCTGCTCGCATCGAGCTCGTGGGTGTTCACGACACAGACACGGGTCCGCGCACTAACGCCGCAATCGGCATGACGGAGCACCCGGCACTTGGCGAGGGGACGTATTCGCCCCGTGCGGCAAAAACGGCCGTGCCCGAGGGCGCACCGCTGCATTTTGCCCTCGCCGGCAACCAAAACTGCGGTAAGACCACGCTGTTCAACCAGCTTACGGGCTCCAACCAGCACGTCGGTAACTTTCCCGGCGTGACGGTCGACCGCAAGGACGGCACCATCCGTAACCATCCCGAGGCAAGCGTTACCGACCTGCCCGGCATCTATTCGCTGTCTCCGTACACGGGCGAAGAGATCGTCAGTCGCCAATTTATCCTGGACGAAAACCCCGACGCCATCATCGACATCATCGACGCTACTAATATCGAACGCAACCTGTACCTGACGCTGCAGCTTATGGAGCTCGACCGCCCCATGGTCATCGCGCTCAACATGATGGACGAGGTGACGGCCAACGGCGGCGCCGTGGACGTCAACCTGCTCGAGAGCCTGTTGGGCGTGCCTGTTGTCCCCATTAGCGCTGCCCGCAACGAGGGTATCGGCGAGCTGGTGGATCATGCCTTGCACGTGGCACGGTTCCGCGAGCGCCCCGGTCGCCTGGACTTCTGTGCGCCCGATGGCTCGGACGGCGGTGCACTGCATCGCTGCATCCACGGCATTGCCAACCTGATCGAGGACCATGCCGTGACGGCGCACATTCCGGTGCGTTTTGCGGCGACCAAGCTGGTTGAAGGCGACGAGCTGGTGACCGAGGCGCTTCACTTGGATCGCAATGAGCTCGACGCTATCGAGCACATCATTACCCAGATGGAGGGCGAAGCCGGCACCGACCGCCTGTCCGCGCTGGCCGATATGCGCTTTAGCTTTATCGGCGACGTGTGCGGGCGCTGCGTCGTCAAGCCGCATGAGAGCCGCGAGCACGTGCGCTCCGTCAAGATCGACCGCATCCTGACGGGTCGCTACACGGCCATTCCGGCGTTCCTGGTGATCATGGGCCTCGTCTTTTGGCTGACGTTTGGCGTGATCGGCGCGGCGTTGCAGGGACTCATGGAGGACGGCATCGCTGCCGTCATCGCCTCGGCCGATGCGGGCCTCAAGGCGTTCGGCACCAACGACGTGGTACGCTCGCTGGCTGTCGACGGCGTGCTTACGGGCGTGGGCAGCGTGCTGACCTTCCTGCCGATTATCGTCGTGCTCTTTTTGTTCCTCTCCATTCTGGAAGACTCCGGCTACATGGCGCGCGTGGCCTTTGTCATGGATAAAGTGCTGCGTCGCTTTGGCCTGTCGGGCCGCAGCTTCGTGCCTATGCTCGTCGGTTTTGGCTGCACCGTGCCGGCTATCATGTCAACCCGTACGCTCCCATCCGAGCACGACCGCAAGATGACCGTCATGCTCACGCCGTTCATGAGCTGTTCGGCCAAGTTGCCGGTCTACGGTCTGCTGTGCGGGGCGTTTTTCCCGCAGGCGACGGTTCCCGCCATGGTCTCGCTCTATTTGATTGGCATTGCGGTCGGTTGCATCGCGGCTTTGGTGCTCAATCGCACGGCATTTAAGGGTGACCCGGTGCCGTTTATCATGGAGCTTCCCAATTACCGTCTGCCGAGCGTCAAGACGACGGTGATGCTGGCATGGGATAAGGCCAAGGACTTTATTACCAAGGCCTTCACCATTATCTTTGCCGCCACCGTGGTCATCTGGTTCCTCCAGACGTTCGATATTCGCTTTAACGTGGTCGCCGATCAGTCGCAAAGCCTGCTTGCCAGTTTGGGTAGCATCATCGCGCCGGTGCTGGCGCCGCTCGGCTTTGGCGACTGGCGTGCGTCGACGGCTCTCGTCACCGGACTTATCGCCAAGGAGAGTGTCATCTCGACCCTCACGGTGCTTCTGGGCGCAACCTCGCCCGCCGCACTGTCGACTATGTTCTCGCCGTTCACCGCCTATGTGTTCCTGGTCTTTACGCTGCTGTACCCGCCCTGCGTGGCGGCCATCGGCGCCGTCAAGAGCGAGCTGGGCGCGCGCTACGCCGTGGCCGTGTTCGCGTTCCAAGTGACGGTTGCCTGGATTGTGGCGTTTGTCGTGCATTCGGCAGGCATATTGCTGGGGTTGGCTTAGTTATTTATTGATGGCGCAACCTCTGTGTATTGAGTTGATTACGGCCCCGCATCTGTTGCTGACGGATGCGGGGCCGTTGCTATATAATCGCCCATCGCTCAAGACAATCGGAGAGGGTTCCTACATGACTCAGGCAAGACAAGATGGCATCTCGCTCAAGCAGTGGCTCCCGCTTATCGGGCTCGCCTGCTGTGCGTTCGTGTTCAACACGTCGGAGTTCATGCCCATCGGCCTTCTGACTGATATCGCCGCGTCGTTCTCGCTCACCGAGGCCCAGGCAGGCATCATGATCTCGGTCTATGCTTGGGGCGTCATGCTGCTGTCGCTGCCACTCATGGTGTTTGCCTCGCGCTTTGAGTTCAAGCGTATGCTGCTCGGCGTGCTCGCCGTGTTTTCTCTGGGTCAGTTCCTGTCCGCTGTGGCACCGACATATCCCATCCTGGTCTGTGCGCGCCTGGTGGTCGCCTGCGCGCACGCCGTGTTCTGGTCGGTCGCTTCGATCATAGCCTCGCGCCTGGTCGATACGCGTCATGGGGCGCTCGCCATCAGCATGATCGCCACGGGCTCGTCCATCGCGCAGATCTTCGGCCTACCGATCGGTCGCGCCATCGGCCTGGCCGTGGGCTGGCGCATGACGTTTGCCGTGGTTGGAGCCTTCTCTGCCGCCGCGGTGGTGTACCAGGCAGCGGTGTTCCCGGTCATGCCGGCGGGCGAGCGCTTTACCGTCAAACAGCTGCCCGAGCTGCTCAAGAACCCGTTCCTGATTGCGCTCTACGCGGTCACGGTCTTTATGGCGACCGGCTACTACGCGGGTTACAGCTATATCGAGCCCTTCCTGGCGCAGGTCGCCCATGTCGACGCAAGCGCCATCACCATGACGCTGACGGCGTTTGGCTGCTCCGGTCTGCTCGGAAGCTGGCTGTTCGGCCGACTGTTCGATGGGCATCGCTTTCCGTTCTTAGCTATCACGCTCTCCGGCGTGCCGGTGGCTCTGCTGCTCATGGGTCCGGTCGCATCGTCGCTCGTAGCAGTGCTTGCCGTCTGCGCGCTATGGGGCTGCTGCTCCACAGCCTTTAACGTGGCGTTCCAGGCCGAGCTCATCAAGTACACGCCGGCAGATTCGTCGACCGTCGCCATGTCGATCTTCTCGGGCCTGTTTAACCTCGGTATCGGCACGGGCACCGCGGTCGGCGGCGCCGTGGTGTCGGGTCCCGGCATCGCCTGGATCGGTTGCGCGGGCGGGGCGATTGCCGTCGTGGGTGTCATTCTCGCTATCACGGTGCTATTCCCGGCCATACACCGCGCAAAGCCTGTCGCCTAATCACGTCCCCTCATCAGTTGCGGTGGAATAGAGACTGTTTGCCCGGTTTATTGGTCTCAACAGTCCCTATTTCACCGCAACTTATTTTGGGGGAGGGGATGCGCGGCGGGCATACAATGGATGGCGTTGCGTGAAAGATTGCCGGGAGGTTGCTATGTGGGCATACGAGACGACGTTCTATCAGATCTATCCGCTGGGCTTTTGCGGAGCTCCGCGCGAAAACGCCGCGCCCGTTGCCGAGGATGAACTCGCCCAGGCTGCCAACGCCGCGCCTAACCCCGATGCTCCCATTATGAAAATCGCCCAATGGGCCGACTACCTGCAGGAACTCGGCGTTGGCGCTGTGCTCATCAACCCGCCGCTCGAATCCGACAGCCACGGTTACGACACGCGCAGCCTGCGCCATATCGACCGTCGCCTGGGTGGGGATGCCGACTTTGCCGCCGTGTGCGAGACACTGCATGCCCATGGCATCCGTGTGGTGCTTGATGCCGTCTTCAACCATGTCGGTCGCGGCTTTTGGGCCTTCCGCGATGTTCAGGAGCGCAAGTGGGACTCGCCCTACAAGGACTGGTTCCACATCAGCTTTGACGGTGACTCGTGCTACGGCGACGGCTTTTGGTACGAGGGCTGGGAGGGCCATTTTGAGCTTGTGAAGCTCAACCTGCAAAACCCCGCCGTGGTCGATTACCTGCTCGAGTCCGTGCGCCGTTGGGCTGACGTGTTTGGCGTCGACGGCCTGCGCCTGGACGTTGCCTATATGCTCGACCGCGACTTCATGCGTCGTCTGCATACCTTTACCCGCGAGCTTAAGCCCGATTTTGTGCTGATCGGCGAGACGCTCCACGGCGACTACAACCAGATCGTCAACGACGAGATGCTCGACTCCTGCACCAACTACGAGTGCTACAAGGGCCTGTACTCCAGCTTTAACTCGGTCAACATGTTCGAGATCGCCCATTCGCTGCACCGCCAGTTTGGCGGCGACCCGTGGTGCATCTACCGCGGCAAACACCTGCTGTCGTTTGTCGACAACCACGACGTGCCGCGCCTGGCAAGCATCCTCACCGACAAGTCGTGCCTGCGTCCCGCCTATGGCATGCTCTTTGGCATGCCAGGCATTCCGTGTGTCTACTATGGCAGCGAGTGGGGGATTGCTGGCGAAAAGGGCGGCCCCGATGGCGACTGGGCGCTGCGCCCTGCGCTCGATGAGCCTGCGCCCAACGAGCTGTCGGCCTTCATCAAGCAGCTCGCGCACCTGCGCTCGACAGACGGTGCGGCGGCACGCGCTCTCAACTACGGCGCGTACCGCAACGTGGTGATCCAGAACAAGCAGCTGCTGTTCGAGCGTGCCTGCGACGACGCGACGGTGCTCGTGGCGGTGAACGCCGTGGGCGAGCCTTACACCTTTGGCGCCGGCGAGCTCAATGGGTCCTTTGTCGACCTGCTGGCCGACGGCGCGCCCACGGTTGAGCTGACGGGTGCCCTTGAGCTTGCGCCCTACGAGGTGCGTTATCTGCTGAGGGCCTAGGCCATGGCTGCGTCCGACGAGGGCTATCAACATATTGAGCATGGGTTTGAACCCGTGTTTGACGAGCACTCGCGCGTTTTGCTGCTGGGGTCGTTTCCCTCGGTGCTTTCGCGCGCCAATGCCTTTTATTACGGCAACCCTCAGAATCGCTTTTGGCGCGTGATGGCCGCGTGCCTCGGTGTGCCCGTGCCGCCCAACGAGGGAGACTTTTTGGCGAGCGGCGAGCCCGCGACGCTCGACGCCTCGATTGCTGCCAAGCGATCCATGCTGCTCAACGGCGGTGTGGCCCTGTGGGACGTGATCGAGAGCTGTGATATCAAGGGCTCAAGCGACGCGAGCATTCGCAACGTTGTGCCGGCACATATCGAGCGCATTACCGGCGCAGCCCCCATTGAGCAGGTGATATGCAACGGTGGTACAGCTGGCCGGCTCTACAAGCGCTATCTACAAGAACACACCGGGCTGCCCGCTATCGTCCTGCCCTCGACAAGTCCCGCCAATGCCGCCTGGCGCCTGGAGCGTCTTGTTGAGCGTTGGCACGAAGCCGTTGACTGGGCTGTTATTTAATTTAGATTTTTGTTTGAGCGTGGGCGCCCAGACGTTTCAGAACGCCTCGCCAGATCGGCGCGGGCACGGCTGGCTCGGCGCAAACCATGCCGTCGGCGTCGACGTTGGCGGCATTGCCGCCGCCAAGTCGCTGTGCATGCTCGACGGAGCAGCCCATGCGCACGGCGCCCACGAGCTTGTCCATGGCCTCCGAAAACGGTCGCCGCAAGAGTCCCATGCGCGGGGAATGGCGAAGCGCTGCGATGTCGCTGCCGGCGCAGATGGCAACGCCGCCACACCACAATTGGTCATGGCGCTCACATGCCTTGTGCAGGCGAACGGCGGTCCCACGCGCCTGCTCAGTGCCCTCTTGTGCGGCTCGAATCGCGGCATAGACGCGCGTTCCCGTACCGCCAAAGCGCTCAAGCGCCTGCTCGATAGCAGTCAACGTCTCATCGTCAGCCACATCTTCAATGGCCAGCACGATGCCATCGGCAACGCTGCCGGCGTCATTTGCCTTCAAGTCGACCGGGCGGGGGAGTGCGGTGCCGGAAAGTTGAGCATAGGCGGCGATGGCATCCTGCAGGTCCCAGAGCAAAAAATCAAGATCGGCGCTATTGGGAATACTGATATACGCAATGGTGTGCAGTGTTTTTGGTAAGTCGCCGCGCGCGGTCGTCTCCATGCCATCTCCTTTCCGGCTCGTTTCCGTTTAGGTTACACCGTCTGGTGGCGCCCCGCCGCGCTATCCTAGTGCAACCCTTACGAAAGGAACGCCATGCGTCTGCCCATGAATACCTCGCTTGCCATGCTCAAGCCCTCCGGTATCCGCCGGATTAACGCGCTCGCCGCCCAGCATCCGGGGTGTATCGCGCTCGCGCTCGGCGAGCCCGATTTTCCCACGCCCGATGTGATTAGCGCCGAGGTGACCGCCGCGCTGGACCGCGGTGACACGCACTATCCGCCCAACAACGGTCGCCCCGCCCTGCGTGATGCACTGTCCGAATATATGGATGACGCGGGCCTGGCGTTTTCCGCCGATGAGGTCATCCTGACCGACGGCGCGACCGAGGCACTGTCGGCAACATTTATGGCTATGCTCAACCCCGGCGACGAGGTCATCATCCCCACGCCGGCCTTTGGCCTGTACGAGAGCATCGTCGTGGCCAACCACGCCAAGGCTGTCTTTTTGGATACGGAGCCTGCGCAATTCCAGATTGACGAGGATGCGCTTCGCGCCTGTGTGACCCCGGCGACCAAGGCCATCGTCATCTGCTCGCCCAACAATCCCACGGGTTGCATCCTCGACACGGCATCGCTCGACGCCGTGGCGCGCGTGGCAGAGCAGGCGGGCATCTACGTAGTCTGCGACGACGTATACAACCGTCTGGTCTATGTGGATGGCTACGAGCGCTTTGCCCAGCGCCACCCGGAGCTGCGCGACCAGACGGTGGTCATCGAGAGCTTCTCCAAGCCCTGGGCCATGACCGGCTGGCGCTTGGGCTGGCTCGCAGCGGCAGCCCCCGTCATCGCCGAGATCGCAAAGGCTCACCAATACTTAGTATCGAGTGCTGTCTCCTTCGAAATGGACGCCGCAGCCCGAGCCCTGACCGTCGACCCAACCCCCATGCTCAAAGTCTACCGAGCCCGCCGCGAACGCGTACTCGCAGCCTTAAACGCCATGGGCCTCGACGTAGTAGAGCCCGCAGGAGCCTTCTACACTTTCCCGAGCATCAAAAAGTTCGGCCTAACCAGCGAAGACTTCTGCATCAAAGCCATCAAAGAGGCCAACGTTGCCCTAGTTCCCGGAAACTGCTTCGGAACCGAAGGCCACGTCCGCCTCAGCTATTGCGTTTCCGATAAAGACCTGGACGAAGGCCTCCGCCGCCTGTCCACCTTCCTTTCAACCTTGTAGCCATCAGGGACGCAACATATCAGCCCACCGACTTAAGGCTTATGAGTGGGGGTGCCGGCCAACGGGAAACCGGGCTGCCCCAAAGTCACCGCAGGCCGCGCCGCCGAAGGCCAGGCGCAAGGTTTTCGTAGATTCCGCACGAGCCGAAGAGCACTTAATGTGCTCTTCGTGCGAGCCCAGGACCTGACCGAGCGAAAACCTTGCGCCTGGCCTTCGGCGGCGCGGCCGGATGGTGGAATTGTGTGCAGCCCGGTTTCCCGTTGACCGACGCCGGGGTCCCCGCCATAATACTTTCGGTTCACGCACGAATCCGCTGCCAGAGACAGCCGGTGCAAACGGGCATCGCCCGCGAGCTTAATGGGATATCCCGCCAGCCGAGGTGGTCGAGTAGAAATGTCTTCTCGCCCCCGTCGCTCATGCAGCGCGGGGGCTTTCTTTTTGGACATGCCCCCGTCACGTCCTTGTGGCGGACCGTGCCCGGAAAGAATTCGAGGAGGTGTAATTCATGCCCCAGCAGTACAAAATCGACAAGGTTGCAGAGATCGAGTCCCGTATCGCCGAGAACGCCGGTCTGTTCGTCGTCAACTACAACGGTCTGACGGTTAAGCAGGCTCAGGAGCTGCGTCATCAGCTTCGCGAGTGCGGCGCCGAGATGAAGGTCTACAAGAACAACCTGGTCAAGATCGCTCTCAAGAACCAGGAGCAGCCCGAGCTCGACGAGATCCTCGCCGGCCCCGTCGCTTATGTGTTCTACGAGTCCGAGCCGGTCGAGGCCGCTAAGGCCCTTAAGGACTTCTCTGCTAAGTCCAAGGGCGTCCTTGAGATCAAGGGCGGTATCTCCGACGGCAAGGCCGTTTCCGCTGATGATGTTAAGGCTATCGCCGAGCTGCCCACCAAGGATCAGCTTCTCGGCCAGATCGCCGGTCTCATCTCCGGTTTCGCTCGCGACATCGCTGTCTGCGTCAACGGCGTTTCCTCTGGTCTCGCTCGTTCGATCCAGCAGGTCTCCGAGCAGAAGGCAGCCTAGTCGCTGCTTTCACCCGCGGCGGCAACGCCGCACCCCTGGCGCATTCGCGCCGTGTTTTAACTGATCTCCGTGCACAGACACGGAAACCGAAAGGACTTAGAAATGGCTAAGCTTACCACCGATGAGATCATCGATGCTCTTAAGGAAATGACCCTTCTCGAGGCTTCCGAGCTCGTTAAGGCTATCGAGGACACCTTCGGCGTTTCCGCCGCTGCTCCTGCCGCTGTTGTCGCCGCTCCCGCTGCTGGCGCTGCTGAGGCCGAGGAGAAGACCGAGTTTGACGTCGTGCTCGAGGGCTTCGGCGACAACAAGATCCAGGTCATCAAGGCCGTCCGTGAGCTCACCAACCTTGGCCTGAAGGAGGCCAAGGAGGTCGTCGAGGGCGCTCCCAAGGCTGTTCTCGAGGGTGCCAAGAAGGAGGACGCCGAGGCTGCCAAGGAGAAGCTCGAGGCTGCTGGCGCTGCTGTCACCCTCAAGTAATCAGGCTTTCTCGCCAGATTTCTTTGCAGACGGGGTTCGCATTGCGAGCCCCGTCTTTTTTGTTTTTCGGTCCCTCGGCATCGGTTGCTCAAACTGCCATGTTCTGTGATTTGCGTCGTATCGGGTGCCCTGCCGTTGGGCAATAAAATTGCACCATTCGAGCAATAATTTGCGTTGACCTGCTGAAGAATTGTCTCTGCCTTGTAGCGACATATAGTTCCAGCGGTAAGATGCTTGGGTATCGCAATTTGGTCTGCGGCTGTGTGCCGCACGCATGGGGCGCTTTTGCGCCTGCGAAAGGATCTTTGAATAACATGAAGGCAATCATCCCCGCCGCCGGTCTTGGCACGCGTTTTCTGCCTGGCACCAAGTGCACGCCCAAAGAGATGCTGCCGGTGCTCGACAAGCCCGTCATTCAGTACGTCGTCGAGGAGGCACTCGACCCCGAGGAGGTCGACGACGCCATCATCGTTACTTCTCCCGGCAAGCCCGAGCTGCTGAACTACTTCCAGCCCGACCGTTCGCTCGAGAACCTGCTGCGCGAGCGCGGCAAGAACGCCTATGCCGATGCCGTCGCCCACGCTGGCGGTATGCCGGTCGACTTCCGTTATCAGTACGAGCCCAAGGGCCTCGGCCATGCTATTCGCTCTGCTGCCGACGCCGTGGCAGGGGAGAACTTCCTGGTTCTTCTGGGCGACTACGTTGTGCCTAACCGCGATATCTGCGACAAGATGCTCGCCGTTTCCAAGGAGCACGGTGGCGCTTCGGTTATCGCCGTCGCTGCTTGCTCGCCCGAGGAAGTCAGCCGCTACGGCGTTATCGCCGGCGAGCGCGTCGGTTCGCTCGAGGGCGCCGAGGACGTTGCCGATGCCGAGCCGGGCGCTGTCTGGCGTATCGGCGGTCTGGTTGAGAAGCCCGCTCCCGAGGCTGCTCCGTCCAACCTGTACATCGTCGGTCGCTACCTGTTGAGCCCGCTGGTCATGGACCTGCTGGCAGATCAGCAGGCCGGCAAGGGCGGCGAGATCCAGCTCACCGACGCCATGGCCCGTTCGCTCGACCGCGAGGCCATGTATGCGGTCGTCATCGACCCGCTGTCGGGCTACGACACCGGCACTCCCTCTGGCTGGATGGCCACCAACGCCCTCATGGCTGCAAGCGACCCCCGCTTTGCCGATGCCTTCTGGGACGCTATCGACGAGCGCGGCGGATTGATGCGCAAGTAAGCCTTCGGGCATCGACATTTACGGGCGCGGACTTCGGTTCGCGCCCGTTTTTTATAAGAGCTGCGATTGCCGGCTCTCTGTTCACAGAAAATATATGAACAGGTGTTCGATATATACGTATCTACCTGCACCTTTTCTGTCGAAAAACTTTGCTACTCCAAAAACTCAATCGCGTCAAGGCTTTTCTTGCCCAACGGTCGGTACCTGATAAACTATTAGGTTGCGATAACTGGCGAAGCTATGCCTCGCCAACCCACCGAGCATTTCCGTGAAGGAGGAAAAACCTGGTGACCTACGCATACACTGCCACTGAGCGCAAGCGCGTCAGCTTCGGGAAAATCCCGGAGGCCATGGAGCTCCCCAACCTTATCTCTGTTCAAAGGGAATCCTTTGAGCGTTTTAAGGACGAGGGCCTTCGTGAGGCGTTCAAGGAATCCAGCCCCATCCAGAGCCAGAACCATGTTCTCGAGGTTACCTTCGGCGAGCATCAGTTCGGCGACCCCGCGCACACCGTCGAGGAGTGCCGCGAGAAGGATATGACCTATCAGGCTCCGCTTCTGACCGACGTCCGTCTCACCAACAAGGAGACCGGCGAGATCAAGGAGCAGCTCGTCTTCATGGGCGACTTCCCCATGATGACCGATCAGGGTACCTTCATCATCAACGGTACCGAGCGTATCGTCGTCTCGCAGCTCGTTCGCTCCCCGGGCGTGTACTACAGCTCCGAGATGGATTCGGGCAAGCAGATCTACAAGGCCCAGATCATCCCGTCCCGCGGTGCCTGGCTTGAGTTTGAGGTCGACAAGCGCGACCAGCTCATGGTCTCCATCGACCGTAAGCGCAAGCAGAGCGCCACGATGTTCCTGCGCGCCCTTGGCATCGCCGTCACCAACGACGACATCATCGAGCTGCTCGGCAACTCCGATGTGATCAAGCGCACCCTGGAGCGCGACACCGCCCTCACTCGCGAGGACGCCCTCATCGAGATCTACCGTCGCCTGCGCCCGGGCGAGCCTCCCACCGTGGACGCTTCCCGCAGCCTGCTCGAGGGCCTGCTCTTTAACCCACAGCGCTACGATTTGGCCCGCGTCGGTCGTTACAAGGTCAACAAGAAGCTCAACCTCACCACCGAGGAAGAGGTCACGGTGCTCACCGACGAGGATATCGTCGCGACGCTGCGCTACCTGCTGTCCCTCGCTGCCGGCGAGCAGGGCTTCAAGGTCGACGACATCGACCACTTCGGCAACCGCCGCATCCGCACCGTCGGCGAGCTCGTCGCCAACCAGTTCCGTATCGGCATGAGCCGTATGGAGCGCGTCGTCCGTGAGCGCATGAGCTCCCAGGACATCGACGAGATCACCCCGCAGTCGCTCATCAACATCCGCCCGATCGTGGCCTCCATCAAGGAGTTCTTCGGTTCCTCGCAGCTCTCGCAGTTCATGGACCAGGCGAACCCCCTGACCGGTCTGACCCACAAGCGCCGTCTGTCCGCACTCGGCCCTGGTGGTCTTGCC
This sequence comes from uncultured Collinsella sp., assembly GCA_900546475.1. GTDB lineage: Bacteria > Actinomycetota > Coriobacteriia > Coriobacteriales > Coriobacteriaceae > Collinsella. Next base: position 51,202 of record URDI01000001.1, read on the forward strand.
GGTCACAAGTCCGGCTCCAGCCGCCGCACCAACGTGCCGACGGCCGTCCGCGACGTTCACAACTCGCACTACAGCCGCATGTGCCCGATCGAGACCCCCGAAGGCCCCAACATCGGCCTGATCGGCTCGCTCGCCCTCTACGCCCGCGTCAACGAGTATGGCTTTATCGAGGCCCCGTTCCGTCGCGTCGAGAACGGCGTTGCCACCGACCAGATCGACTGGATGACCGCTGACGAGGAAGAGAAGCACGTCATCGCGCCGGCCAACACGCCGCTCGATCCCAAGACCAACGAGTTCATCACGACCGATGCCGAGGGCAAGATCGTCCGCCCGCACACCGTGATCGCCCGTACCCGCGACTTCGACGGCTCCTTCGGTGCTCCCGCCGACGTGCCCGTCGAGGACGTCGACTACATGGACGTCTCGCCCCGTCAGATGCTCTCCGTCGCAGCCACGCTGATCCCGTTCCTCGAGCACGACGACGCCAAGCGTACGCTGATGGGCGCTAACATGCAGCGTCAGGCCGTGCCGCTGGTTCACCCCGCCGCTCCCTATGTCGGTACCGGCATGGAGCGTCGCGCCGCTCTGGACTCCGGCGAGGTCACCCTGGCCAAGAATGCCGGCGAGGTCATCTTTGCCGACGCCGCCAAGATCATCGTCAAGCATGCCGGCGGCATGGACGAGTATCACCTGGCCAAGTACCAGCGCTCCAACCAGTCCACCTGCATCAACCACCGTCCGCTCGTGCGCGTCGGTGACACCGTTGAGCAGGGCGAGCCCCTGGCTGACGGTCCTTCGACCGATCATGGCGAGCTCGCACTGGGTCAGAACCTCACTGTGGCCTACATGCCGTGGGAAGGCTTTAACTACGAGGACGGTATCGTCGTGTCCGAGCGCCTGGTGGCCGAGGATCTGCTGACGACCATCAACATCACCCGTCACGAGATCGACGCCCGCGACACCAAGCTCGGCCCCGAGGAGATCACCCGCGAGATCCCGAACCTCTCCGAGGACATGCTTGCCAACCTCGACGAGGACGGCATCATCCGCATCGGCGCCGAGGTCGGCCCTGGCGACATCCTGGTCGGCAAGGTCACGCCTAAGGGCGAGAGCGCTCTGACCGCCGAGGAGCGCCTGCTGCGCGCCATCTTCGGTGCCAAGGCCCACGACGTCCGCGATACCTCCCTTAAGATGCCTCACGGCGCTTACGGCCGCGTCATCGATGTCGTCCGCTTTAGCCGCGAGAACGGCGACGACCTGGCCCCCGGCGTCAACGAGCAGGTGCGCGTCTACGTCGCCCAGCGTCGTAAGATCCAGCAGGGCGATAAGATCGCCGGCCGCCACGGCAACAAGGGTGTTATCTGTAACGTTCTGCCGGTCGAGGACATGCCCTACATGGCTGACGGTACCCCGATCGACGTTATCCTCAACCCGCTGGGCGTTCCTTCGCGTATGAACGTCGGCCAGCTGCTCGAGTGCCACCTTGGCTGGGCTGCTGCCTGCGGTTGGGATACCGAGCAGGCCGACTCCGACAAGTACGTCCCCGGTCCGTTCTTCACCGCTACGCCCGTCTTCGACGGCGCCAAGGAGGACGAGATCGCCGAGGTCATTCGTCGTGCCAACAAGAACATGCTCAACAAGGCCACCGCTGCCTTTGGCGATCACATGCGCCCCGAGTTCGTCACCCAGCTTGACGAGCGCGGCAAGACTCGTCTGTTCGACGGCCGCACCGGCGAGGAGTTCCGCGAGCCCATTACCGTGGGTACGTCCTACATCCTCAAGCTCGGCCATATGGTCGACGACAAGATCCACGCCCGTTCGACCGGCCCTTACAGCCTGGTTACCCAGCAGCCTCTGGGCGGCAAGGCCCAGTTCGGCGGCCAGCGCTTCGGCGAGATGGAAGTTTGGGCACTGTACGCTTACGGTGCTTCCAACGTCCTGCAGGAGATCCTGACCGTCAAGTCCGACGATACCGTGGGCCGCGTCAAGACCTACGAGTCCATCGTCAAGGGCGAGAACGTTCCTGTCCCGGGTATCCCCGAGTCCTTCAAGGTTCTCGTCAAGGAGATCCGCTCCCTCGCGCTGGACATCGAGCCCATGCACGATGCCGACGAGGACGCCTCCGCCCCTGTGACCGCCGAGGAGACCTCTGCTCTCGACGACCTGGCTGCGCTCGCCGGCGTTGACACCGACGTCGAGGCCGAGGATGCCGAGACCGCCGAGGCACCCGAGGCTGTCGCCGCCACGACCACTGATAAGGAGTAGTTGACTGTGGCAGATTTCGAAGCTACTGATTTTGACTCGGTAAAGATCTCCCTTGCCTCCGCCGACCAGATCCGTTCCTGGTCGCACGGTGAGGTCAAGAAGCCGGAGACCATCAATTACCGTACCCTCAAGCCCGAGAAGGACGGCCTGTTCTGCGAGAAGATCTTCGGTCCCGCCAAGGACTGGGAGTGCTCCTGCGGCAAGTACAAGGGCATCCGCTTTAAGGGCATCGTCTGCGAGCGCTGCGGCGTCGAGGTCACCTCGGCCAAGGTGCGTCGCGACCGCATGGGCCACATCGAGCTCGCCGCTCCCGTGTCCCACATCTGGTACTTCAAGAGCCCCACGAGCTTCCCGATGAGCCGTATGCTCGACATCAAGTCCAAGGACCTCGAGAAGGTTCTGTACTTTGCCAGCTACATCATCACCGAGGTTGACTATGAGGCCCGCGAGGCCGACGCCGACGACCTGCGCGAGGAGCTCGCCGCCGATCTGGAAGAGATCGATGCCGAGTGCGCCCGCCAGATCGAGTCCCTCAAGGAGCAGGGCGACCCCGAGAACTTTGACGAGTTCTCCGACGAGGAGCCGCTGACCCCCGAGGAGATCGCCTCCGGCATCGTCGACATCGAGGAAGAGTGCAAGGACGAGAAGCAGCTCCGCACGGACGCCTTCAACGCCTTCATGAAGCTCACCGAGCGCGACCTCATCTCCGATGAGCCGCTGTTCCGCGAGATGACCCGTTACTACTCCATGTACTTCAAGGGTGGTATGGGTGCCGAGGCCGTCCGCGACCTGCTCGCTGCCATCGACCTCCCCTCCGAGGCCGAGAAGCTCAAGGCCATCATCGCTGACGAGGATTCTCAGAAGCAGAAGCGCGAGAAGGCCGTCAAGCGCCTCGAGGTCGTTGACGCCTTCCTGAAGGGCGGCAACAGCCCCGCGAACATGATCCTGGACGTCATCCCGGTCATTCCGCCCGATCTGCGCCCGATGGTCCAGCTCGACGGCGGTCGCTTTGCCGCGTCCGACCTCAACGACCTTTACCGTCGCGTGATCAACCGTAACAACCGACTCAAGCGCCTGCTCGACCTGGACGCCCCTGCGATCATCGTGAACAACGAGAAGCGCATGCTCCAGGAGTCCGTGGACGCCCTGTTCGACAACGGCCGTCGTGGTCGCCCGGTCTCTGGCCGTGGCGGTCGCCCGCTCAAGTCGCTCGCCGAGGCCCTCAAGGGCAAGCAGGGTCGTTTCCGCCAGAACCTGCTGGGTAAGCGTGTCGACTACTCCGGCCGTTCGGTTATCGTTACCGACCCCAAGCTGCTGCTGCACCAGTGCGGTCTGCCCAAGACCATGGCGCTGGAGCTCTTCAAGCCCTTCGTCATGAAGCGCCTGGTCGAGCTTGGCAAGGTCGAGAACATCAAGGGCGCCAAGCGCGCTATCGACCGCGGTGCCACCTTTGTGTGGGATATCCTCGAAGAGGTCATCGACGGCCGCGTCGTGCTGCTCAACCGCGCACCGACCCTGCACCGTCTGTCCATCCAGGCCTTTGAGCCGGTTCTGGTCGAGGGCAAGGCTATCCACCTGCACCCGCTGGTCTGCTCGCCCTTCAACGCCGACTTCGACGGCGACCAGATGTCTGTCCACGTGCCGCTGTCCAGCCAGGCTCAGGCCGAGGCTCGCGTGCTCATGCTCTCTGCGAACAACCTGCGCTCGCCGGCATCCGGCAAGCCGGTCAACATCCCCTCGCAGGACATGATTATTGGTGTGTACTACCTGACCCAGGTCCGCGACGGTCTGCCGGGCGAGAACCACGTGTTCGCCAGCTTCGACGACGCGCTGCACGCCTATGACTGCCGCTCCGAGGTCGACATGCAGGCCAAGATTCAGGTCCGCGTGTCCGCTGCCGACGCCAATGTCATCAACGAGGACGGCACCCGTATCTTCCGCGTCAAGAACGGCAAGAACGAGTTCGTCGACTACGACGTCACCGGCAACAAGACCGCGCGCTTCGAGACCTCCATCGGCCGCATCATCTTCAACCGCCAGTGCCTGCCCGAAGACTATGAGTTCATGAACTACAAGATGGTCAAGGGCGATGTGGCCAAGCTGGTTGCGGACTGCTGCGATCGTTACCCCGAGGCCAAGGTCGGTCCGATCCTCGACGCCATCAAGTACTCCGGCTTCCACTACGCTACCCGCGCCGGCCTCACCATCTCGGTGTGGGACGCTCTCATCCCTGCCGAGAAGCAGGAGCTGCTCGATCGCGCCCAGGCCAACGTCGACCAGATCAACGAGTACTTCGAGGAGGGCTTCATCAACGAGACGGAGCGCCACATCGAAGTCGTTAACGAGTGGACCGCTTGTACCGATAAGGTTGCAGCGCTCATGCTCGACTTGTTCGACGAGGAGAACCCGCTCTACATGATGGCCGACTCCGGCGCCCGTGGTTCTAAGACCCAGCTGCGTCAGCTCGGCGGCATGCGTGGCCTGATGGCAGACATGTCCGGCGAGACGATCGACCTTCCCATTAAGGCGAACTTCCGCGAGGGCCTGCTGCCGCTCGAGTACTTCATTTCGACCTACGGCGCCCGTAAGGGCCTGGTCGATACCGCATCCCACACCTCGGACTCTGGTTACCTGACCCGTCGTCTGGTCGACGTGGCCCAGGACGTCATCGTCCGCGAGGAGGACTGCGGTACGCACGAGGGCGTCACCTACAACCTCATCATCCCCGGCACCACCGACCTCAACACCGACCTCGTCGGCCGTTGCTTCATTGAGGACGTCGTGGCTCCCGATGGCACCGTGCTCTTTGAGCAGGACGGCTACATCGAGAAGGTCGCTGACATCCAGAAGATGGTCGATGCCGGCCTTAAGAAGGTCAAGCTTCGCGCGCTGCTCACCTGCCGCTCCAAGTACGGCGTGTGCCAGAAGTGCTACGGCTGGGATCTTTCCACCCGTCGTCCGGTCGCCATCGGTACCGCGGTCGGCATTATTGCCGCCCAGTCCATCGGCGAGCCCGGTACGCAGCTTACGATGCGTACCATTCACTCCGGCGGCGTCGCTGGCGTCGACGATATTACGCAGGGTCTGCCTACGGTCAGCCGTATGTTCGATATCGTCGGCAACGTCAACGAGAAGATCCTGGGTCGCGAGGCCGAGCTGGCTCCGTACTCTGGTCACCTCTCGATTAAGCCCGAGAAGTCCGAGTACGTGCTGACGCTCACCGACTCCGAGGATCACACCCGTGTCCTCGACGAGCGTCGCGTCCCCGCTTCGGTGCGCTTCATGCCCGAGATCGAGGACGGCTGCGAGGTTCGCGCTGGCGACCAGATCACCAAGGGCTTCGTCAACTTCCGCAACCTGCGCAAGCTGACCGACATCGAGTCGACGATGCACACCTTCGTCGAGAGCGTCAAGGACGTCTACACCAGCCAAGGCGTCGACCTGAACGACAAGCACATCGAGGTGCTCGCACGTCAGATGCTGCGTCGCGTTCAGATCACCAACCCCGGCGACTCCAAGTACCTGCTTGGTCAGTACGTCGACCGCTACGAGTTCGCTGACGAGGTCGAGCGCGTTGCCCGTCTGGGCGGTCAGGCTCCCGTGGCCGAGCCCGTCATCCTGGGTACGCTCAAGGTCGCGTCCAACATCGACTCCTGGCTGTCGAGCGCTTCGTTCATCCGTACCGCCGGCGTCCTTACCGAGGCTGCCATCGAGGGCAAGGTCGACCACCTGCTCGACCTTAAGTCCAACGTCATCGTCGGTAAGAAGATCCCGGCTGGTACCGGCCTCAAACCGTATGCCAACGCCAAGCTGACGTATCGCACGGCCGACGGCTACGTGGACATCGACGGCCCGGCTTCGCCCAACGCCAAGTCGCTGCCTGAGTGGGCCCCTGTGGAGCTCAAGGACCTGGACGAGCAGCTCCCGCAGCAGCTCGACTGGGCCGGCTACGACGAGTTCGGTGGTGCTGACGGTTCGTTCACCCGCAACGGCCATACCATCTCCGCCGAGAAGGCTCGCCTGTACCTGTTCGACGACCTGGGCGTGTCGCAGCGTTGGACCAACAAGTTCAGCGAGGTCGGCATCGAGACGGTCGGCGACCTGGTCGGCAAGTCCGAGGAGGATCTGCTGCGCATCGATGGTATCGGTGCTAAGGCGATCGAGGAGCTCCGTGACGGCCTGGAGGCCCACGACCTGCTCTACATCCTCGAGAACAACGACGACGTTGCCGACGAGGAAGACCTCTCGCAGCTGCTGCAGATGGTCTTTAGCCCCGACGGTCCGGACGATATCCTGCTGGGTACCTCCGCTCCGACGCATCACGCCGACGCCGACGAGGAGCTCCTGGGCGCCCCGATCGACGACAAGAAGGCTCCCGCCAACGGCGCGATCAACGAGGACATGGCGTCCCTCGACGAGCTGCTCAACCAGCTCGTGGACACCGACGACGCCGAAGAGGCCAAGGACAACGACGAGGAGTAATTAGTTCCGCCGTTCTAACGAACGGCGGCGACCTCCGTCGCTGCGCGGCCCCCAGAGCTACAATCTGTCATTCAAAAGGCAGGGCATGACCAAAAGGTCAATGCCCTGCCTTTTTCATGCCACCTTGTACGCTCTGGGGGCCGCTCGCTTGCGTATGCTCAACCTGTTGCGTTCCGTTGATCCCTTGCCAAAAAGGGACAGGTTTATTTGGTCGGTTTTTCATGCTTGAATTTGAAACATTTCGCCCGACAAGAGCGTATCTATGGTGAGGGCCTCATCGAGAACCATTAATGTCACCGGGAGGTGATTATGGAAGAACAAGCTTTTAGACAGGCGGTCGAAGACCACCGGGATGTCGTGTTTCGGATCGCATTGACGTATCTGCGTGATCGCGCTGACGCCGACGATGTCGCTCAAGACGTCTTTCTTAAGTTGCTCAAAAGCGACGCGCAATTTGAAAACTGGGAGCATCTTCGTCGATGGCTTATCCGGGTCACGATCAATGAATGTAAATCTCTCTTTCGAAAGCCGTGGAGGCGCGTGGAGGATATTGAGAATCTGGCCGATTCGCTTTCGACGGCGCAGGAGGAGACCAAGGCGGTCCTGTCAGACGTTATGCGACTTCCGGAGCGATTCCGTATTCCTATCGTGCTCTATTACTATCTGGGTTTCTCGACTTCAGAAATTGCCGAGTTACTGCATGTGCCAGCCGCGACCGTTCGAACGCGTTTAGCTCGCGGCAGATCGAAGCTCAAGTTCATCCTAGAGGAGGGCGACCGTGAAATCCAACCAGATCAAGCAGGCCTTCGAGTCCGTCCAAGCCGATAGCGATCTTGCTGACCGTGTTCTTTATGCCGCTGCTGGCGAGCCGCTTCGCCGAAAGGGTCACGCGAAGCCTCTGTATGTTGCCGTAATCGGATGTCTTGCCGGAGTGCTGGCGACCGGAGGGGTCGCCTACGCTGTTGTCAATTCCAGTTATTTTGCCTCTGCCTGGGGAAACCATGGCAACGGAGAGTCCGTTACCTGGACAAATGGCGGCTCGTCGGGGACGAAATATACCTACACCAGAGAGTTTGGTGATGGTATCGCGCCCCAAAGCCTGGAGGGTGCAGTCCAGAAGGTCAATCTGTCCGTCGAGGGCAACGGCTATACGCTCGACATTCATGAGATGGCAATCGACGAGAACGGTTGCGGTGCTGTGACGTTTACATTGTCCAATCCGAATGGCGTTAACTACTACAAGCCGGCGGCAGAGCTTGGCGAACTTGTTCTCTATGGTGAAGAAGAAGGGGGCGTCAGTACACCCAGCATGAACTTCGGCGAGGAATGGGCTGATACACGCTGCACCATTGATAAAGACACATCAAGCGACACGGTCATTAACGGCACGATGTACTTTGCATCTTGGAATCGCGATCGAGATTTACGACATGCGGTCACCTGGAATATCAGTTGGACGGAGGGCAAAGGTGAGGATGCGAAGGTGATCGAGGTATCGACGCCAGGGTTTAACGTCGGAGCGCACGTCGATACAAAGGAGCTCCGCTCCGACGACTCGCCTCTCGAGATCAGCCCGTTTTCCATCCAGACGCACATCGATGATCTGGGCTATGAAGCAGTTGATCATAAACTGACCGTCACCTACAAGGATGGGTCAGAGCAGATTATCGAAGATGACGACGCAGGGGCGTACAATTTCTATGTTTCGATGGCACGCAATAGCGGAGAGAACATTTGGGTGCCAACGAAGTTGATTGATGTCGATCAAGTGGTCTCGGTAACCCTCGAGGGCGCGAGGTACACATCAACGGGGGAGACCGAAACGAAAGTACCCTTTACCATCGTCTATTCGTAAGGTCTAGGCCGCTTCCCAAGAGGGGAAGCGGCCTTTTTTGCGTTAAATGGACGGCTGGAATGGGCACTTGCGCACAGGCGGGGATTCCTTTTATGGAGGCTTTGCGGAAATGTGCTCATTTTGGGATACGCCCGGCGGCGTGGTCTGTTGACGGCACAGCTAATGCCACGTATCCTATCGAACTGCGTGTTTCGTAGGGGGATGCTGACCCCTCGATTCAAGCCGTTGCACTTTACAGAAAGCTGGAATCATTCGAGAAGGAGTACGCTTTGCCTACTATTAACCAGCTGGTTCGCCAGGGCCGTCGTTCCGTGCCCAAGAAGTCCAAGAACGCTGCTCTGCAGCACAACTCCCAGAAGCGCGGCGTGTGCACCCGCGTCTTCACCACGAGCCCCAAGAAGCCGAACTCGGCTCTTCGTAAGGTTGCCCGTGTTCGCCTTGTCAACGGCATCGAAGTTACTGCTTACATCCCGGGTGAGGGCCACAACCTGCAGGAGCACTCCATCGTGCTCGTCCGCGGCGGTCGTGTCCGTGACCTCCCTGGTGTCCGTTATCACGTCATCCGTGGCGCCTACGACGCTGCTCCGGTCCAGAACCGTATGCAGGCCCGTTCCAAGTACGGTGCTAAGCGCCCCAAGGCTAAATAAGCCAGATAACGTTTTGATACTTTCGCCGTGTGCCGTCTTGAGCGCCGCACGGTAGACACTTAAGGAGATTTCACATGCCGCGTCGTGCAGCAGCTAATCGTCGTGAGGTTCAGCCTGACGCCGTTTACAACAACCGCCTGGTGACTCAGCTCATCAACAAGGTCCTTCTTGACGGCAAGAAGGCCACCGCTGAGCGCATCGTTTACACCGCTTTCGAGATCGTTGCCGAGAAGTCCGAGGGTGGCGACGCTCTCGCTACCTTCAAGAAGGCTATGGACAACGTCAAGCCCACGCTCGAGGTTAAGCCCAAGCGTGTCGGTGGCGCTACCTATCAGGTCCCGATGGAGGTCAACTCCCGTCGTTCCACCGCTCTGGGTATCCGCTGGATCGTCAACTTCTCCCGCGCTCGCAAGGAGAAGACCATGGCCGAGCGTCTCGCCAACGAGATCCTCGACGCCTCCAACGGCCTGGGCGCTTCCGTCAAGAAGCGCGAGGACGTCTTCAAGATGGCCGAGGCCAACCGCGCGTTCTCTCACTATCGTTGGTAAGTTAAGGTAAGGAACTAACATGGCTAAGCCTAAGTACAAGCTTTCCGATACCCGTAACATCGGCATCATGGCCCACATCGATGCCGGTAAGACCACCACGACCGAGCGTATTCTTTACTACACCGGTAAGACCCACAAGATCGGTGAGGTCCATGAGGGCGCTGCCACCATGGACTGGATGGTTCAGGAGCAGGAGCGCGGCGTGACCATTACCTCCGCTGCTACCACCTGCTTCTGGAACAAGGACGGCAAGGACTACCGCATCCAGATCATCGACACCCCGGGCCACGTTGACTTCACCGCCGAGGTCGAGCGCTGCCTGCGCGTCCTCGATGGCGCTGTCGCCGTCTTCGACGCCGTTGCCGGCGTCCAGCCCCAGTCTGAGACCGTTTGGCGTCAGGCTTCTACCTTCAACGTCCCCCGCATCGCCTTCATCAACAAGTATGACCGCGTGGGCGCTGACTTCTTCAACGCTATCGAGACCATGAAGGATCGTCTCGACGCTAACGCCGTGGCCGCTCAGGTCCCGATGGGCGCCGAGGACAACTTCTGGGGCGTCATCGACCTGGTCACCATGACCGCATGGGACTTCAAGGCCGACGAGAAGGGTATGACCTACCCCGAGCCGATGGACGAGATCCCGGCTGAGTTTGCCGACATCGCTGCCACCAAGCGCGAGGAGCTCCTTGACGCTGCTGCCAGCTTTGACGACGAGCTCATGGAGAAGATCCTCATGGAGGAGGACTTCACCGTCGAGGAGCTCAAGGCTGCTCTGCGCAAGGGCGTTCTGGCCAACGAGCTCAACCTCGTCTTCGTGGGTTCCGCCTACAAGAACAAGGGCGTTCAGGAGCTGCTCGACGCTGTCGTCGACTACCTGCCCAGCCCGCTCGACGTTGAGGCCGTCACCGGTACCGATCCGGACACCGGCGAGGAGATTCAGCGTCATCCTTCCTTCGACGAGCCCTTCTCCGGCCTGGTCTTCAAGATCATGACCGACCCGTTCGTCGGTAAGCTCACCTACGTCCGCGTTTACTCCGGCCGCGCCGAGTCCGGCTCCTACGTTGTCAACGCTTCCAACGGTCAGCGCGAGCGCCTCGGCCGCATCCTCGAGATGAATGCCGCCGAGCGTATCGACCGTGACGACGCTGCCGCCGGCGACATCGTCGCTTGCGTCGGCTTCAAGAACTCCACCACCGGTGACACCCTGTGCGCCGAGGGCAAGGAGATCGTCCTCGAGAAGATTGAGTTCGCTAAGCCCGTTATTGACGTTGCCATCGAGCCCAAGACCAAGGCCGAGCAGGACAAGATGTCCCTGGCTCTGACCAAGCTCGCCGAGGAGGACCCGACCTTCCAGGTGTCCACCAACCACGAGACCGGCCAGACCATCATCGCCGGCATGGGCGAGCTGCACCTCGAGATCATCGTCGACCGTCTGCTCCGCGAGTTCAAGGTTGACGCTAACGTCGGTAAGCCCCAGGTTGCCTACCGCGAGACCGCCGGTCACGACGTCGAGAAGGCTGAGGGCAAGTTCGTCCGTCAGTCCGGCGGTCGCGGTCAGTACGGCCACGCCGTCATCAAGCTCGAGAAGATGGAGGAGGGCTTCGGCTACGAGTTCGTCAACGCTATCGTCGGCGGCGTCGTGCCCAAGGAGTACATCCCGTCCATCGATAAGGGCATCCAGGAGGCCCTGAACACCGGTGTTATCGCCGGCTTCCCGGTCCTCGACGTTAAGGTCACCCTGTTCGACGGTTCTTACCACGAGGTCGACTCCTCCGAGGCCGCCTTCAAGATCGCCGGTTCCATGGCTATCAAGGACGCCCTCAAGAAGTCCGATCCGCAGCTGCTCGAGCCGATCATGGCTGTCGAGGTCGAGACCCCCGAGCAGTACATGGGCGACGTTATGGGCAACCTCTCCGGTCGCCGCGGCAAGATCGAGGGCATGGAGGATCGCAAGAACAGCAAGCTCATCCGTGCCAAGGTGCCGCTGGGCGAGATGTTCGGTTACGCTACCGACCTTCGCTCCCAGACCCAGGGCCGTGCATCCTACACGATGCAGTTCGACTCTTATGAGCCCGCGCCCAAGTCCATCGTGGACGAGGTCATGAGCAAGAACGCCTAAGTTCGAGCTCCCTGTTACGTAATCCGCGAGAACATCTCTCGCACTCTTTGGAGGTTTAAGTTGGCTACCCAGAAGATCCGCATTCGCCTCAAGGGCTATGATCACGAGGTCGTCGATCAGTCCGCGAAGCTCATCGTCGAGACCGCTCAGAAGACCGGCGCTCGCGTTTCCGGTCCTGTCCCCCTGCCCACCGAGCGCAATCTGTACACGGTTATCCGCTCGCCGCACGTGAACAAGGACTCCCGTGAGCAGTTCGAGATGCGCACCCACAAGCGCCTCATCGACATCCTCGACCCCACCTCGGGCACCGTTGATTCGCTCATGCGTCTCGACCTCCCCGCTGGCGTCGACATCGACATCAAGCTCTAAGCGATAGCGCTCATAGCTTACAGAGCCCCGCTGCCGTTACGGTAGCGGGGCTCTTTTGTTTTGCATGATGGGTTTTGACTGCCGGGTAATACGGCCGGGCAGGTGGCTGCGGCGCTCTATTCGCTCAATGGGCGCAATGACGCCTCCTCAAAATGGAAGGAACGCAAGCCGTCTACCGTTTCGATACACGCGCGACCAAAGGCATCGACCGTTTGAAAGATGCCACGCGCCAGCTCGTCACCGGTAGGGGAACGGGCGATAACGTGCTCCCCAATCCAATTGAGATGAGCGACATACTCATCGTGGACGGGTGCGATCGGACCGGCGTCTTCTTCCATGGCGTTGAGTAGATTCGCCCACGCGTCCACAGCGTTTACGACGGTGTGATAGACCTCCTTGAGCAGCACATCGACGGTGGGAACATTCTCGTTGAGGTCTGACAGACCGATTGCCGGCAGGCCGCCATCGGGAACCTCCGAGGGCACATAGTTCACATTGACGCCAATGCCGCAGACGGCGAAAGGTTTGCCTTCGTTGTCACGAGCCGCCTCGACCAAGATGCCGCCGAGCTTATGTCCTCGTGCGACGAGGTCGTTGGGCCATTTGAGGCCGATCTCGTTAGCAAGACCTTGCGCCTCGAGCACCTCGAGCACCGCTAGGCCGCTGACGGCGGCAAGGCCAGAGTACTTGGCGGGATTAACACGAGGACATAGGACAATCGAGAGCAACAGGTTGCCGGCGGTTGAATCCCACTTGTGGCCGCGTCGGCCGCGTCCTGCCGTTTGCGCGCGGGCGGCAAGCCCCGTGCCGTGCGGCGCTCCCTGTTTTCCTGCTTCGAGCAGGTCATCGTTGGTCGATCCGGTTACGTCGACTATCGTTAATTGGGCATCCATAGCGGCTGCTACCTCCTTAATGAATAAGTGAATGACGCAATGGTGTCGAGAGAGACACAATGTGAAGCCTTTGTCGCATTTGGACAATTTAATGTTAACACGTCAACAAAGCGAAGAATGCGCTATCCTCTCTTGGTCGATGTAAACACGTCAACAACTCAAAGGAGGTTAGTGATGGGTTTCACGATTCTTGGAACAGGCTCGGCGCTTCCCAAGCGCAGTGTTTCCAATGACGAGCTGTCCGAGTTCCTCGATACCTCGGATGAGTGGATTTTTACCCGCACAGGTATCAAGAGCCGCCATGTATGCACCACCGAGTCACTTGACGACCTTGCCGTAGCGGCGAGCGAGCGGGCACTCCAGGTGTCCGGAATCGACGCGAGCCAGCTGGATTTGATCGTCTGCTCGACGACGACGGGTGACCACCTTGTTCCCGCCGAGGCGTGTGCCGTTGCTGAGCGACTGGGCGCGACGAGCCCTGCCTTCGATGTCTCGGCTGCCTGCGCCGGCTTCGTATTTGCGCTCGATGTTGCCGAGGGCTATATCGCCCGAGGACGAGCCAAGCATGTGCTTGTCGTTGCCGCCGAGCAGATGACGCGCGCGCTCGACTGGACCGACCGCGCCACCTGTGTGCTCTTTGGCGATGGGGCAGGCGCCGCGGTGATTGAGGCTGGGGGAGACAGCCCCCTTGCCGTTGAGCTTTCGACGGCGCCCGACGTCGAGACGTTGTGCGTTCCCGGTCTGGTCGGCACCTCGCCGTTTAAGGCCTCCGCAGATAGCGAGAGCGTGCTGTCCATGAATGGCCGCCGCGTGTTCAAGTTCGGCGTCAACGCGATTTGCGACACGGTCCATAAGCTTGCGAGCGATGCGGGCATTTCGGTCGAGGACATCGACCATTTTGTATTCCATCAGGCTAACGAACGAATCCTGAGTCAGGCGGTCAAGCGCCTCGGTGTGCCAGACAAGCGCGTGGTTCGAACGCTGCGCGAGACCGGCAACATTTCGAGCGCATGCATTCCGCTTGCCCTCGACCGGCTGGCAAACGCCGGTGCACTTCACACGGGCGACACCATCGCCCTCGTTGGATTTGGCGCCGGTCTGGATATAGGTGGCTATCTACTTCGTTGGAAGTAGTCGCACATAGGAAATAAAAACGCCCCTAGGGCACAAACAAAGGAGAACTACCATGGCAGATCAGAAGACCTTCGAGCGCGTTTGCGATGTTATCCGCGAGACCGCCGGTCTTGACGACGTCGAGATGAAGCCCGAGTCCACGCTCGAGGAGATTGGTCTCGACAGTCTGGGCACCGTCGAGATCCTCGTCGCCGTTGAGGACGAGTTTGGCATCCAGCTCGATACCGAGGAGAACCCCAAGACGGTCGGCGAGTTCGCCGATACGGTCGAGGCGGCATTGGAGAAGTAGAGATGCTCAAGACTCCTCTCTGCGATCTGCTCGGCATCGAAAAGCCCGTGTTCCAGGGCGGTATGGCCTGGATCGCCGACGCCTCGCTGGCGTCCGCAGTGTCCGAGGCGGGCGGCTTAGGGATTATCGCGGCCATGAACGCAGACGCCAACTGGCTGCGCGACCAGATTCATGAGCTGCGCGCCAGGACGGATAAGCCCTTTGGCGTCAACGTCATGCTCATGAGCCCGTTTGCCGACGAGGTCGCGCGGGTCGTGATTGACGAGCGGGTGCCGGTCGTCGTGACGGGTGCCGGCAATCCCACCAAGTACATGAAGGCGTGGAACGAGGCGGGCATCAAGGTCATCCCGGTCGTTGCCTCGGTGGCGCTGGCGCGTCTCGTGGCGCGTCGTGGAGCCACTGCCGTGGTTGCCGAGGGTACCGAATCAGGCGGCCATATTGGCGAGACCTCGACGATGGCACTGGTGCCACAGGTTGTCGATGCGGTCGATATTCCCGTGGTTGCGGCTGGCGGTATCGCCGATGGCCGCGGCGTGGCGGCCGCCTTTATGCTGGGCGCCGCCGGCGTGCAGGTGGGTACGCGCTTTCTGATCGCAGATGAGTGCACCGTATCGGAGCAGTACAAGGAGATGGTCCTGAAGGCCAACGACACCTCGACGCGTGCGACCGGCCGCTCGACGGGACATCCGGTTCGCGCCCTCAAGAGCCCCTTCACCAACGCGTATGCCAAGAACGAGGCGGCGGGCGCAAGCCCCGAGGAGCTCGGGGCCATGGGCACGGGCGCGCTTCGTAAAGCCGCAAAGGACGGTAATTACGAAGAGGGTTCGTATTTGTGCGGACAGATTGCCGGCATGGTCAACGAACGCCAGAGCGCACGCGAAATCGTCGACGATTTGGTCGATGGCGCCGAGCATGTCCTGAAGGGTGCGTCCGCATGGGTGGCGTAGCGTTTCTGTTTGCCGGTCAGGGTGCCCAGCATCCCGCGATGGGCGTCGACCTGATCGAGGCATCGCCGGCGGCCGCCGAGGTGTTCGCCATTGCCGACGAGGTGCGCCCGGGGACCAGCGAGCAGTGCCGGAGCGCCTCCAAGGAGGAGCTCTCGCAGACTGAGAACACGCAGCCGTGCGTGTTCGTTCACGATCTGGCAGCGGCTGCCGCCCTGCGTGAGCGCGGCGTGGTACCTGCCGCCTGTGCGGGTTTTTCGCTTGGCGAGGTCGCCGCGCTCACCTTTGCGGGGGCGTTCGATACGCGAGCGGGCTTTGAGCTCGTGTGCGAGCGCGCGGCGCTGATGGCCGCGGCTGCCGAGCGCCATCCGGGCGGCATGCGCGCCGTCATCAAGCTCGATGCGGCGCAAGTCGAGAACCTGGCAAAACAGGCCGGCGAGGACTGCTGGCCGGTCAACTACAACAGTCCGCAGCAGACGGTTGTTGCCGGAGCGCCCGAGGCGCTGCAGGAGCTCGACGTCCTAGTAAAAGAGGCTGGCGGCCGCGCTATGAAAGTCGCGGTGTCGGGCGCATTTCATAGCCCCTATATGGCCGAGGCGACTGAGGGGCTGGCGACGTATATCCAAGCCGGCCACGCGCCGTCACCGCTGCTGATTCCGGTCATGGCAAACATGACGGCGGCGCCCTATCCGGCGGACCCGCGAGCGGCATCGGATGTCTTGGCCAATCAGGTGAGTCATGCCGTTCGTTGGGTCGACACGCTGCATACTCTGCAGAATCAGGGCATGGACACGTTTATTGAGGTCGGCCCTGGCAAAACGCTGTCGGGCCTGGTCAAGCGTACGCTGAGCGACGTTCGCGTGTATTCGTGCGAAACGGCCGAGCAGGTCGCAGCTATTGCCGACGAGCTCGCATAGTCCACAGGGCTGTAACCCGAAAGGAATGACATGGGCAACTTGAACAACGGCGCGCTCGAGCGCAACGACTCACGTCGCGTGGCACTGGTCACGGGCGGCTCGCGGGGTATCGGCCGCGCCTGCGCTGTCGGTCTGGCGGAGGACGGCTTTGATATCGCCGTCGTCTATGCCGGCAGCGTCGATGCGGCGCGCAAGACGTGCGAAGCCTGTGAGGCGGTTGGCGCCACGGCACGCGCATATCAATGCGACGTGGCCGATCCCGCTGCCGTCAACGCGTGCGTGGAAGCGGTCCTCAACGACTTTGGTTCCATTTGGGCGCTCGTCAACAACGCCGGCATCACCCGCGATGGCCTGCTCATGCGCATGGGCGATGACGCATTCGATCGCGTGCTCGATGTCAATCTCAAGGGAACATTCAATATGACGCGCGCGCTCACCAAGACCTTTATGCGCCAGCGCGGCGGTTGCGTCGTCAACATGAGCTCGGTCGTGGGCCTGATGGGCAATGCCGGGCAAGCCAACTACGCTGCCTCCAAGGCGGGCGTGATAGGGCTTACCAAGGCGGTGGCGCGCGAGCTTGCGCCTCGTGGCGTACGAGCGAACGCGGTCGCCCCCGGGTTTGTCGAGACAGATATGACGGCAAAGCTCTCGGAGAAGGTGCGTACGGCAACCGAGGAACAGATTCCCCTTAAGCGCATGGCACGTCCCGAGGAAGTGGCCGGCGTGGTGCGCTTTTTAGCGAGCGATGCGGCTGCTTACATTACGGGCGAGGTCGTGCGCGTCGACGGCGGAATGGCGATGTAGAAACCAGGGCCGAAGAACGGCTTGGATGAGGAGACCATGATGGAACAGAGAGTTGCAATCACCGGCATCGGTGCCGTATCGCCGCTCGGCAACACCGCGCTTGCCACCTGGGCGGCCATGTGCGCCGGGACCTGTGGCATCGGCCCGATCACGCACTTTGATACCGATGCGTTTACCGTCAAGGTGGCGGCCGAAGTCAAGGGCTTTGACGGCAACGAGTACTTTGGCAAGCGCGACGCCAAGCATCTGGACCCCTGCGTTCAGTTTGCGCTGGTGGCTTCGGACGAGGCAATGCACGATGCGGGCTTTGATGTCGAAGGCGCCATCGATCGTGAGCGCCTGGGCGTCTACGTGGGGTCGGGCGTGGGCGGCATGCAGACGCTCGTCGACAACGTCCATACGATTGCCGACCGTGGGCCCCGCCGCGCATCGCCTTACATGATCGCGATGATGATCCCCAACATGGCATCGGGCAATATCGCAATCCGTCACAAGGCAAAGGGACCGACCCTGCCAGTCGTGACTGCGTGCGCGACCTCGGCCCATGCGGTGGGCGAGGCGTTCCGTGCTATCAAGCACGGCTATGCCGACGCGATCCTCGCGGGCGGTGCCGAGGCGGCCATTATCCCCGATGCCGTTGCAGGCTTTACGTCCTGCCGCGCATTGACCACCAACCCCGATCCCGCGACGGCCTGCCGCCCGTTCGACGCAGACCGCGATGGCTTTGTGATGGGCGAGGGCGCTTGCGTGCTGGTACTCGAGAGCATGGAGCATGCGCAGGCGCGCGGTGCGCACATTTATGCCGAGGTCGTGGGCTACGGCAACACCGATGATGCCTATCACATTACGAGCCCCGACCCCGATGCCGCCGGCATTGCCCGTGCGATATCGCTGGCGGTGGCCGAGGGCGACGTCAAGCCTTCCGAGGGCCTCTACATCAACGCCCACGGCACCTCGACCAAGCTCAACGATTCGTCCGAGACGGCGGGCATTAAGCGGGCGCTCGGCGAGGACGCGGCACGCGCCGCGCACGTCTCGTCGACCAAGTCGATGACCGGGCACATGATCGGTGCCACGGGTGCCATCGAGGTCATGGCCTGCGCCATGGCACTCGAGCAGGGCGTGGTGCCCCCGACCATTAACTACCACACGCCCGATCCCGCCTGCGATCTTGATTACACGCCTAATCGAGCGGTTCGCGCCGACCTTACCTGGGCGCTTTCGACCAACCTGGGCTTTGGCGGGCACAACGCCGCCATCGCGCTGCGTAGATATACGAGGAGCTAGAGCATGGATTCCAAAAGACTTGCCGAGATAGCCGATGTGATGGAGGACCGCGGCCTTACGCGCGTACGTGTTGAGGAGCCCGATGGCACCGCGGTCGAACTCGAGCGCGCGAGTGCCGCGCAGCCGGTTGCCGTGCCCATGCCTATGCCGGGTGCCGTGGCCGCTCAAGTTGCAGCTCCCACAGTCGCGCCTGCCGCACCGGAACCCGCCACGCAGACACCTGCCGCCGCGCCGGAGCCCAAGGGCACCGAGGTGACTGCTCCCATGGTGGGCGTCTTCTATGCTGCCCCTGCGCCGGGCGACGAGCCGTTTGTGCGCGTGGGCTCCAAGGTCAAGGCCGGCGAGACCCTCTGCATCATCGAGGCCATGAAGGTTCTCAACGAGGTGACGGCCGAGGCAGACGGTGAGGTGTTCGAGATCTGCGTGGCCGACGGCGACCTCGTGGAGTTTGGCAGCTGCCTCATGAGGATCGGATAGGTGATATCCATGAACAAAGAAGAGCTTAAAGAACTGTTACCGCATCGCGAGCCGATGCTTTTGCTCGACGAAGCCGAGCTGGTGGGCGACGAGGCCCACGGCAAGATCACGATTACAGGCGACGAGTACTTTTTGCAGGGACATTTTCCGGGAAACCCGGTCGTTCCCGGCGTGATTCAGTGCGAGATGCTCGCCCAGAACTGCTGCGTGCTGCTGATGGGCGATGAGGAGGCGCGCGGCGCGACGCCGTTCTACACGAGTCTGGACAAGGTGCGCTTTAAGCGTCCGGTGCGCCCGGGCGACACGGTGGATCTAGTGTGCTCCATCACGCGTGCGCGCGGGCCGTTCCGCTTTGCGACGGGTACTGCGAGCGTCAACGGTGAGGTTTGCTGCCGCGCCGATATGTCTTTTGCACTCATGCACGAAAGTTAAGGAAGGCTTCATGTTCGACAAAGTGCTCATCGCCAACCGCGGCGAAGTCGCGGTTCGTGTTATCCGCGCGTGCCGCGATATGGGCATCAAGACCGTCGCCGTTTATTCCACGGCCGATGCGGACGCGCTGCACGTGCAGCTTGCCGACGAGGCGTATTGCATCGGCGGCCCGCGTCTTGCCGAGAGCTACCTCAACGACGATGCCGTGCTCACCTGTGCCGTAAAGTCGGGGGCAAAGGCGATCCATCCCGGCTATGGCTTTTTCTCCGAGAAGGCGAGCTTCGTGCGCGACTGCGACAAGTACGGTCTGGCGTTTGTCGGTCCTTCGGCCGAGGTGATCGACAGCATGGGCGACAAGGACGCCGCACGCCGAACGGCTGCTGCCGCGGGCGTGCCCATCGTGCCGGGCTGCGATTTGCTCAAAAGCCCCGAGGAGGCGACGGCCGAGGCCGAGCGCATCGGCTGTCCCGTGCTCATCAAGGCGCGTGCCGGCGGTGGCGGTCGCGGTATTCGCAAGGTCGAGCGCGTGGAAGACGCGGCAAAGGCGTTCATCGAGGCGCGTGCCGAGGGCGAGGCCGTTTTTGGCGACGGCGAGTGCTACATGGAGAAGTTCGTCGCGCCGGCGCATCACGTTGAGGTACAGATTATGGCCGATAAGCAGGGCCATGTGTTTTCACTCGGCGAGCGCGAGTGCTCGGTGCAGCGCCGCAACCAAAAGCTGATCGAGGAGAGCCCCGCGCCGTGCCTCGACGGACGCGACGATATTCGTGCCCGTATGCACAAGGCAGCGCGCGACTTGGCTCGTGCCGTCGGTTATGAGGGCGCTGGCACCATCGAGTTTCTGTACTCGGACGACGGCAATTTCTACTTTATGGAAATGAACACGCGCTTGCAGGTGGAGCATCCGGTTACAGAGTTTGTAACCGATACCGACTTGGTCAAGTGGCAGCTGCGCGTGGCAGCCGGCCAGCCTCTGCCCTTTGAGCAGGAGGACATGCCGGTGCGCAACCACGCCATGGAGTGCCGCATCAATGCCGAAACGCCGGACTTTCTGCCGTCGTGCGGAACGGTCACCGCGTTGCGTGTGCCGGGTGGCCCGCGCGTGCGCTGGGATTCCGCCATGTTTACCGGTGCGAAAGTTCCGCCGTACTACGACTCCATGCTCGGCAAGCTCATCGTGTGTGCGCCCACGCGTGACGGCGCCATTCGCAAGATGCGCTCGGCCCTGGGCGAGCTCGTGATTGGGGGCGTGAGCGAAAACAGCGAGCTTCAGCTCGACGTGCTGGCAAACGACGAGTTCTTGTCGGGCATGTATCACACCGATCTGATGGGGCATCTCTATGCTGATGAATAGGAAAGCGAAGACGGTCAACGTCCTCGAGGGGCCGATGACCGAGTCATGCGCCGAGTTTCCCGCGCGCCACGTGTTTATCAAGTGCCCGGAGTGCCGCCGTGTGATCGATGAGGCACGCCTGCACGACAACCTCGAGGTGTGCCCCCGTTGCGGCAAGCACTTTCGCGTGAGTGGGCGCGACCGTATGCGCATGACGGTCGACGAGGGCACGTTTGAGGAATGGGATGCTAATCTGGCGTCGGAGGACTTCCTCTCGTTTCCCGGTTATGCCGACAAACTCAAGAGCGTGAGCGAGCGTTCGGGCGAGCGCGATGCCGTTGTGTGCGGCAGGGGCAAAATCTGCGGTTGCGATACCGCACTCTTCTTTATGGATGCCAACTTTATGATGGGCTCGATGGGCTCCGTGGTGGGCGAGAAGATCTGTCGCACATTTGAGCATGCGACCGAGCTAGGATTGCCAGTTGTCGGCTTTACCGTTTCGGGCGGTGCGCGCATGCAAGAGGGCGTGACATCGCTTATGCAGATGGCCAAGATTTCTGCGGCGGTTAGGCGCCACAGCGAGGCGGGCGGCCTGTATATCACGGTGCTCACCGACCCCACGACCGGCGGCGTAACCGCGAGCTTTGCCATGGAGGGCGACATTATCCTGGCCGAGCCCGATGCCCTGACGGCATTTGCCGGCCCGCGCGTGATCGAGCAGAACATGCACAAGCGTCTGCCCAAGGGATTTCAGCGCTCCGAGTTTTTGCTGGAGCACGGCTTTTGCGATGCCGTTGTTCTGCGTGGCGAGATTGCGCTCACGGTAGGCGAGCTGCTGGCGCTGCACGAAGGGCGCGCGCCCGGCCTAGGGGCTCCGCATGAGATCGTGCATATGGGTCGTCGCGGCAAAAAGCTGGGACACTTGTTTAAGCGCTCGGCGGCACCAAAAACCGCGCTCGAGATTGTCAAGCAGACCCGCTCGGCAGATCGCGCCACGGCAGGCGAGATGATCTCGCTGGGCCTGGATGGATTTGTGGAGCTGCACGGCGACCGTTACTTTGGTGACGACGCCGCCGTGGTGGGTGGCATTGGCTGGAAAGACGGACGTCCCGTGACGGTTATCGCTATCGAGCGCGGCACCACGACCAAAGAGCGCATGCGCCGCAACTTTGGCATGGCGCATCCCGAGGGCTACCGCAAAGCGCGTCGCCTTATTCGCCAGGCCGAAAAGTTTGGTCGACCGGTTCTGTGCCTGGTCGATACTTCGGGCGCGTTTTGCGGCATCGGTGCCGAGGAGCGCGGCCAGGGCGAGGCGATTGCCCAGAATCTCATGGAGATGAGCGGCCTTAAGACGCCGATTGTCTCGGTTGTGACAGGCGAGGGTGGCTCTGGTGGCGCGCTGGCGCTGTCCGTGGCCGACCGCATCCTGATGCTCTCGAGCTCGGCCTATTCGGTCGTGAGCCCCGAGGCCTGTGCGTCGATCCTGTGGAAGGATACCGAGCGCGCGAATGAGGCCGCCGAGGCGCTTAAGCTCACGGCCCCCGATCTGTTGGCGCTCGGCATTATCGATGGCATTGTTGACGATAGGGGCCTGTCGCATGAGGAGATCGCCGGTGCCGTCATGTCCTCGGCATTTGATGCCTTCGATACGCTTGGGCAGCTCGACGACGCGACCCTCACAAACCTCCGCTACGAAAAGTACCGCGCAATCGGTCAGTACCGCACGATGTGACAAAGGGACAGCCCGCATGTCACATTGGGAAAGGCGTTCCATGTCACAAGTTTCTAACACCTCGTTTACAACGACGGTTTCATCAAACGCCATGGCCGTGGTGGACTATCTGTCCAAAAGCATGATGTCGGCGCTGCCGTTTATTGTTTGCGCGGCGTTGTTCCGCACCGCCGCCGTCATTATGGGCGAAGGCATGCTGGGCCTGTGGTCTGCCGATTCCGAAATCTATCGCCTGTTCTACAGTTGGCTCTATAACGCCGGCTACTACTTTTTGCCCATTTATCTTGGTTGGGCGGCCGCCCGCCAGCTCGGTTGCTCGGAGCAGCTGGGCATGATGCTGGGCGGCGTATTGATTGCGCCCGATCTGCTTAAGCTCGTCGATGCCGCATCGACGACGGGGGCAGCGATGACTTTCGTGTATGGTCTGCTTCCCGCGCCGGTCAACGATTACACGACGACTGTTATTCCGGTTCTCATCTCGGTGCCCGTGCTATGGCAGGTGGAGCGTTTCTTTAAGCGCACTATCCCTCAGGCTGTGGCGTTTTCGTTTGTTCCGTTTGCAACCATGCTCGTCATGGTTCCGGTCTCGCTGTGTATTACGGCGCCGGCGGGCAGCTATCTGGGCATGCTGTTGGGACAGCTTATGTTTATGCTTGGCAATTCCGGTGGCATCGTGTCGCTGCTCACGCTTATGGGGCTTGCCGCGGGTTGGGAGTTTCTTAAGATCGCGGGTGTCAGCAACGTTGTCCTATCGCTCGCCTATGCGCAGTTTATGAGTGTGGGAACGGATTCGTGCATTCTGATCGCTGCGACGATGGCGACGTTTGCCGTTTGGGGCATGCCCTTTGGCGCGTCGCTCCGCGTTGTGGATAAGGACGAGAAGGCGCTCATGCTGGGCTATTCGATCTCGGGCGTGCTTGGCGGCGTAAGCGAGCCGGCGCTGTACGGCTGCGGCTTTAAATATGGCAGGTGTCTGACATGCATGGCCATTGGCGGCGCCGTCGGAGGCCTTGTTGCGGCCGTGGGCCACGTTACGGCCTATACCATCGGCATGACGAATGTCCTTATGGTCATTGGCTTTGCCACGGGCGGCATTTCGGACCTGCTGTGGTGCTGCGCTGCCGGTGGCACGGCATTTGCGGTGTCTGCGGCGCTGAGCTGCTGTTTTGGCGTGGTGCCGACAAAGGTGCAGGCGGCAGAAGACGAAGTTGATTCGCTCGAAACAGTGGCGAGCGCTGCTGAAGCAAGCGCATAAATCTGTGCGACAAAAGGACGATTCCTTTGTCATATTCCAAGGCTGCGGCCCGTGTGGGTTGCGGCCTTTTTGTATCTGGGGGACAAAGTGGCTACACTACAATCCGTTTGAGCAATAGATATATAGGTAGTACCGTGGGGGCGGATGCAGATGGTCGAGTGGATTGTTCGTCGTGCGCAGGGCGACCGTGCACGCGTGGGAACGTTGACGGGCATGGTGTGTATTCTCGCCAATGTGGCACTATGCGCTGCGAAGGGTGCAATTGGCGTGCTGTCGGGATCGGTTTCGATTGTGGCGGACGCTATGAACAACCTGTCTGATGCCAGCTCGAACATCGTGAGCGTGCTTGGCTTTAAGCTGGCGGGCAAGCCGGCCGACCCCGAGCATCCTTACGGCCATGGCCGCTACGAGTATCTCTCGGGTCTGGTCGTGGCGGCGCTCGTGCTGCTGATCGGCCTTGAGCTTATCAAGTCCTCGGTTGAGCGCGTCATCCACCCCGAACCTGTCGAGTTCTCGCTTGCCCTGGTGGCAGTCCTTGCGCTTTCGATGGTCGTAAAGCTTTGGATGGCGGCCCTCAACCAAAAACTCGGCGATCGCATTGAGTCCGAGACGCTGCATGCGACCGCGCAGGATTCCAAGAACGATGTTCTAGCCACGGGCGCCGTGTTGGCGTGCGCGATTGTTTCGCAGGTGACGCATATCAATCTAGATGCATGGGTCGGCCTTGCCGTTGGCGCCTATATTGGCTGGAGCGGCTTTGAACTCATCCAGGATACGATGAGCCCGCTTTTGGGCCAGGCGCCCGATCCTAAGCTGGTCAAGCACATTCGAGACAAAATCATGAGCTACCCCGGCGTTTTGGGCGTTCACGATTTGATGGTTCACGACTACGGCCCAGGCAGAAAGTTCGCAAGCGCTCACGCCGAGATGGCAGCCGAGGCCAGCCCGCTGGAAAGTCACGACACGCTCGATAACATCGAGCAGTCGTTTAGGGTCGAAGACGGCATGATCGTCACGCTCCATTACGATCCCATCGTGACCGACGATCCAAAGGTGGCGAGCATGCGTCTGCGCATCAACGCTATGGCTCAAGAGATTGATAGCCGCCTCTCGATCCACGACCTACGCTGTGTTCCGGGCCCCACGCATACCAACGTGATCTTTGACTGCGTACGACCCTCGGATTTGACGATGAACGCCGAGGACCTAAAGCGCGCGTTGGCGAAACGTGTCGAATCCGAATATCCCAAGTCGATTGCCAAGATCACGATCGACGAAGACTATGTCGGCCATACCCACGAGTAGCGCTGTGCCAGCAAAGCAAGTTATACAGAAGGGGAGAGCATGAAGCGTCTATATCTACTCCGCCACGGTCAGACAGAATTCAACGTTAAAAAGCTCGTCCAGGGCCGCTGCGATTCTCCGTTGACCGACCTGGGTCGTCAGCAAGCCGGGATGGCAGCCGCGTGGCTCAAAGCCCACAACGTCGTTCCCGACAAAGTGGTCTCTTCGCCCTTAGGCCGAGCCATGGACACGGCTCAGCTCGTCGCATGCGAGCTCCTCGGCCCGGACACAGCAGTCGAGCCCTGCGAAGGCATCATCGAGCGCAGCTACGGCACCTTCGAAGAAGGCCCCCACGACGCCCTGCCCACCGACGTCTGGGACCCCGGCGAGGACCTGATCCCATTTGGCGGAGAAGGAAGCCATGCCCTGCAGGAGCGCATGGTAGGCACCCTCACCAATCTCATGGGCGCTAAGGACACCGAAACCCTCCTAGCAGTAAGCCACGGCAGTGCTAGCCGCCAATTCATCAAGGCTGCAGCCCCAGAGGGCTTCGAGCTCCCAACAAAACTCCCCAACTGCGCCATTATGATTTTCGATTTTGATGAGGCGGAGCCACAAGTAGAGGGCGAGCCAATGCAATGCAAGTTCACCCTCCAGCAAATAGTGGACCCCCAACAAAGTCATTAGCCTGAGCGAGCAGAGTTAAGCAGACATCAACGTGTCGTCTCCCGAGCACGGCGGAGGGCCGGAGAAATATATTAAGGTCATCGCGAGTTCCGCACGCAAAGGAGAGCACTTAATGTGCTCTCCGTCTTGCGCAGGACTGTAGAGCAGGGACCTTAATATATTTCTCCGGCCCTCCGCCGTGCTCGGGAGCCATCCACGCACTTTACCTGCGTAAACAATGTGAGTGAAATATGAATCTCGATGGATACGCCCGCAGCCGTGTATACTAAACAGCTGTGTGAAACCAGGGGAGTATTCTGGCTGGACAAAATGCCTGCTTAATAGGGTTGTCAGGTAGTCCGGGCGAAATACAAGGCTGGGGAGCACGTCGTGTAAGTAGTGGTCCTCTAGGGGCGTACGCTCGGTGGTGTACGCATTGTCCCAAGACCACGCGAGAGTTGGGATCATATCTTGATCAGCATGATTCTCGGCCGCAAGATTGGCATGACCCAGGTTTGGGACGAGGACGACAACGTCGTTCCCGTCACGGTCATCCAGGCTGGCCCCTGCGCTGTCTCGCAGGTTAAAACTCAGGCAACCGACGGCTATGACGCCGTCCAGATCGGTTTCGGCGACATCAAGGCCAAGAACGTGAACAAGCCCATGGCTGGTCACTTCGCCAAGGCTGGCGTCGAGCCTGTCCGCTTCCTTCGTGAGGTCCGCGTCGAGAACGGCGAGGAGCACAAGGTCGGCGAGGTCGTCACCGTCGCTGATTTCGCTGATGTCGAGAAGGTCGACGTCATCGGTACCTCCAAGGGTAAGGGCTTCCAGGGTCGCATCAAGCGCTGGGGTCAGCGCCGCGGTCCTATGACGCATGGTTCTCACTTCCAGCGTCACCCCGGTTCTATCGGTCAGTGCGCCTATCCTGCGCGCGTCCTCAAGGGCGTCAAGATGGCCGGTCACATGGGTAACGAGCGCGTTACCGTCAAGAACCTTTCCGTTGTCCGCATCGATGCCGAGCAGAACCTCATCTTGGTCAAGGGCGCTGTCCCGGGTGCCAAGAATGGTCTCGTCGCCATCCGTATGGCCTAAGGGCCCAGCCCATTTAGCCCAGCGTCATACCAAGGAGAACACTTAAATGGCAAAGTTTGAAGTAAAGAACAGCGAGGGCAAGAAGGTCGCCGAGGCCGAGCTCGCCGCTGAGGTGTACGGCATCGAGCCGAACATCCACGTTATGCACCACATCGTCAAGTGCCAGATGGCCTCTTGGCGTCAGGGCACCCAGTCCGCTAAGGGCCGCTCTGAGGTTTCCGGTGGCGGCAAGAAGCCTTGGCGTCAGAAGGGCACCGGCCGTGCCCGCCAGGGTTCCATCCGTGCTGCCCAGTGGCGTCACGGTGGCGTTGTCTTCGCCCCCAAGCCCCGTTCCTACGCTAAGCGTATGAACAACAAGGAGGTCAAGCTGGCTATGCGCTCCGCGCTGTCCGCCAAGCTGGCCGATGGCGAGCTCGTGCTCGTCGACGACTACGGCTTCGAGAAGCCTTCCACCAAGGCTGCCGTTGCCATGCTCAAGGCTCTTGGCCTTGAGGGCAAGCGTCTGACCATCATCGTTCGCGATGAGGACGTCAACGCCTACCTGTCGTTCCGCAATATTCCCAAGACGTTCATCATCACCGCTGACGAGGCCAACACCTACGATCTCGTCAACAACAACGCTGTGCTGATGCCCGCCGACATCGCCGCTCACTTCGGGGAGGTGCTTGCATAAATGACCGCCCACGAGATCATCATCCGTCCGATCGTGTCCGAGCGTTCCTTCTCCGGCATGGAGCAGAACAAGTACACGTTCGAGGTCGCCAAGGATGCTAACAAGTATCAGATCAAGGACGCTGTCGAGGAGATCTTCGGCGTCAAGGTCGTTCGCGTGAACACCTTGACGGTCAAGCCCAAGACCAAGCGCGTGCGCTATGTCGCCGGCAAGACCCGTTCTTGGAAGAAGGCCATCGTCACGCTGGCCGAGGGCGACACCATCGAGGTCTTTGGCAACCAGGCCTAAGACTCGCTGCTGTTGAGTGAGCTCATGCCTCCCAAATAGGGGAGGCGAGAGCTCAAGGTTTCGGGCGTATAAAATGGACACGCCCGGAACCGTGTATACGTCCGGTGTCATCGCACCCGAGGCAGAACCTCGAATCCCTGTCTGCGATGGCTAACGGATTCCTATTGAAAGGGATTGTAATGGCTGTAAAGCACCTTAAGCCGACCTCCGCTGGTAGGCGTTGGCAGACGATCTCCGATTTCTCTGAGATCACCTGCACCAAGCCCGAGAAGTCCCTTCTCGAGCCCCTGCCCAAGAAGGCCGGTCGTAACAACAACGGCCGCATCACCACCCGCCACCAGGGCGGCGGCGTGAAGCGTCGTTACCGCGTGATCGACTTCAAGCGCAACAAGGACGGCGTGCCCGCCAAGGTTGCCACGATCGAGTACGATCCGAACCGTTCCGCTCGCATCGCTCTGCTGCACTACGCTGACGGTGAGAAGCGCTACATCCTGGCCCCCAAGGGCCTCGAGGTCGGTCAGACCATCATGTCCGGTTCTGACGCCGACATCAAGCCGGGCAACGCTCTGCCCCTCGCCGACATCCCCGTCGGTACGCTCATCCACGCCGTCGAGTTCCAGCCGGGCAAGGGCGCTGCTATCGCCCGTTCCGCCGGTAACTCCTGCCAGCTGATGGGTAAGGAGGGCAAGTACGCTATCGTCCGTATGCCTTCCTCCGAGATGCGCCGCATCCTCGTTACCTGCCGCGCCACCGTCGGTGAGGTCGGCAACGCCGATCACGCCAACATCGTCATCGGCAAGGCCGGCCGTAAGCGTCACATGAACGTGCGCCCGACCGTCCGCGGTACCGTCATGAACCCTGTCGACCACCCGCACGGCGGTGGCGAGGGCAAGAACCACACCTCTGGTCGTCCCTCTGTTACCCCCTGGGGTAAGCCGACGAAGGGCCTTCGTACGCGCAAGAAGAAGAAGGTCTCGAACCAGCACATCATTCGTCGCCGTAAGAAGTAATTTCGGATACCGAGTTTTAGGAGAAAGCACTTATGAGCAGAAGTCTCAAAAAGGGCCCGTTCGTGGAGACTCGCCTTCTCTCGCGTATCACCGCGATGAACGAGGCTGGCAAGAAGGACGTCGTGAAGACCTGGTCCCGCGCGTCCACCATCTTCCCCGAGATGGTTGGTCACACCATCGCCGTCCACGACGGCCGCAAGCATGTGCCCGTGTATGTTACCGAGTCCATGGTTGGTCACAAGCTCGGCGAGTTCGCGCCGACTCGTACGTTCCGTGGCCACAAGGCCAAATAGGGGGTTAACCGTAAATGGCAACTAAGTCTATTGAAACTGAGGCCACCGAGGTTCGCGCCGTCGCTAAGTACGTGCGTGTTTCCCCCAGCAAGGCCCGCCTGGTGGTCGATCTGATCCGCCGCAAGCCTGTCGCTCAGGCCTTCGACATCCTCCACTTCTGCGACCGCGCCGTCGCCGTGGATGTCGAGAAGGTTCTCCGTTCCGCCGTTGCGAACGCCGAGAACAACAACGGTCTGCGTGCCGACAACCTGGTTGTCGCCGCTGCCTATGTTGACGAGG
This sequence comes from uncultured Collinsella sp., assembly GCA_900546475.1. Lineage (GTDB taxonomy): Bacteria > Actinomycetota > Coriobacteriia > Coriobacteriales > Coriobacteriaceae > Collinsella. Next base: position 80,569 of record URDI01000001.1, read on the forward strand.
GTCCGACGCTTAAGCGCATCCGTCCCCGCGCCAAGGGTTCCGCTTCTCGCATTCTGAAGCGTACTTCCCACATCACCGTCGTCGTTGCTCCTCGAAAGGAGGCGTAAAGCTGTATGGGTCAGAAAGTCTACCCCACCGGCTTCCGTCTTGGCATCACCGAGAACTGGCGCTCCCGCTGGTTCGCAGAGAAGGATTACGCTAAGACCCTCGGTAACGATCTCGAGATCCGCAAGTACCTCGAGAAGCGTCTTTCCCGCGCAGCTGTCTCCCGCGTCGAGATCGAGCGCGCTGGCGACAAGGTGAAGGTCATCATCCTCACCGCTCGCCCCGGCGTTGTCATCGGTAAGAAGGGTGCCGAGATCGATACCCTCCGCACCGAGCTCGAGAAGGTCGCTGGCGTCTCCAAGGGCCAGCTCTCCGTCGACGTTGTCGAGATCAAGCGCCCCGAGCTCGACGCCAACCTCGTTGCTCAGTCTATCGCCGAGCAGCTCGAGGGCCGCGTTGCCTTCCGTCGCGCTATGCGCAAGGCTGTCCAGTCTGCCCGCAAGGCCGGCGCTAAGGGCATCCGTATCCAGTGCTCCGGTCGTCTCGGCGGTGCCGAGATGGGCCGTCGTGAGTGGTACCGCGAGGGTCGCGTGCCTCTGCACACCCTCCGTGCCAAGATCGACTACGGCACGGCTGTCGCCAGCACCACCATGGGCGCTTGCGGCGTGAAGGTCTGGATCTACCTGGGCGAGAAGCTCCCGGGCCAGCCTGTTCCCAACCCTGCACTCGAGGGCTCTTCCCGTCCTCGTCGTCGTAACTCCGAGAGGAGGGGTCAGTAGTGCTTGCCCCTAAGCGTATTCTTCACCGCAAGGTGCAGCGTGGCTCCATGAAGGGCCAGGCCAAGGGTAATACCGAGCTGCATTTCGGTGAGTTTGGTATCCAGGCTCTCGAGGCCCATTGGATCACCAACCGTCAGATCGAGGCCGCTCGTATTGCCATGACCCGCTACATGAAGCGTGGCGGTCGTGTCTACATCACGATCTTCCCCGATAAGCCCATCACCAAGAAGCCTGCCGAGACTCGCATGGGTTCTGGTAAGGGTAACCCCGAGGAGTGGGTGGCCGTCGTCAAGCCCGGCCGCATCATGTTCGAGGTCAAGGGCGTGCCCGAGGAGGTCGCTCGCGAGGCTCTGCGTCTTGCACAGCACAAGCTTCCCATCAAGACCAAGATTGTTGCTGCTAAGAACGCTGAGCAGCGCATCGAGAAGGAGATGGCTGAGGAGGCCGCTCTCGAGGCCAAGTGGGCTGCTGAGGACGCCGCCGCCGCCAAGGAGGAGAACTAATGAAGCCCGCAGAGATTCGTGAGCTCTCGGACGCTCAGCTCGTTGAGAAGCTGAAGGAAATGCGCGCCGAGCTCTTTAACCTTCGTTTCCAGATGGCCACCAGCCAGCTGGACAACACCGCTCGCGTAAACACCGTGAAGAAGGACATCGCTCGCGTCCTCACGGAGCAGCGCGCCCGCGAGATCGCAGCGGAGAAGTCCGCTGTCGCCGAGTAGGACCTAAGGAGAGAACATGACTGATTCGCGTAACTCGCGTAAGGTCCGTACGGGTGTCGTTACCTCCGTCTCCGGTGCCAAGACCATTGTTGTCACCATCACCGAGCGCAAGCGTCACCCCAAGTACGGCAAGATGATGACCAGCTCCAAGAAGCTGCACGCTCACGACGAGGAGTGCACGGCTGGCGTGGGCGATACCGTCCGCGTTATGGAGACCCGTCCTATGTCCAAGATGAAGCGTTGGCGCCTCATCGAGGTCGTCGAGCGCGCTAAATAAGCAGTCGCTCTTACGACTTGTACGTTTCCGAAGATGTGCGTATGTCTGGCTTGCATACCACGGGCCGTATAAAGGCTGCGCACCTCTCTTCGGTTCTTAGTTCGGAGGAACATCTACCATGATTCAGATGCAAACCATGCTGAACGTCGCCGACAACTCCGGCGCTCGCAAGATTCGCTGCATCAAGGTGCTTGGCGGTTCCAAGCGTCGTTATGCAGGCATCGGCGATGTGTTCATCGGTGCTGTCCAGGAGGCTACCCCTGGCGCCAACGTCAAGAAGAAGGACGTTGTCCGTTGCGTCGTCGTTCGCACCGTTAAGGAGATCCGCCGCAAGGATGGCTCCTACATTCGCTTTGATGAGAACGCCTGCGTTGTCATCAACAACGATGGTTCGCCCGTCGGCACCCGTATCTTCGGGCCCGTCGCTCGCGAGCTTCGTGACAAGAAGTACATGAAGATCGTCTCGCTCGCTCCCGAGACCCTGTAGTTAGGGGAGATATATGTATATCAAGAAGGGCGATAAGGTCCAGGTTCTCTCTGGTAAGGATCGCGGCAAGCAGGGCGTTGTCCTGCGTGCTCTCCCCGCCGAGAACAAGGTCGTTGTCGAGGGCGTTTCGGTCGTCAAGAAGGCCGTCAAGCCCAACGCTGCCAACCAGCAGGGCGGCATCGTTTCGCAGGAGGCTCCCATCGACGCCTCCAACGTCAATCTCGTTTGCCCCGAGTGCGGTAAGGTTACCCGCGTCGGTCACGAGAAGGACGGCAAGAACAAGCTGCGCGTCTGCAAGAAGTGCGGCCACAAGTTCTAAGCTGCCCGCAACATCAAGTTGCTAGCAAAGGCCCGGATGCCTTGGCACCCGGGCCTTTTTCTATCCCTACTCGATGGCTTCGGTTCTGCCGTCCTGTCATTCCGGTTGCATCCAGTTTTCGGTGCCGTCTCGAATCGAGTGCCGCCAGGTGACACCCTGTCGCGTTTCGTCGGCTTCGGGGACAAAAGTCGGGACAACTCCAAAAACTATTTTCGAACTCAGGGCTTTGAGTTTTTGTTTTTGTCCCAAAGGGCGCGGCGGGATGCCTTTGGAGGCTCGATAGCGCCGAAAACGCCCGTTTTGAAACTTAAATGCCTTTTCGCGTGCAAGCCGCCAGCTGCAATAGGAAGTGAATCAACGCAGGTGGCTTTCAAGCAGTTTGCAAAACTGCAGGTCGCAGGTCTTCATTGCCAGTAGGAGAAATGAGTAGTCTCAGGTGGCTTGCCCATGAGTTGACGAACGGGATTTGAGATTACGCTGACGTCCGGAAACGCTTCGAGCACGGCGTTACGTTTTTGGGGTTTGGGCGTAGCCCCTGCACCCGCGAGCGCGGGCCTTAAGCCCGCCGAGAGGGTGACGCGTCGAAAACGAAGGGGAAAGAGAGAAGGGGCCGTCCCTATCATTCAGGTTGCGACCGAAGAAGACAAGGAGACCCCCTGAGCCTGAATGATGCCCCACAGACCGCGTCCGACCGAGCTCAAGCCGAGCTTTTCCTGACGTCCGCCTTCGCGAAGATGATGGCTGGATTGGCTATGGATTGGCAACACTTATTTGGACGATTCCGGGAGGGACGGCCCCGCCTCCCTGAACTCGACCGGCGACATGTAGCCCAGCGTTGAGTGGATCCTGAAGTTGTTGTACCAGTGCACGTAATCCAAGAGCTTGGCTCGGAGCTCGCGCGTCCCTCCTCGGTCCTTCGGAGTGGCCGACGATCTCCCCGTTGCAGAGGTCGACGAGCAGGCAGACGTAGTTCCACGACGCCCCGACGCGCACGCAGGCCAAGTCGCTGCATATATGGGTGCACGGCGCCCTGCCGCCGAAGCCGCGCGCGACGACGTTCGACACGTCGGCCTCGTTGACCGCCCCGGGGTGCACCTTGAACCTCTTCCTGCCGTATGCGCCGGCCAGGCCGTTCTCCCTCATGATGCGGCAGACGCGGCGCCGGCTGACGGTAACGCCCGACCTCCCGGGCGACGCCTTGATCTTGCGCGATCCGTTCTAAGGGCGATACAGGTCCAGCTG
>URDI01000002.1:0-83791 GCA_900546475.1 uncultured Collinsella sp.
ATGGTCGAGGCCTATAACGAGGCCGAGGAAGTGTGCCAGGCAGGCGGCCAGGCTGCGGGCGTGCCCACGGGCTTCCCGTCGCTCGACCGCATGCTCATGGGTTTTCGCGAGGGCCAGCTCATCATCATCGGCGCCCGCCCTGCTGTGGGTAAGACGTCGTTCGCCCTGAATCTGGCGCTCAACGCTGCCGCGGCCGGTTATACCGTCGGCTTCTTCTCGCTGGAGATGTCGGGCAAGGAAATTGCCCAGCGTCTGATTTGCGCCTACGCCATGATTTCGATCAGTGACTTCCGCATGGGCCGCATTAGCCCCGAGCAGTGGGCCAATATCAACGAGGCCACGCAGACCTTGTCCAAGCTCGATATTCTGATTGACGATACGCCCGGCACCACAGTGACCGAGATTCGCGCCAAGAGCCGCCGCATGCTCCACAACAAGGAGAAGGCCATCATCATCCTGGACTACCTGCAGCTGGTGAGTCCTCCGCCGGGACGCCGCTCCGAGAGCCGTACCGTCGAGGTCTCCGAGATGTCGCGTGGTCTGAAGATCATGGCCAAGGAACTCAAGATCCCGCTCATCGCGCTGTCGCAGCTCTCGCGTCAGGTCGAATCCCGTACCGGCAAGCGCCCGCAGCTTTCCGACCTTCGTGAATCGGGCTCCATCGAGCAGGACGCCGATATCGTTATGTTCTTGGACCGCTCCGCCGACGAGGCCGAAGCCTCGCGCGACGATCGACCCGACGAGGGCGTTACGCGTATCGTCGTGGCCAAGAACCGTTCGGGCCCGATCGGCGACGTCGACCTGATGTTCCTGCCGGCATCCACCAAGTTCTATGAGCTTGATGGGGCACATGCCGAGGAGTAGGACAGGCGCCCGTTGCACGGGTATACTGGGAATGTTTTGTGCTTCTGCGTGCCGGTGTGGCGCGTAGACAGTCCATGAATGTAAGGAGTAAACATGCCGTCAACCGTTTTGGTCGGTGCCCAGTGGGGCGATGAGGGCAAGGGTAAGATCTGCGACCTGGTCGCCGGCGACTTCGATGCCGTCGTGCGCTACTCGGGCGGCAACAACGCCGGCCACACCATCGTCGTCAACGGCAAGAAGTACGGCCTGCACCAGGTGCCCTCCGGCATCATGTATTCCGACCATGTGTCGGTGATCGGTAACGGCTGCGTCGTCAACCCCAAGGTTGTCCTTGAGGAGATCGACATGTTTGAGGCCGACGGCATCACCACCAAGAACCTCAAGATTAGCGGCAACGCGCATGTCATCATGCCGTACCACATCGACCTGGATGGCGCCTTTGAGCAGAAGCTCGGCAAGAAGAACATCGGTACCACCAAGCGCGGTATCGGTCCGTGCTATCAGGACAAGATGGCCCGCATTGGCCTGCGCATGCAGGATATGCTGGACGAGGCGCTGTTCCGCGACAAGCTGGAGACCGCTCTCGCCCGCGTGAACCCCGAGCTCGAGCTCATCTACAACCTGCCCACCTACACCGTGGACCAGATTTGCGACGAGTACCTGCCCATGGCCGAGCGCCTGCGTCCCTACATCACCGAGACGAGCCTGCTGCTCAACAACATGATCGATGAGGGCAAGGACCTGCTGTTTGAGGGCGCCCAGGCGACGTTGCTCGACATCGACCACGGCACCTATCCGTACGTGACGTCTTCCAACTGCACCGCCGGCGGCGCCATCACCGGCTCCGGCGTGGGCATGAAGAACGTCGACCGCGTGCTGGGCGTCATGAAGGCCTATATCACCCGCGTCGGTTCGGGCCCCATGCCCACCGAGCTTTCCTATGAGTCCGAGGCCGGTCACACGCTGACCGAGGAGGGCTATGAGTACGGTGTGACCACCGGTCGCCGTCGTCGCTGCGGCTGGTTCGACGGCCCCATCGCCAACTACGCCTCACGCGTCAACGGCCTCACCGATATCGCCCTGACTAAGCTCGACGTGCTTTCGGCCTTCGACACCATCAAGGTGTGCGTGGCCTACGACGTCGATGGCGAGCGCTACACCAGCGTGCCCGAGCATCAGGTGCGCTTTGAGCATGCCAAGCCCATCTACGAGGAGCTCCCCGGCTGGAAGTGCGACATCACCGGTTGCCGCAGCTTTGATGAGCTGCCGCAGGAGGCTCAGGACTACGTGGCGTTTATCGAGGATCTGGCACACACCCGCGTGACGTTCATTGGCGTCGGCGCCGGTCGCGAGCAGATCATCAACCGATTCTGGAAGTAATCGGGACTATTTGGTTATTGCGATATACCCCTTTGCAGCCCAAGCGGGCGGCCGAGGGGTATATTTGCTTGCAAAGGGCTCGCGCGGAGCGGGCCATTCATCCATAGAGGAGGCACCCTTGAAGGCGGACACTCAAACCATCGACATCCTGTTGTTGGGCAGCGGCGGCCGTGAGCATGCTTTGGCAGCTAAGCTCGCAGCATCACCGCGCGCCGGCAAGCTCTACATCGCGCCGGGCAACGGCGGCACCGCGAGCTGCGGCGAGAACGTTATTCTCGACGACTGCGATCCTGCGGCCGTGGCGGCGTTTGCGCAGAGCCACGGATGCGGACTCGTGGTAATTGGCCCCGAGGCTCCGCTCGTGGCGGGCGTGGCCGACGCCGTGCGCGCGGTGGGTATTCCCTGCTTTGGCCCGGGTGCCGAGGGCGCCCAGATGGAGGGCTCTAAGCTGTTCTCCAAGCAGCTCATGGAGCGCGCGGGCATTCCGACGGCAGCCTACGGCTCGTTTACCGACGAGGCTTCGGCTCTTGCTTATGTGCGTGAGCAGGGCGCTCCGCTGGTCGTCAAGGCCGACGGCCTTGCCGCGGGCAAGGGCGTTATCGTGGCGACCGAACTTGAGCAGGCCGAGGAGGCCGTGCGCGAGTGCTTTGGCGGCACCTTTGGCGATGCCGGCAACACCGTGGTTATCGAGGAGATGCTGACCGGCCCCGAGTGCTCGCTTTTGGCCTTTACCGACGGCAAGACCGTGCGCCCCATGGCCACCTCGCAGGACCACAAGCGCGCGCTCGAGGGCGACAAGGGCCCCAACACCGGCGGCATGGGTGTCTACAGCCCGGTGCCCATCGTGACCGACGAGGAGCACGCCACCATGGTGAAGGTCATGGAGCAGACCGTTGCCGAGCTTGCTGCCGAGGGCATCGACTACCGCGGCTGCCTGTACGGCGGCTTTATGCTCACGCCCGCCGGCCCCAAGGTGCTGGAGTTCAATGCCCGCTTTGGCGACCCCGAGACGCAGGTCGTGCTGCCGCGCCTTAAGAACGACCTGGTTGAGGTCATGCTGGCCTGCGCCAACTGTGAGCTCGATCAGATTGAGCTCGACTGGCGCGACGAGTGGGCCGTGGCCGTTGTCCTGACGAGCGCGGGCTATCCCGGCAGCTACGAGAGGGGCAAGGTCATCGCCGGTATCACCGATGCCGAGGCCATGGAGAACGTGACCGTGTACCACGCGGGCACTGCTGTGGTGAACGGCCAGCTCTTGACCAATGGTGGTCGCGTGCTTGCCGTGACCGCTCTGGGCGACACGTTCGAGAACGCTCGCAACCTTGCCTACGAGGCCTGCGAGAAGATTGATTTTGAGGGTAAGACCCTGCGTCACGACATCGGCCTGCGCGCGCTGCGCGGCCGCGACGCCTGGGATGCCTAAAGTCCGAGAGGAATGAGACGGATGGACGAAAAGAACGAAGAGCTCGTGGATGCGCAGATCGTCGAGGAGGACAGCCGCGTGTATGGGCACGCCGAGGGCGAACCTGGTGGCGAGGTCGCTGACGAGCCGGCGCTGGTGCTGGGCGACGATGACCCGCACGATGCCGAGCTGCACGAGAAGATTCTTTCGGAGGAGTGCGCCTGGAAGGGCAAGATCCTCGACGTCCACCGTCTTGAGGTTGAGCTGCCCAACGGTCGCCGCAGCGCCCGCGATATCGTTCGCCATCCGGGTGCGGCGGCCGTTGTGGCGCTGACCGAGAGTGGCAAGATCGTACTGGTGCGTCAGTACCGCACCGCCATCGACCGCGTGACGGTCGAGATTCCCGCCGGCAAGCTCGATTCAGGTGAGGACCCGCTCGATTGCGCCAAGCGCGAACTGCATGAGGAGACGGGCTTTAGGGCTGGTCGCATTCGCTTTTTGACGTCGATTGTCACGTCCTGCGGTTTTTGCGATGAGATCATCCACATCTACTTGGCTACCAAGCTCGAGTTTGATGCGCCCAACCCCGACGATGACGAGTTTGTCAACGTGGACCTGGTGCCGCTGCACGAGCTGATCGACGCCGTACTCGACGGCAAGATCGAAGACGCCAAGACCGTCGTGGGCGCCTTGGCCTGCGATAGCATCGCGCATCGCCTTGGGGGTGCGGAGCTCTAGGTTACGCGGTTTTACCAAACCGCGTAACGAGTCGACGCTGCAAACGCCCCTAAGCGGCAATCTGCCTTTCAATCGTCGCTCGCGTACCGAAGTACGCGTCGCTCCTCTTTCAAGGCACCTTGCTCGCTTAGGGACGTTTTCGCTGACGCTGCCAGAACATCGGCGTTATGCTTGTTGGGACGCTTTGTTTTCAGCCTGACCGGTTCAACCGGATTTCTCACGCTATTTATTTCTCTTCGAGGATTGCATGTTTAAAAGGTTTCTCTCGTATTACAAGCCCCAGATGGGGCTTTTTGTTGCTGATACTGTTTGTGCTCTGGTACTTGCCGCCATTGACCTGGCGTTTCCCATTATCTTGCGCAATCTGACCGGAGGGTTGTTTACCCAGGGCCAAGCTGCCATTATGCAGGCGCTCGGTATGATTGCGGTGGGACTGGTGCTGATGTATGCCATCCGCTGCGCCTGCCGCTACTTTGTGAGCTACTGGGGCCATGTGATGGGCGCGCGCATGGAGTCCAAGATGCGTGAGGACCTGTTCGATCAGTACGAACGGTTTAGCTTTGCATACTTTGATCGCAACAGCTCGGGCGACATGATGAGCCGTGTGGTCAACGACCTGTTCGATATCTGCGAGGCGGCGCACCACGTGCCCGAGTGGATCATTATCTGCGGCATCGAGATCGTCGGCTCGTTTGTGATTCTGTTTACCATCGCGCCGGTGCTCGCGCTCGCCATGGCAGTGGTGACGGCGGTGTTCGCGGTCATTATGTTTTGGCAGAACATGCGCATGCGCGAGGTCTTTAGCGATAACCGCAAAAAAATTAGTGGCATCAACGCACAGCTGCAGGATTCGCTGGCGGGCATGCGTGTGGTCAAGAGCTTTGCCAACGAGCAGACCGAGCGCTCTAAGTTTCGCGCCTCGAACAATCGCTATCTTTCGTCCAAGGAGAAGATGTATCATGCCATGGGCGTCTACACCGCAACGTATGGCCTGCTCTCGGGCGTGCTCTATGTGATCGTGGTGCTGCTGGGCGGTTGGCTCGTTGCCCAGGGTCAGCTGCAGGCGGTCGATATGGCAACCTTCGCGCTCTACATTTCGCTGTTCTGCACGCCGCTCGAGACGCTCGTCAATTCGGCCGAGACGTATCAGAAAGCCATCGCCGGCTTTAAGCGCATGGATGAGGCGCTCTCGACTGTCCCCGATATTCAGGATAAGCCGGGTGCTGCGGATCTGCAGGTGACCGCCGGCGCTGTTGAATATCGCGACGTGTGCTTTAGCTACGAGGATGTCGAGCTGGGTGCCGACGATGGGACGCGTCCCGTTATCGACCATATGGATCTGTCCATTAGGCCCGGTCAGACCATCGCTTTGGTTGGTCCCTCGGGCGGCGGCAAATCGACGACTTGCTCGCTGTTGCCGCGCTTTTACGATGTTGCTGCCGGCTCCATTAGCATCGACGCCCAGGATGTACGCGACGTGACGCAGCATAGTCTACGCCGTGCCATCGGCCTGGTGCAGCAAGATGTGTACCTGTTCGATGGAACGATCGGCGAGAACATCGCTTACGGCAAGCCAGGCGCCACGGCAGAAGAGATCGCCGAGGCGGCCCGTCGCGCCAATATCGATACCTTTATCGAATCGCTTCCGCAGGGCTACGATACCGTGGTGGGCGAGCGCGGCAGCCGTCTTTCGGGTGGTCAAAAGCAGCGCGTCGCCATTGCGCGCGTGTTTCTCAAGAATCCCAAGATTCTTATTTTGGATGAGGCGACGAGTGCCCTGGATAACGAGAGCGAGGAGGCGGTGCAGGAGTCGCTCGAAGAGCTGGCACGCGGCCGTACCACGATCATCATCGCCCACCGTCTCTCGACTATTAAGCATGCTGACGAGATTGCGACCGTTGAGCATGGTCGCGTTGTGGAACGTGGCACGCACGAGGAGCTTCTCGCCCGTGGCGGCACTTATGCCCGTTACTATCGAATGCAGTTCGAAGGCGCGCGTGCGCACGAGCTCGACTGATTGATATGACAGGAAGATCATGGCTGATAAGAACCCTTTGACTCCGGAAGAAGTGACGGAGTTATTCTCCGAAATCGATGCATCCGGCGTCTTGGATCCTACGCTCGCCAAAAAGCGTACCGAGCGCATGCGCGAGAAAGAGGCTGCCGTCAAGCGCGGTGACAAGGCGACGCTGGCGCGGCTGCGCAGCGAGGATCGCGCGAGCCAGGCAAAACATATCGACCCGCTGTCCGAGGACGACCCTTCGGGTTCGCAGGTTAGCCATACCATTACGAAGACTGCCATGGCCGTGGTTATCGGCATTTTGGTGCTGATTCTTGGCATGCAGATTGGCTACGGCGTGATGCGACGCCTGAACACCGCGAACCTCTCCGAGAGCGTTTCGGTGGATACCGTCTCGACCGCGCTCAAGGGTGGACTTGAATGGGGCAATGGCTTTACGCAGTTCCCGCTCGATTTTACCGTCGACGAGGCCGATGAACGCACGGGCACGGTTGAGGTGACGGTGCTGGACACGTCTTCTGCCAATGAACTCGAGCTGCTGTCCAACGGGCAGATTCAGGCGGCAGCGCTCGCAACCAATGCCCTGCTCAACGATAAGATCGACCGCGTGGTGTATAACGTTCACGCCGATATCGACGAGGACAGCAGGATCCAGCACGATTCCTTCTTTGGCATGTTCCCCGCTCGGGGTCATCAGAGCGCCATTTTGACGTTTGTGTGGACCAAGAGCTCATCGACCGCCACGAACATCGACTGGAAGATGCGCATCGTAAGCATGGACGACACCATTGCCGAGCGCATTCAAAAACAGGTGAACTCGGTTTCGTCGCTGATCGAGGACCCGGCGGTGAGCCAGACCAAGATTGACGAGGAAAAGGCCGAACGTGACCTGGAGCATCGTCTGCATGGCCGCGAGATTTTCCGCGGCGGCAAGCCCGATCGCACACCGTCCGATCTGCTGGAGCAGGACAAGCAAAAGTAGTCCGCAGCCATATAGAACGATGTCATCCCGCGTGAGCCATAAGACCACGCGGGATGATTTTTCTGGGACGGGGATTAAAAAATCATCCTGTCATGTATGCAGTTGGCGACAAAGCCCTGCTCTCAGAATGATTTTTTAATCCCCGTCCCAGAAAAATCATTATGCATAGGAAGTCATAATTATCATTTTGTAAACAATTCTATGTAATTAATGCCATGGGCGATGCTTGCAGTTAGAATACCGCGAGGCCTAACTACACACCTTTAAGCCGGTCCTGTGAGACCGGGAAGGAGAACTATGGCGAACAACCATATTGCGGGCGCTGCCGCCCGCACCGTCGCGCCTAGCGAGCTGTGCCAGCGTATGCTGGCTAAAACCAGCAAGGGCACCTGCGGTCCCTGCATCCTGTATCTTGAGGATGGGACTTTTTTTTATGGCCGTGCATGTGGTGCCGAGGGCACCGCAACCGGCGAGGTCTGCTTTAACACGTCGCTCGAGGGCTACTTTGAGGTCATGACCGACCCGAGCTATGCCGGCCAAATCGTAACCATGACCTATCCGCAGATCGGTAACTACGGCATCGACGAGACCGACGTCCAGTCGGCCTTCCCCGGCGATACCGCTCGCCCCGCGAGCGCTCCCGCCATGCGCGGTATGATCGTCCGCGACATGTGCGCCACGCCTTCCAACTGGCGCTCGGCCGTCAGCGTGCCGGAGTATCTGCGTGCCCACGGCATCGTTGCTATCGAGGGCGTCGACACCCGCGCTCTCGTGCGCCACCTGCGCGACAACGGTTCCAAGATGGGCATTATCTCGACGGAAATCTTTGACGTCGACGAGCTTGTCGAGCGCCTGTCCGCCGCGCCCACGCTGGTCGGCGAGAACCTGGTTAAGACCGTGAGCTGCTCTGAGCCCCATGCCTTTGCTGCGAGCGACCTGCCCGCCGAGCATAATTTTGCGCTGGCTCCTGCCGCCCCCGCCCGCCACAGCGTGGTCGCGTACGACTGCGGTGTCAAGCGCGGCATCCTGGAGGGCCTGGTCCGTGCCGGCTGCGACCTCACCGTCGTGCCGTGGGATACGCCCGCGCGTCAGGTGCTCGACATGAATCCCGATGGCGTCTTTTTGTCCAATGGCCCCGGCGACCCCGATGCCGTGGTGGAGACCTGCGAGCAGGTGCAGCAGCTGATCGACAAGGTGCCGGTCTTTGGTATTTGCCTCGGTCACCAGATGATCAGCTTGGCATGCGGCGCCCAGATGGAAAAGCTCAAATTCGGTCACCGTGGCGGCAACCAGCCGGTTATGAATCTGGTCAGCCGCCGCGTGGAGATTACCGCGCAAAACCATGGTTTCGGCCTGCTGTTCCCCAGCTTGGGCAAGCTTGTCCCCGAGCTTTCGGGCGGCGAGACCGAGCATGTGGCCGATGGCGATCTGCGCGCCTGGGTACGCCGCGGTATCGCGCCGGTTGTGATGAACGAGCGCTTTGGCCGCATTCGCCTGACGCACGTAAACCTCAATGATGGCACCGCCGAGGGCATTCAGCTGCTCGACGCGCCGTGCTTCTCGGTCCAGTACCATCCCGAGGCCTCGCCTGGCCCCACCGATGCCCACTATCTCTTTACCGCCTTTACGCGACTCATGGACGGCGAGGAGAACTACCTGGACATCGACACCGCGAAGGACCGCCTCGCCGGCTGGAATTTCGCCGAGTCCGAGAACGCTGCGACCGAGGAGAACTAACATGCCTAAACGTACTGACATCAAGCGCATCCTCGTTATTGGTTCGGGCCCTATCGTCATTGGCCAGGCCTGTGAGTTCGACTACTCCGGCGCACAGGCCTGCAAGGTGCTCAAGGAGGATGGCTTTGAGGTCATCCTGGTCAACTCCAACCCGGCGACCATCATGACCGACCCGGGCTTGGCCGACCGCACCTATGTCGAGCCCATCACCGCCGAGTTTATCGAGCGCGTGATCAAGAAAGAGCGCCCGGACGCGCTGCTGCCCACGCTGGGCGGCCAGACCGGTCTGAACGCCGCCGTCGAGCTGGCGAAAGACGGCACGCTCGACAAGTACGGCGTCGAGATGATCGGCTGCGACCTGGCCGCTATCGAGCGCGGCGAGGACCGCAAACTCTTTAACGAGGCCATGGCCGAGATTGGCCTGGAGGTCGCGCGCTCGGGCTACGCCTACAGCGTGGCTGACGCCGAGGCCATCGCCGAGCGCGTGGGATATCCCTGCGTGCTGCGTCCGAGCTTTACCCTCGGCGGTGCCGGTGGCGGCATCGCGCATACCCACGAGGAACTCGTCTCCATCGTGAGCCAGGGCCTGGAGCTCTCGCCCGCCCACGAGGTGCTGGTCGAGGAGTCCATCGAGGGTTGGAAAGAATACGAGATGGAGGTCATGCGTGACCACGCCGGCAACGGCATCATCGTGTGCTCCATCGAGAACCTCGACCCCATGGGCGTACATACCGGCGACTCCATCACCGTGGCGCCGGCACAAACCCTCTCCGACCTTGAGTATCAGCGCATGCGTGTCGCCTCGCTCGCCATTCTGGAGAAGATTGGCGTCGAGACCGGCGGATCCAACGTGCAGTTTGCCGTGAACCCCCAGACCGGCCGCCTGATTGTCATCGAGATGAACCCGCGCGTGAGCCGTTCGTCCGCGCTGGCCTCCAAGGCCACGGGTTTCCCCATCGCCAAGGCCGCCGCTCGCCTGGCCGTGGGTTATACGCTCGACGAGATCGTCAACGACATCACCAAGGCCACGCCCGCCTGCTTTGAGCCCACGATCGACTACTGCGTGGTCAAGGTGCCGCGCTTTGCTTTCGAGAAGTTCAAGGGCACCGACCCCACGCTCACCACGCGCATGAAGGCCGTGGGCGAGATCATGGCGATCGGCCGCACCTTTGAGGAGGCCTTTGGCAAGGCCATGCGCTCGCTGGAGGATGGGCACCAGGGCATTTGCGCCGGCGGCAAGGAGGGCGCCGAAAAGTTGAGCGACGATGAGCTCGCCCAGGCCGTGGCAACCCCGACCGAGCATCGCATCTTCTTTGTGGTCGAGGCCCTGCGCCGCAGCTGGGACGTTGCGCGTATCCATGCCATTTGCGGCATCGACCCGTGGTATCTCAACCGCATCAACGACATGGTGCAGGTCCAGGAGAGCATCCGCGGCCTGCGTGTGGAGGATATCGACGCCGACGCGATGCGCCTGCTCAAGCAGTACGGCACGAGCGACGCCGAGATTGCCGCGCTGACCGGCTCGGACGAGCGCTTTGTGCGCGCCTATCGCAAGGGTCTGGGCGTGGTTCCCAGCATGAAGACGGTCGATACCTGCGCTGCGGAGTTTTCGAGCGCCACGGAGTACCACTACAAGACGTACGAGAACATCTACCGCACGAGCCCGGATGCCAAGAAGTGCGTGGCTCCCGACGAGACCACGCCGGCGGACAAGCCCAAGGCGATGATCCTGGGCGCCGGCCCCAACCGCATTGGCCAAGGTATCGAGTTCGATTACTGCTGCGTGCACGCGAGCTACGCACTGGCGGCTCGCGGCTTCGAGACCATCATAGTCAACTGCAACCCCGAGACCGTTTCGACTGACTACGACACCTCGGACCGCTTGTACTTTGAGCCGCTCACCTACGAGGACGTCATGGACGTTATCGATGTCGAGCGCCCCGACGGCGTCGTGGTGACGCTCGGTGGCCAGACCCCGCTTAAGCTGGCGCGCATGCTCGAGGAGAGCGGCGTGAACATTATGGGCACCAAGCCCGATGCCATCGACTTTGCCGAGGACCGCGAGCGCTTCGCCGCTCTGCTCGACAAGCTGGGCATCATGTACCCGCCGGCGGGCCAGGCCACCTCGTTTGAGGAGGCCGAGGCCGTGGCCGCGCACATCGGCTATCCGCTGCTGGTGCGCCCGAGCTATGTGCTGGGCGGCCGCGGCATGATGATCGCCTACGATGCCGAGCATCTGCGCGATTACATGGCCGAGGCTGCGCGCATTAGCCCCGACTACCCGGTGTACCTGGACCGCTTCCTGGAGGGTGCGATCGAGTCCGACGTCGACGCCCTGTGCGATGGCGAAGAGGTATACATCGGCGGCATCCTGGAGCATATCGAGGAAGCCGGTATTCACTCCGGCGACTCCGCGACCTGCATCCCGCCGTTCAGCTTTAGCGAGAGCCTGCAGGCGAAGCTCCGCGAGACCACGCGCCGCATCGCGATGACGCTGGGCGTGCGCGGTCTGGTCAACGTGCAGTACGCCATTAAGGGCGAGACCGTTTACGTGATCGAGGCCAACCCGCGCGCCAGCCGTACCGTGCCGTTTATCTCCAAGGCCACCGGCGTGCCGCTGGCCAAATGCGCGGCGCGCATCATGGCAGGCGATTCCATCGCGAGCTTGGGCCTGCCGAGCGACGAACGTCAGCTGGACTGGTTCTGCATGAAGGAAGCCGTTATGCCCTGGGGTCGTTTCCCGGGCGCCGACGTCATCCTGGGGCCCGAGATGAAGTCGACGGGCGAGGTCATGGGTATCGCTAAGAGCTATCCCGAGGCATACGCCAAGACGCAGCTGGCGATCGACTACAGGCTGCCCGACCCGAGCGCCGGCAAGGTATTCATCAGCGTGTGCGACCGCGACAAGCGCCACATCCTTTCGGTCGCGCGTATCCTGCGTTACCTGGGCTTTGACATCTGCTCCACCGAGGGTACGGCGCGCGTGCTGCGTGGAGGCAACGTGACGTGCGAGATCGTGGAGAAGATTAGCGGCCCGCACGACGGCGAGCGCCCCAACATCGGCGACCTCATCGCCGATGGCAAGATCGCGGTGATCATCAACACGCCGTACGGTCCGGGCTCGCGCGGCGACGGCTATCTGCTGCGCACCGAGGCGGTGCGACGCGGTGTGACCTGCGTGACCGCGATGTCTGCCGCCAACACGTATGTGAGTGCCATCGAGGCGGTGCGCGAGGACCAGCAGGGTCACGGCAGCGCCAACGACATGGGCATGGACGTCATCGCCCTGCAGGACCTGCCGCAGTACACGGTGTAGATTGAGCTGGCCGGCCGGGGCGGAGGGGGCTGAGTTTCTCACTGAGCGACTCTGCTTGCAGCCGGAGCGAAGGGGGAAACTCAGCCCCTCCGCCCCGGCCTACGGTGACTCGGTTGCACCGTGTGCTGCCGAAGGGGCTTTGCGCGATGACTAGGGCTGAATAAAAAGTGAGTGTGGGCAGAGCCCACGTTTTGTATGGGGTCCTCCGGTGAATTGCATTCACCGGAGGACCTTTTTGTGGCTGGCTGAGAGTGCCGCTGGACAGTTAGTTCAGATTTGTATTTTTGTGAGGGTGGAAAAGGCCGATTTGAGCTCAAATGAGTCGTTCTTGGCGGTCTGATGCGACAAGGATGCGCAGTCAGGAATGAGAAAAGGGCGTTATTGGGTCTAAAACGGCTTCAAAACGATACGTTTGCACGTAAGGACCCGGCCAAAAAATACAAATCTGAACTAACTGTCCACCATCCTCCGTCAACCTCTCATTCCAAACCAAATCAGCCAACGTACGTCATAGCAATCTCCGGTAGGTCGCAGGGCGGCGGTCGAGCTTTTCTCTCGGGAAACTTCGCGAAGCCCAGTTCCCGAGGGAAAGGTATGGTCTGTGTAATACCAGATAAACAGTACATTTTTGCTAGATTGGTATTTGACTGAAGAACCAATTGGTATGGCTTATTAAGCCCACCTTGCCGTTGACGCTCATTTTACTGCCGCTGGTGGACTTCCGAACTTGGTTGCGCAAGTGCTCCCATATATTGATATGACCAAGTAGGTGGCTATCTGGTTACTACCAGTTGGCCCCTTGGTAACGGGTGGCCCCATTGTGCGGAATGTACCGAACATCCCCGTTTGATACGTTTTCCCATGCTGCCGGGGGGCGTCCTCGGCACCTCAGCATCTCGGAAGAAAGGAGACCAGGTGCGCAGGAATTCCATTTTTACGAAACGGTGGGTGAAGGGAAGCGCGGTCCTCGTTGCCACTGCAGCGACGCTCGTGTTTGCCAATCCCCAACAGGCGATTGCCACGCCACTCAAGGGCGTCGACTCAGCGACCGTGTCCCAGTCTGCCTCGAATGTCGTCGACATCGATTTCGCTGACGGCATCAAGGGCCGTATTACGTTCCTCGAGGACGGTATTTTCCGTTATAACGTCGACCCCAAGGGTGAGTTTTCCGATTACGCCACACCGCGCAGTAAGTCCCACACGGCTAAAATCCAGGCTCAGCCCGATACCTCGGACACCTACAGCAAGCCGAGTGCGACGGTTGCCGACAAGGGCGACACTATCGAGATCACCGGCGGAAAGGCGACCGTGATCCTGGACAAGGCGACCGGCAAGATGAGTATCAAGTCAGGCGACCGTGTCGTGGTTTCCGAGTCCGCGTCCCTCGACCTTGATAAGAAGGGTACCGTCCAGACGCTCGCCAAGGAGAAGTCCGAGAACTTCTTTGGCGGCGGCACCCAGAACGGACGCTTCCTGCACACCAACCAGACCATCGCCATCTCCAACACGAACAACTGGACCGATGGCGGCGTTGCCTCGCCCAACCCGTTTTATTGGACGAGTGACGGCTACGGCGTACTCCGAAACACGTTTGCAGAGGGTTCCTACGACTTCGGTTCCACGGACTCATCGACGGTCACGACTTTGCACAGCGAGAATGAGTTTGATGCCTACTACTTCGTGGCGACCAACGAGGGCGCTTCGAACGTGGCAACCGAGATGCTGCAGGACTACTACAAGGTGACCGGTAACCCGGTACTGCTGCCCGAGTACGGGTTCTACCTTGGTCATCTTAATGCCTATAACCGTGATGGCTGGTCAACGACCTCGGGTCAAAAGAAGTGGGAGACCAAGGGCAGCAAGTCCTCGAGCGAGAAGGGCGACGTTAAGTACGAGTCTGGCATGTCGACGGGCTACAAGCTCGACGGCACACTTGCGGCCGAGACGCTCAACGGTGAGGGCCCTACGGTTGATACCGAGAACATGAAAGCGACCGATTTCGACCGCCAGTTCTCTGCTCGTCAGGTTATCGATGACTACGAGGACAACGACATGCCGCTCGGCTGGTTCCTGCCGAACGACGGTTACGGCGCCGGCTATGGCCAGAACGGTTACTACAAGACCGGCGGCGTCAACTCCGACGGAGCGAGCTCGGCCGACCGTCTTAACGCTGTGCGTGCCAATGTCGACAACCTTAAGAAGTTCACCGAGTATGCCAACTCCAAGGGTGTGAGCACGGGCTTGTGGACCCAGTCCAACCTTGAGCCCGACAGCAACCCTGAGACCCCGTGGCATCTGCTTCGCGACTTCGACGCCGAGGTCAAGACGGGAGGCATCACTACCCTTAAGACCGACGTTGCCTGGGTTGGATCTGGCTACTCCTTTGGTCTTAATGGCATCAAGACAGCTTATGACACGGTGACGACCGGCGCTAACAAGCGCCCCAACATCATCACGCTCGATGGTTGGGCCGGCACGCAGCGCTTTGGTGGCATTTGGACCGGCGACCAGTATGGCGGTAACTGGGAGTACATTCGCTTCCATATCCCCACGTATATCGGTCAGAGTCTTTCGGGCAACCCCAACATCGGCTCCGACATGGATGGCATCTTTGGCGGCGACCCCATCATCTCTGCGCGTGACTACCAGTGGAAGACGTTCACGCCCTCTATGCTTGACATGGACGGTTGGGGCACCTACCGTAAATCGCCCATGACGCACGGCGATCCCTACACAGGCATCTCGCGCTTCTACCTCAAGCTCAAGGCGCAGCTCATGCCCTATATCTACACGAGCGCGGCCTCGGCGGCCAACATCGACACGGGTAACGGCGATGCCGGCCTGCCCATGATCCGCGCCATGCTGCTTTCCGACAACTCCGAGTACGCCGCAAGCACTTCGACGCAGTACCAGTATATGTTCGGTGAGAACTTCCTAGTGGCACCGGTGTATCAGGATACCCAGGCAGACGAGAACGGCAACGACATTCGCAATGGGATTTACCTCCCCAACTACGGCACCGACGAGAATCCCACCATCTGGATCGATTACTTCTCGGGTAAGCAGTATCGCGGCGGCCAGGTTCTCAACAACTACGAGGCTCCGCTTTGGAAGCTGCCGCTGTTTGTGAAGGCCAACGCTATCGTGCCGATGTACGCCGAGAACAACAACCCCGAGGCCGTGAGCGACACCAACACCAAGGGTACCGACCGCAGCCAGCGTATCGTCGAGTTCTTCGCCACCGAGGGCGACGGCACCTTTACGCAGTACGAGGACGACGGCTCCTCCATCGAGAACAACACGACTGAGGACGATTCCTACGGCACGATCGACAATATCTCCTACGGTGAGCATGTGAGCACCGTCTACAGCTCCAAGGCCGCAGGCGGCACCGCGACCTTTACCGCCGAGGCCTCGCAGGGCGGCTACAACGGCTACGACTCCAACCGCACCACGACCTTCGTGGCCAATGTGTCCGCCAAGCCCACGAGCGTTGTCGCCAAGAACGGCGGATCCGCACTCAACGTGGTTGAGGTCGACTCGCAGGAGACCTTTGACGCCGCGACCCCCGAGGCCGGCCAGGCGGTCTACTTCTACAGCGAGACCCCCAACCTCAACCACTACGGCAGCGATGCGGACGGCACCGAGGCCGAGCAGGGCGAGAGCTTCAACAACACCAAGATCACCACGAACCCCAAGGTCTACGTCAAGTTCGCGAAGACCGATGTTGCTGCAGCGGCGCAGACGCTTGAGCTGGGCGGTTTCGTGAACGCCGACGCCACGCTCACAGCCGATCGCCTCAACGAGAACCTCTCCGCACCCACGAACCTTGCTGCCCCCGAGGACGCCACGACCCCAACGAGCATCAAGCTCACCTGGGGAAAGGTCGATGGTGCTACCTCCTACGACCTTAAGGTCGACGGCACTGTGTTTGCCGTGGGTGATGCGGCCGAGTTCACGCACACCGACCTCGCCTACAATAGCAAGCACACCTACCAGATTCGTTCGCGCAACGCCGAAGGTTACTCCGCCTGGAGCGATGTGCTCGAGGCGAACTCCGCACTCGATCCGTGGCGGAACGTCCCCGACGCCGAGGAAATCACCTGGGAGGGCTCACTTTACGGCAGCCATAAGGCCGAGCTCGCCTTCGACCATGAGTTCCAGTCGGGCGACGGCGGTTTCCACTCCGGTGGCAACGATCTGGGCAAGGCGCTTACCGTTGACTATGGACGCGCTTACAAGCTCGATAAGCTCGAGTACTATCCGCGCGATGACGCCGGCAACGGCACCGTGACCAAGATGCGTGTTGAGACGAGTCTCGATGGCGTCCACTGGACGAGCCAGGAGGTCGATTGGGCACGTTCCGCTGATTGTAAGACGGTAGCGTTTGACGGCACCGTGGCCGCCCGTTACGTGCGCATGACACCGCTCGCCTCGGTCGGCAATTTCTTCTCCGCGTCCGAGATTGCCATCTACAAGACCGACGGCACGGATGGCTTCGCCGTGGGCTCCAACCTCAACAAGGCCACGATCTCCGACGGAGACTACTCCAACATGAAGAACTATCTGGGCCTCGAGAATCGCGAGCCCGATACCCCGACGTTCGGTTCGCAGATCCGCGACCACTTCGCCGACCTCAACGATAACGGCGTTTACGACGTCTACGATTACTCGTTCACCATGGCGGGTCTTGACGGCGGCACTAAACAAAAGGGCAAGGTCGCAGGTTCGCTCGCGGTGATTCCGAGCAAGACCGAGGTCGAGGCCGGTGATGAGATCACCGTTGATGTCTATGCGGCCGACGCCAAGAACGTCAACGCCCTGGGCGCCCTCGTCAACTTCAAGAGCGACCAGTTCGAGTTTGTGTCCGAGAGCATCGCGCAGGACGGCTCGACTGCCGGCATGGAGAACCTGTCTCGCGAGAAGGTCCAGTTCGTGGACGGAACGCAGACTATCAATCTCGCCTTTGCCAACCGCGGCGATGGCAAGCTCTACAACGGTACTGGCGCGGTGGCGAGTTTCAAGCTCAAGGCCAAGACCGCCGGAAAGGTCGAACTGCCCTCGACATCTTGGCTTATCGGCCCGGCATGCGACGCACTTGAGTTTGCGAGCGACGGCACGGTGACGATGCCGGACGTTCCTCAGCCAACGGTCGCCGAGTACGCCCAGGATGCCTTCAACATCACGATGACCAACGATGAGCTCACGACCGACGACGGGACCAACGTCGAGAAACTTATCCAGCAGAAGAGCTATAACGCGCTGTTCGATAATAACGAGGGCGACAACGGCTTTGAGTTCCTGTGGAACTGGAGTGGCAACTGGGACAGCGAGGGTAAGCTGCCGAGTTACGTGAAGCTTCCCACCACGATGACATTCGCATTTAAGACGCCGTCGAAACTCGATAGCGTCGAGGTCGTTAACCGCAACGGCGGCAACGGAACCGTACAGAAGATCAAGGCCGTCGTGACGTTCGAGGATGGCTCGATCCAAGAGTTCGCGGGCGGGGAGTACGATTCCTTCCTGGCTCGCTACGCCTTTGACCTCTCTGCCGAGAACAAGGGCAAGAAGGCGAACAAGGTCGAGGTCACGCCGCTTGAGGCATCGGGTGACCAGATGCTCACACTGCGTGAGGTCAACTTCAACTACACGCAGGGTGTCGAGGCCATCGAGGGTGTCGAGCTAGGCAAGAACCAGACCGAGTTCTTTGAAGGCGACATTACGCCCGTCGACGCCAAGGCTACGCCTGAGAGCGCTGGCTACCCCTATGTGACGGTCGAGAGCTCCGACCCCTCTGTGGTAAGCGTCTCCGCTGTTCAGGCTGGCGATAGCGTGAGCTACTACCTGCGTGCCAACAAGGCCGGCAAGGCAAAGATCACGGTGGCGTCGGTACTCGACCCCTCCAAGACCGCATCCTATGAGGTCGAGGTCAAGGCTGGTGTCGATACCTCTGCGCTCGTGGCAGCGCTTTCCAAGGCCGCGGGCTACAGCGAGTCCGTCTACACCAAGGATTCCTATGCAGCTCTCACCACTGCGGTCGAGGCGGCTCGGAAGCTCCTCGACAGCGGCCAGGGCAGCTATAGCAAGAAGGATGTCGCAGACGCCACTGCCAAGATCGAGAAGGCAATCGACGGCCTCAAGATGCGCCCTGTCGATGAGAAGATCCTCATCAACACGCCCGAGAACCGCAAGAACGTCAAGGTGGCCGACTTCTCGAGTGAGGCCGACTACGAGGGCAGCAACGCCGTCAACGCTCTCGACGGCGACGAGCGGACGCTTTGGCACAGCGACTGGGCCCATGGGACCGGTATGCCCCAGTATCTGAGTGTCGACCTGGGCCGCGACTACGATCTCACCGA
The DNA here is from genome assembly GCA_900546475.1 of uncultured Collinsella sp. Classification (GTDB taxonomy): domain Bacteria; phylum Actinomycetota; class Coriobacteriia; order Coriobacteriales; family Coriobacteriaceae; genus Collinsella. The sequence goes on from URDI01000002.1 coordinate 18,799, forward strand.
CGTTACATTCCTGCCGCGCCAGGACGGCGGCACTAACGGCGATATCTTCGAGGCCGAGATACTGGTCTCCGACACTGCCGACGGTTATGAGATGGGCACCGCCGCGTCGATGGGTACGTTCGCCTTCGACAACGACGGCCGCGTGCTCACCGACCGTGGCGACTGGAAGCAGATGAGCTTTGGCGCCGCGCGCGGTCGCTACGTGACCGTCAAGGTGATTCACGCCGGCGGTGGCGACGTTGATGCCTACTGCAGCATGGCGGAGCTCAAGTTCTACGGTACGGCCGTCCCCGATCCGGTGGCGAAGGATGATCTCGCTACCGCGATCGAAAAGGTTGATGCCGAGGTTGCTGCCGGCGACCTCAAGGCCGGTGACTACACCGAGGCCTCCTGGACGGCGCTCGAGAACGCCCTGGCGAGCGCCCGCGCCATCTTGAGTGACGAGAACGCCACGCAGGACGAGGTCGACCAGGCGCTCAGGGCGCTCGAGAGCGCCCGCGGCGCGCTCGAGAAGACCCCGGTGGCCCCGGTCGAGAATCCGACTAAGAAGCAGCTCAAGGCTCTGGTCAAGCAGGCGAAGGAGACTGACACCAGGGGCAAGACGGCCGAGTCTGTCAAGGCCCTGACGGATGCCATTACCTACGCCGAGGACGTCTTGGGTGATGAGGATGCTTCCGACACCCAGATCCAGGCGGCCTATGGCCAGCTCAAGCTGGCCATTGAGAGCCTCAAGGATGCCGATTCCGGCAACCAGGGCGGCTCGGGCAACCAGGGTTCCGGCAATGGCTCGAACGGCGGCAACCAGGCGGGCAAGCCCGCAGGCGACAAGGCCCAGGGCAGCAAGAAGAACGGTTCGGCGATTCCCAATACCGGAGACCAGACGGCGGCGACCGTCGCGACCGTCGGTGGTCTTGGCGCCATCATCGCCGCGATCGGCGCTTTCTTCCATCGTCGCAGCAAGGCTAAGTAGCCCCAGCAACAGCTAAGCAAGCGTGCCCGACGCCCCACCCAAGGACGGTGGGCACGCTTTTTGAATGTAGGCAGAAAGCTCCGACCCTTCGGCCCTAATCTCGCAAAGCGTTCCGTCTCCCGCCGAACACATCAGCATCGGCGGCTATACTTGATTTATTTGCAGTTAAGGGTCGCGGATCCGCCGCGTCGCCGCTCTCAACAGGAGGTCTTTGTTTATGGCAGATCAAAAGCCGGTTGTCGGGATCATCATGGGTTCCAAGTCCGATCTGGGCGTTATGGAAGGTTGCACCGCCGAGCTCGAGGCGCTGGGCGTGCCCTATGAGCTTGTCATTGCGAGCGCACACCGCACACCGGCGAAGGTCCACGAGTGGGCTTCGACTGCCGCCGATCGCGGTATCAAAGTGATTATCGCCGCTGCCGGCAAGGCCGCCCACTTGGGTGGTGTCGTGGCTGCCTTTACGCCGCTGCCGGTTATCGGCGTGCCTATGAAGACGAGTGACCTGGGCGGCATGGATTCGCTGCTGTCGATGGTGCAGATGCCTTCGGGCGTGCCCGTGGCCTGCGTTGCCATCAACGGCGCCAAGAACGCCGCCATCTATGCCACACAGATTCTGGGTGCTTGCGACCCCGAGTACCGCAAGGTTATCGAGAAGATGAAGCAGGAGATGGCTGACGCCTAAGCGTTCCGCCGTTTCACCGCAGTATAAGGAGAGCCATGTCCGATTATCAGGGAAAACGATTCAAGGCTTCTCAGATTCCCGATCCGTCGAAGCCGGGTGCTGCCCGTGCGGCACAGCAGGGTCGGACATCCTCTCCTCAGCAGCCGCGCGCGCCGCGCCCCGTGACACCGGCGACGCATCGTCGACAGGACGCGCCGGCCGCATATCGTCCTTCGTCTTATAGCTCCGCTAAGAAGCCGTCCCGGTCTTCATCGCATGCCGCGCCGTCGGATTGCACCGAGCCGCCGCGCAAAAAGCGCCGCTCCATTATTCCCATTCTGCTCATCATCATCGGTATCGGTCTGATTGTCGCCGCCGCCGCTATTTTTATTAATGCCCAGATTGGCTATAAGCAGGCGAGCGATTCGTATCAGAAAATCGAGAAGCAATATGTAAGCGATAAGGACGCCAGCGGCGTGCCGATTATCGACTTTGATGCGCTTGCTCAGACGAACCCCGAGATTGTGGGTTGGATTTACGTGCCGGGAACCAACATCAACTATCCCGTGGTGCAGACCAACAACAACTCCAAATACCTCAACATGCTGTTCGATGGCACGTCTAACGCCTCGGGTGCCATCTTCTTGGATAGCGATGACACCGCGCCGGGAATGGTCGACCAGCAGACCACGATCTACGGCCACCATATGAACGATGGGTCGATGTTCAACGTGATTTCGGATACGACTGACCAGGCAACGTTCGATAGCATTGAATATGTGTACTACATCACGCGCGATGCGACGTATAAGTTGCGTCCGCTGGCGACCAAGGTGGTCGAGGACACGTATGCCAAGGCGCGCACGACCAATTTTGAGGGCGACGACGGACTCAAGAACTACCTGTCCGAGATCCTCGACGGTGCCTCTGCCGTGGCGAGTGACGCAGGCGACCGCGCCGCTTCGGCAACCAAGGTCGTAACGCTTGTGACCTGCCGCTCGCTGTCATTTAGCAATACGCGCGCCGTCATGGTGCTCACGCCGGTCGAGGAATAGATTGTTGAGAGTAGCTAAAAGAGCCCCGTCCCAAATGAGCTATTCGATGACGGTGAAAGGGGAAATGATGCTTGAGAATGGTAAAACGATGCCTTCGATTGATGCTTGGCTGCGCGAGGCCAAGGCCGATCTGTCGGCACCTGCGTGCGGTATGTATCTGACGCATAACGGTGTGGTGCGCGCGACGCCCAAGGCTGAGGTGCGCGGAGTCGAGACCGATGGCGTGGCGCCTGGGCATAAGGTGGGCGGCATGGTGTTTGGCTTCGATGCCGAAAAGGTACAGGCCGCTATCGAGGCAACGCGCGCGATGCCGGGTATCGGCTATGTGCGCGTGTGGCTGGCGAGCGGCGAGCTCGCCGTAGGCGACGACATCATGCTCGTGCTCATTGGCGGGGACATTCGCCCGCATGTTGTCGATGCACTGCGGGCGCTCGTCGGTACCATCAAAAATGAGTGCGCGAGCGAGGTCGAGCGCGAGGCGTAGAGGCTTGCGTCGATAGAAGGCTCGTTTATAAAAATGCCCGCCGGTACGTGTGATACCGGCGGGCATTTTGCGTTTTGGGCGCGGTGGGCGCTACACGCGCGTCGCATCCTTGGGGCTCATGGTCATGCTCTGGAAGCGGTTCTCCATGTAGTCGTTATCGAAATACTTGCCGTAGAACTGCGCGACGGGAATATCCGGCTCCGTGCCGTTGACGCGCTGGTACCAGTAGTCGAGCGACTGCAGCGTCATGACGCCGTCGACCAGCATGATGATAGTGAAGATGACGGTGGCCGAGTAGCGACTCTTCCAGGGAATCATGTTAATGAGCTTGAGCAATCTCGGCAGCAGCAGTTTGATCCAGATAAGTCCGCCCAGGCCCCACAGGCAGGCGAAGCCCGTGCAGGTGCGCCCGCCCGTAAGCACGGCGAGCGGATCGGGCATGCCAAAGAGCTTCATGTGCGAGTAGTTCCACGAGACCACACCGAACGAGGTCTGCATAAACCAGCCCACGAACACCTCAAAACTTGCGCCGAGCACGGCGCTCACCAAAAAGATAATGATGGGGTTCTTTTTGTAGAAGCGGTTGAGCACCATGGTCATGAGCACGGCGCCAAATCCGTAGATGGGGCTGAAGGGCCCAAACAGCATGCCGGCGCGGTTTTGGTAGACGCCCGGGTCGTCGACCGTCATGTGCCAGATGTCCTCCAGGATTAGGCCGAGCACGCAGCAGACAAAGAATACCCAGAACAGGTTGAAGTAGTTGAGCTTGATGTAGCCTTCGCCGGTCTCATCGCGGCCGAGCATGCCCTCGGCGGCGGCGTCGCGATCGAGCATCTCCTGCAGGCGGCGCTGCAGTTCGCGCTCCTGACGAAGCGTGGGGTCGACGGTGGCCGAAAGCGCGACGAGGATGCCGAGCTGGATGGCGGGGCGCAGCAAGAACGGCCCGATACCCTGGAGCATCACGTCGACCAAAAGTTCGACGACGGTAAACGCGATAAGGATATAGGACAGGCGCGCGGCGTTGCGACGCTGGTTCTTGATGAGATCCAGGCCAAAGATGATTAAGATGACCGCGCTCGCCGCCGAGAGCATGATGCCGGCGACGATAAGGCCGACCGCGACGAGCGTGTTTTCGCCGAGCTTGGCGGCGGCGTTGCCGTTGATGAGCGCGGTGATGACCTGCCACATAAAGGCAGCGACCGACGGGAGCGTGCCCACGCCGGAAAGGATGCACAGGACGGCGTACACCTTAATGATGAGGGGGATCTTCTTGACCTCCGTGGCGCTGGGGACGCTGGGGTCGAGTTCGTTTCGATCCATACAGAACCTTTCTCGCTTTGTTGTAGGTTATAAGGATACGCCGCCGACCTGCCAAAAGACAGGACGAACGTCCCAATTGCAACTTTGTAATCCCCAACGGTGGACGTGGCGGCCATCTGGGGGGCGCGGGCGCTTGCACTGGACAGACCGATAAAATGTTTGGCAACAAAACTGATTATTAGCTCGGTGGGCTTTTAAAAAGCGCTGTTCATGCGCGGGAGTGCTTGTCTTGCCGTGCGTATAATAGGGCAGGTAACGTCAAATAACGAGGCTCTGAGGGGATGCCATGTCTCAAGAAACCATCCGCGCGGCCGAGCGTGCCGCGGGACAGGTGACGACCATGTCGACGTATGATCCGGACTCCGACCAGCTGCATGAGGAATGCGGCATCTTTGGTGTGTGGGCACCCGATCGCGACGTGGCTCGACTGACGTACTTTGGTCTGCGTGCGCTGCAGCATCGCGGCCAGGAATCGGCGGGAATCGCCGTGGGTGATGGCGGCACGGTTATGGTTCGCAAAGACCTGGGACTGCTCGATCGCGTGTTCTCCAACGCCGACCTGTCGACGCTCTCCGGCCAGCTGGCCGTGGGCCACGTGCGCTATGGCACCGCCGGCGCCAAGAGCTGGGAAGCCTCGCAGCCGCACCTCTCTACCATCAATAGCGTCATTATCGCGCTCGCGCACAACGGCACCCTCGTCAACACCGATGAGCTGCGCCGCCAGCTGATCGAGCTGGGCGTGCCGTTCCTCTCCAACTCGGATTCCGAGGTCGCGACCAAACTCATCGGCTACTTTACTCAGCGTACAGGCCACCTGCGCGAGGGCATTCGCAAGACCATGGAGCTCGTGCGCGGCGGCTACGCCATGACGCTCATCAACGAGCAGGCGCTCTACGCTTTCCGCGACCCGCACGGCATTCGCCCGCTGGTGCTGGGCAAGCTGGTGGACGAGGGCTTGGACCAGGCCGATGCCGCATCCGTTTCGCAGCTGCCGTCGCAGGACGGCGCCGCGACGGTTGACGCCACCACCCATGTCACCCGCGCCGGCGGCTGGGTCGTCGCCTCCGAGACCTGCGCGCTCGATATCGTGGGCGCCGAGTACGTCCGCGACGTCCGTCCCGGTGAGATTTTGCGCATCAGCGCCGAGGGCCTGGTATCCGAGCAGGGTGTGCCTGCAGCTGAAGAACCGGCCAACTGCATCTTTGAGCAGGTCTACTTTGCCCGCCCCGATTCGATCATGAACGGCAAGAGCGTCTACGCCTGCCGTTACGACATGGGTCGTCAGCTGGCACACGAGGAGCCCGTCGAGGCCGACCTGGTCATCGGCGTGCCCGACTCCGGCCTGCCGCCCGCGGAGGGCTATTCGCACGAGAGCGGCATTCCCTTTGGCGAGGGCCTCATCAAGAATCGCTATGTGGGCCGTACGTTTATCGAGCCCACGCAGGAGCTGCGTGCCATGGGCGTGCGCATGAAGCTCAACCCGCTGCGCGACAACATCGAGGGCAAGCGCCTGGTCGTCATCGACGACTCCATTGTGCGCGGCACCACCATGGTGCAGCTCGTCAAGATGCTGCGCAACGCCGGCGCCAAGGAGATTCACATTCGCATCAACTCGCCCGAGGTCATCTGGCCGTGCTTCTACGGTATTGATACCGACGTGCAGTCGCAGCTCATCAGCGCCAACAAGACGGTCGATGAGATCCGCGAGTACATTGGCGCCGATTCGCTGGCCTTCCTTTCGGTCGAGGGCCTGCTGAAGGTCATGCCCAAGGGCGGCTACTGCGATGCGTGCTTTACCGGCCGCTATCCCGTGGCGATTCCCGAGAGCTTTGGCCGCGACAAATTCATGGAGGGCTTTAAGCCCCGCAACCTGGACAAGCCGCTACACTTTGACGACGACGCCGTGGTCGAGAAATATGACGACCGCAGCTGGGAAGAGGAACACGGTGAGGCCTAAAACCTGCCATGTAGGGACAGGTTTATTTTGGTAGGTTTTACCTGCTGTTTTGTTGATATGACGGCGCGTGCTGTTATGGCGCGCGCCGAAATGGCGCAACTATGAGCACCGTTTGGCGCCTGCTCGTCAGACGGTAGTGGGAGAGGAAGGCTCAGATGAGCGACAGCAAGCATGTGACGTACAAGGACGCCGGCGTCGATACCGCCGAGGGCGGCCGCGCCGTCGACGCTATTAAGCAGATGGTCAAGGACACCAACCGCCCCGAGGTCATCGGCGGCATCGGTGGCTTTGGCGGCCTGTTCTCGGCCGCCGCGCTTAAGGATATGGAAGACCCGATCCTGATTAGCGGCACCGACGGCGTGGGCACCAAGCTCGTGCTCGCCCAGATCATGGACCGTCACGAGACGGTGGGCCAGGACCTGGTCGCCATGTGCGTCAATGACATTTTGGCTTCGGGCGCCGAGCCGCTGTTCTTCCTGGATTACGTTGCCATCGGTCACATTGAGGCTGAGCACATGGCAAAGATCATCAAGGGTGTGGCCGACGGCTGCAAGCTCGCGGGCTGCGCGCTCGTGGGCGGCGAGATGGCCGAGCACCCCGGAGTCATGGCTCCGGCCGATTACGACCTCGCCGGCTTTACCGTGGGTGTTGTCGATCGTCCCAAGATGCTCGACCCCGCGAACGTTCGCCCCGGCGATGTGATCCTGGGCCTGCCTTCCACCGGCGTGCACTCCAACGGCTACTCACTCGTGCGCAAGGTCATCGGTGTTGACGGCATCAAGCCGGGCACGCCCGAGGCCGCCGCTAAGGCCGAGGAACTGAGCCGTCCGCTCGAGGAGCTCGACGGTGCTTCGCTGGCCGACGCTCTGCTGGCCCCCACGCGCATCTACGTCAAGCCGATTCTGGAGCTGCTGCGCGGCGACGCCAACGTGCACGCCATCGCCCACATCACCGGCGGCGGTATCACCGAGAACCTCAACCGCGCGCTCGCCGACGACGTCGACGCCGTGGTCACCCGTAACGGCGCCGAGATGGGCTGGGATGTTCCGCCCGTCATCACCTACGTGTCGCGTCAGGCCGAGCTCGCGCCCAACGAGGCATGCAAAACCTTCAACATGGGCGTCGGCCTGTGCCTGATCGTTGCCCCCGAGGACGAGGCTGCCGTGACCGAGGCCCTGGTCGCTCTGGGCGAGAAGCCGTTCCGCGTGGGCGAGTGCGTCGAGGGTTCCGGTAAGGTCGTGTACTCCGATGAACGCTAACGAGCAGATGGCTGCTACCGAGGGCCTGGCTTGGGGCCTGTATACCCGTCCGACCGGCACCGATACGGCCGAGCCGCTCAAGATTGGCGTGCTCATCAGCGGCTCTGGCACCAACCTGCAGGCGCTGATCGACCTTATCGCCGCCGGCAAGCTCAATGCTTCGATTGAGCTTGTGGTCTCGAGCCGTCCCTCGGCCAAGGGTCTGCAGCGTGCCGAGCGTGCGGGTATTCAGACGCTGACCCTTTCCAAGGATGTCTATGCTGACCCTATCGCCGCCGACGAGATTATCGCGCACGAGCTGCTCGAGCGAGGCTGCGAGTACGTGGTGATGGCCGGCTATATGCGCATGGTGCACACGCCGCTGCTGGCGGCGTTCCCCAATCGCGTGGTCAACCTGCATCCGGCGCTGCTGCCGAGCTTTACCGGTGCCCATGCGATTGACGATGCGTTTGCTCGCGGTGTCAAGGTGACCGGCGTGACCGTGCACTTTGCCAACGAGATCTACGACAACGGCCCCATCATCGCCCAGCGTGCGCTGGCTGTTGAGGAGGGCTGGGACGTCGACACGCTCGAGGAGCACATCCATGCGATCGAGCATGTGCTGTATCCCGAGGTCGTACAAATGCTCGCCGACGGTCGCGTCCACGTGCTGGAGAGCGGCAAGGTGGCTATCGACCCGGCGCGCTAGCGCGTGTAAACAGGTCACCTAGGTTTCTTTGTGACATAAGCAATCGAAATAGCCGCTTGGGGCATATGGAACCACATGTGCCCCAAGCGGCTTTTACCATCTCTTCGATTTCGGGCTCCTGATAACGTGACAGGTGGGACCGAAAAATGGGGGGGGTGGTTGGCTGCGCGCATGATATGGATATCAGCGGCGATTTCTCCATCTCGGTAAATAAAGATGGCTTCAAGTTCAGTATCGGTTCGAACTTCGAGGTAGCAACCCTGTTCAACGATTTTCTTGCACTGACACCCATGTCATGAGCAAGGATAACTAGCCGGTATAGAGTTGCTTGAGCGGGTATGCGTCTGTTCAAGTGACCCATCGATTTGTTTAAGAAATAGTTAAACTACGAAACAAACGGCACGTGGGTAACTCACGACTCAGCGAGAGTAAAAGGAATAGGAGAAGAAGGTTCATGTTTTGCCCCAAATGTGGCAGCAAGATTGGTGATGATGCGCGGTTCTGTACCGAATGCGGTCTGCCCTTGGGCGGGCTCTCGGGCAAGACTGCGGCCGAGGAGGGGCCCAAGGCCGAGCCGTCGGAGCGAGAATCATCGTCCGCTGAAGTCATAATGGAACCCACAGATACCGAAACGGACTCTGCGATAGGACCCGCGAATGCCGAGTCCACAGCAGAACCGAGCCCCGAGCCGGTCTCGAAGACCGCGAATAGCGGTCACTCCCAGATGTACAACTTCTTTATGCAACGCTGTCAGGTCGGCAACCGCCTAGTGCCGCAGTTTGCTATCATGATCGCCGCATTTATCGCCGCTGCAGGCATCGCTTACGCTGCTTTCATGCTCTACAAGAACGTCATCGAGCCCAATCTCCAGCAGCAATCCGTGCAACAGGAGCAAGCGACCGAAAGGCCCAAGAAGGACGAGAGAGCGGTCGAAGAAGTTGTCTATACGTTGGAGGCAAAGTCATTGACGGCGTCTGCTCCGGTCGACCCTATGCTCGAACAGGGCGAGCGGAGGGACATGGAATGGTCCTATCCGCAACTTAAGAGCTCCACCAAAGACGACGTTGCAGACAAAATTAACAAGGCGATTCTCGAGCCCCTTCAAATTGATGCGGAGCGAACGAATCGAGCATCAGATAATGAGCAATCAGATGCTGAGTTGTACCCCGACGGCGAATTTCCCTGCATATCGAGAAACGTGACGGTTACGTACATGGATGAGAACTATTTCTGTATCCGTGACGAGCGCTATTCGACGGGATGGGGCCCGCATGGCGGCACGGTTGTGACTGGTGTTATTTTTGATTTGCATACGGGTGATACTGTTAGTCCTCAGGATATGTTTGGCATTGATACCGAGGATCTTGCCAGTTCTATGAGTTCGGCAGTTTGGCCGTATCTTACGGAAATAGGCAGAGACAGAGAGTATCCGTCTGACTACAACTCTATGCTCATGCGGAGCAATTCTTCAGACTATTCAATCAAGGGTTCAACATGCTTGTATGTGACATCCAAGGGGCTGGTGTATCGCACCGAAGACTATGAGCTCGGTACTTTTGCGGACGGCAATTGCGAGATTTTGGTTGCGTCCTGGGATGATGAGTCTCAAGTTGGGTCCGAAGTAACCCCTGATGAGGTCAAGGACGGTACAACGGTGAAAGTCGATAAGGAGGACTAACATGTTCTGTCCCAACTGTGGATTTGAGCTTGATGGCGATTTGCGATACTGCACCGAGTGTGGCTATGCACTCGAAGATGCAAAGGCGGTGCTGAACTCTGCCAGCAACGAAGTGGCAGAAGAGCCTTCCGTTATCAATGAGGCTGCGGAAGAGATTTTCGCTAGTGACGAAACGGAGAAGGAGCCTTCCGCCGGTGCCGAGGCGGGGGAGGAAAAGTCGCCCGTGGAGAGCGAGCCCGTAGCGGACGAAGAAGACGACCGGCCCAAGGACGACGTGTCGTCCGATGCAACGCCTTCGATTCCAGCCGTGCGCGCCGACCGGCCAAAGCCGAGCAATCCGGTCGCCAAGCCCGTCGCGGCGCCAGCCCCTGCGCCTGCGGCGAATGTATCCGCACAGAAAAAGGACCCCAAGGCGCTCTATATCGTCGGTATCATCGTTGGCCTGGCAGCCATTGCCATCTTTAGCTACCTGCTGTTCTTTAGCAAGTCCAGCGACGACGTTGCCCATTACGGCCAGGACAAGGCCATCGTGGTAGCCCAAGAATCCAAGATTACCCCGACCGACGCAAAGGGCGAGAAGATCAAGAAGTACTCGGTGACCCTGAACGGCGACAACGGCTACAGCACCAATGCTGAGGTTAAGGGTGACGAGGGCTTCACGGTAAGCCAGCTTCCCGATATCAAACCGGGAAAATATACTCTTACCGTTAAGGACTCCAAGACCAAGGTTGAGTGGAGCGTTCCTGTCGAGGTGGTCGACAATTCCAAGTCCGATGAGGCCGTGAAGGATGTTTCGCTCGAGGTGCCTAAGGCTGACAGCGCAGACGCAAAGGCGGACGAGGGCGACAAAAAGGACGGAAACGCCGCTGCGGACAATGCTGCTGCATCCGCTGCCTATAAGCAAAAATGCCAGGAATATCTTGCGCGTTATGGTGAACCTCAAATGGTTGAGATTGAGGACTATATGTCAGCCCTTAGAGGTTTTTGCTTGGCTGATTTGGTTGATTTCGACAACGACGGCGTTTCTGAGCTCGTGACGGTTGTTAACGATATGAGCGCGGACGATATGAAAAGCGCCTGGGACGGAAATATTGAAGAGCTTCAGAAGTCCTACACCGTAGAGGTTTGGTCGGCGGAAGACGGCGGTATCAAAAGGATATATAGCCAAAAATGGCTCGACAACTCTAACGGAGGATCGATGTACCTGCCTCTTGTTAAGGATGATGAGCAAAACGTCTTACTTGGCAAGCGTACGTACGAAATGTGCGATGCGCTCAAAGCAAAGCTCTCAGGTAAACAGATAACCTATGGCGATAACTGGTCTTTATTCGGCAAAAAGGATGATTCGCTTTCGTTGGTGTTAAATCGCGAAGCTTGGTCCGTCTCTGTTTCTGGCGGTAATCTTGGAGACTATTACGCATCTAACGGCAAGGAGATATCCGAGAAGGATTTCAACGCGTTAAATTCCTACACAGATTTCAATCATCAATACTGCACGTATTATTTTGTTGACTTCTCAAGCTCAAGTCAGGGATCATTTTCAGATGTGCCCGTTGTTGGTTGCAGCCAAATGTCCGACCGCACCAATAGCACACTAAAAAAGTTGGGGATTGAATAAAAGTTGAAAAAGGGGCCTGGAAATTGCGTCCAGGCCCCTTTTCTTAGAGCAGCTGCTCAAGGTCAATAAGCCTTGTGTCGTTCACTTGGGCGGCTTTCTCTCGACATGCCTCCGTAAATCCACCCTTGCTAAACAGGTAATATCGTTGGATCGGCCTGCCCAACAATGTTCCGCGACGCATGAGCGTCTCAAGCACATCGACGTCAGCGGGCTCGTTTCTCCATTTGCACTCGCCAACGATGAGCTCCCCATCGGCGTCCTCAAGCACAACGGCAATCTCTTCTTGCCGGCGCGTGTTCGGGTTCGTGCCCCACCAAGAGCCGATTGCCTTGGGCAGCACATCCAGCTCGCTCTCAACAACCTGACGCATCAACCACTGGCGGCACACTTCTTCAAATGCAGGACCCACAAAGGTGGACAAATCATGCTTGGCGATACGCGCGGCCACAGCGGCTCCGAGCCCCTCCTCAATTGTTCCCGCGTACTGTGGAACAAAACGATACCAAAACCTAAACAAGTTGTCGCAGATCCGATAGATTACTTGACGTTTTGTTGCCTTTACAACAGGCGTGACGCGCTCAACGATTCGCAGCTCGATCAATGCGTCGAGCAGTCGCGCGACCTGTGGTGTTGCGAGGTGGGTAACATCGGCAATCTCTTTGGAGCGTACATAGCCGTTGGCAATGGCGGTTATGACGGCATTGTAGATAGCCGGGCTGCGGACCTCTTGCAGCAGATAGTTCTGGGGTTCGGCATACAAAAACGCATCTTGACGCAGCAGCGCATGCTCAAGGTTCCATTGGGTGGAACGCGCGCCATCGAGCTGTGATAGATAGAGCGGCATCCCGCCAACAACGGAATACAGCTCGATGACTCTTTCGATGGGTGCATCGGGAAGCATGAGCGCCACGTCGAAGATGGTGAACGGGTCAATGCGCAGCTGCATGGTGCGGCGTCCATAAAGAGGGCTTTGGTGTCCTAGTACCTGGTGTTCCATAAAGCTCATGGACGATCCGCAGAGTACGAGGAACAGCTTGCTCGTGTCTTTATGTCGATCGATAAGCGTTTGCAAGCACGAAGAGATGCCCGGATCGCTCTCGGCGAGGTAGGGATACTCGTCAATAATCAGAACGATTTGCTCTGTCTTGGCGTGTTCGAAGACGGATTCGAGTGCAACCTGGATAGAGGGGAACGCTGCTCCTGCGGCGCTATCGCCAAGTATCTCGCGGCTGAGCAGCGCGAGGTTTTCGCTTGCAACGGTTTGCTGCCCGGTAAAGAAGATCACATGAGGTTTGCCCTGTGTAAAGACGCGAAGCAGGCTGGTTTTACCCACGCGACGCCTTCCATAGACTACGGCAAACTGAAAGGAGCCCTTTTGATAGGCGGTTTCCAGGGATTCAAGCTCTTTCCGACGTCCAACAAACATGATGTGCCTCGCTCATATACGTATTATTAACATATATATTACTAACACGTATATGAGTAACTTTCCATCCGTCAATCGGACGGCAAGGAAATGACAGCGTTTCTACTTAACGAGGCGCTTGAGTTTGGCATAGTCCTGAATCTGCTTTTTGCGCTTGGCGTTGAGGAGGTTGTTGAGATCGAGCCTCTCGGCGGTGCAGCGTTTGAGTAGCTCGGAGCTGTCAAAGCCGTTTGACTCAATGTCTTCATCCAGATCGTGCTTGAGCTTGGTCCATTTATTGAGCTGCGAGCGCACGTAGGCCGCGGGACGTTCTATCTCGTTGGCGATATCGCGTACGCTGGTGCCCGTTCCAAACAACTCGCGTATCTTTGCCGTCTCCTTGCGCGTGCGCTCATTTTTGGCATCGGTCTTGCATCGATCGCTGCAGTAGTGCCGTTTGACGCCACGATGCCCGGCAAGTGAATAGGCGCGTCCGCACTGCTCGCAATAGCCAATTTTGACGGTGCTCAGCTTGCGTGAAAAATCAAACCAGAGCCACGAGAGATAGCTGTCAAAGGAGAGGAACCCTGTGGACTCGTTACCCTGGAACACATCCACGTGCGCGCCCGAGAGATGCGAGATCACGAGCGCCTGCACCAAAGCGGTGAGTGCATCGCGGTCATCGTTTTCAAGTTCTTCTCGGCGCTCCTGGATATCTGCTTGAGGGTCGATTACATAGAAGCTCTCCTCGCTATTGTTAACCTTGAGTCGCGCTGAAATCTCCGAGCTGGAGTCTTCGTCCATGTAGAACATCGCCTGCAAAACACTGAAGTCATTGGCGGTGAGCTCGTGTTCAAAAGAGAGCACGTTGAGTGCAACGAGAGATTCTTCCTCGTCGATCATAAACATAAAGGCGTAGAAATATCCCGCATCGGATTCGATTTTGCGCACGATGGGCAGGCTTTTGAATGAGTCGGTATAATCACCGCCCGCCCTCAGGATAGTGGTGTAGATCTTGAAGGATGACCCGTTTGCCGCGCAGGTCACCACTGATTTCTCGATTCTTTCCAATGCGGAGACCTTTGCGATGGTGCAGCTCCCGTTGAGGTATTCCTGGATGCGCATGGCAATAAGTGCTGCCATCGCGGCATTGGCCCAATCGCGTACGGATTCTATTGCGTGCTTGCCAAAAAGCGGCCCGGTCTGTTCGGCGTAATCAAGTACGTTAAAGAGGCTTGCGCGGAAGGGCTGCTCTTTAACGGCGGTGGGTTCGATGCATGATGCCAGCCTGATCAGATCGGCATGGCGCTCGCTGTGTGCGGGTCCTTCGTTGCTTTTGCTGCCGGCCAGCTCGGTGGGCATGTAGAGTTCAAAGACAAGCTGGGCCTCGCCAACGGGCCTATTGGGTTCGTTCTCTATGAGGTTGACTTTCTTAAACGGAATCGAACCTTCAACGGTGCGTGTTTGGGAGAACTCAAACATTGTTACCCCTGTCTCTAGCTGCAGGTTTAATAGCGTAGCACGTTTAAGAAAATTACCCTGTCAAAATCTCTATATCGGATAAACGACAAATCGTATCTTGTGATCGTCAAGAAAAGGGGTAACGAGAAAGGACCCGATTATGCATTGCAAACAGTGTGGAGCAGAGATTAACGACGGCGCCAAGTTCTGCGGCGTGTGCGGAACGCCTACGGTCGCGGCTGCGGCCAGCGCGGTGGGGGATGCGATTTACGTCGAGGCCCAGCCGATTGAGAGCCAGTCTGTCGAGGCTCAGTTTCAAGCGGCGGAGGATGCAGAGGCCGCTGCTTGCCTGCAGGATTCGCTTCACGAGTCCATCGGGTCGCTTGGGCGAGCAGCGGTGATTTCATTGCTCTATGTGCTCTTTTTCAATTACGTGCTGGGAGGTGGCTCGCTGGGACTTAACAATATGATTCCGCTGGCGCTGCTTCTGATTGGTCCCTGGAAGGTGATTATCTCGCTGTACCGCAGCGGTGTAAGGCTTCCCTTTGTCTATGGTAGCGGCATTATCGGTATCACGATTATGCTAATCGAGCTTGTGGTTCTCGTGGGCCTTCCTGTCGTGGTTCTGATGCTTTTTTACTGGTTGGGCAGCGTGATTCACGGGGCGGTTCCGGTTGTTCCCGAATTAGCACCGATGACGATGGTGGCACTTTGGCCTATCGTCTCGGTTGCCAACATCATCTTCAAGGCAATCAAGCTGCACATGGCTCGCGCCTAGCAGGTAGCCCGTCGCATGCCTTCCGCGTGGGGTCAGGCGAATTTGAAAGGTGAAAGAAAAGGTTTACAGTCGAGCAAATTGCTCCTGGGCCTTTTCTGTTTGCAGGCTGTGGGCTATCGTTTCGATATGCTGAAGTTCTAGGGGGATTTATGTACTGTGCAAGCTGCGGGGCAAAGATCAAAGACGGGGCGCGATTCTGTTCTGCATGCGGAAAACCGTTGGATGTGGATGATACGCCGGCGAATGCTCAGCAGCCGCTTCCTTCAGGTACACCAAAGGCGTCTGCTGATAGAAAAGCGACAAGCGATCCTGCTGTATCTCGCGCAGAGGGCCCTTCTCCGGCGCCCTCTGATCATATGTCCTTTGCGGCCTTTATGATGCAGCGTCGGCAGATCGGCCGTTTTGCTGTGCCTACGTTTGTCACCATTCTTGCAGCAATCATCTTTACCGCTGGTGTCGCTTACGCCCTGGTCAAAGCTTACGAAGCCTTTGTGCTGCCTCAAGCGCAGCAGCAGGAGCAGCCGGCTGCAGTCGAGGAGAAGTCGTCTAAAAAGAAGGTCGCGGCAACAAACAAGAAAGCACGCAGGGCTTACGAGGGCGTGGTTGCGCGTTACGAGGACTTTGCGAGCTATTGCGAGCGGAAGGGGGCTGGTGCTGCCAGCTACGACGACTGGGCCCAGGGACGCGGTGATGATTCTGGACTGGGGCAGATATTCGTTTATAACAACCAGACTGCCCCCGGCTTTTTAAGCTACTACTATGCTTTCGATGATTTGAACGGCGACGGAATTGACGAGCTGCTTGTTGGGTTTGTCGATGCGCAGAACGATATTTCGGCGATTGTGGGTGCCTACTGCTTTGTTGATGGAGCGGCTGTTTCGGTTATGCCTTCGTCAGAGATGGTAGAAGGCTCCAGCAATATGACGAATCAGTATGACGGTTTTATTGCTCAGGGTGAGAGCCAAGTCATTACTGTCTGTAAGGACGGCATCGTTAAATTTACTTGTAGTCAGGATTGTAACCAGGCAGATTTCTATATTTCGCTTACTGCAAAGGGTCCTGAGGTCGTAGACGCGGTGCAAATTCAAAATAAGGAATTCGATAGGCAGAATGGCGCCTACTTGGTGAGGACCGTTGAGGATGGTGGCAAACCGCAGGAGGCGATGGTCCAGGGGCGTGAGGAAGCGTGCAAAATTCTTGACGAGGTTGCCGGGAAGTATCCGGAGGCCGACATTGAAATGCCGTCCGCAAGCAGCGATATGTGGAAGGCATTCAAAGGGGTGGAGCCTTCGGAGAGCTCTTTGAAGGACGGTTCTGGCACTGCGGACGATCGAGCTGGCGCATCTCAAGCACCATCTGAAGCGGCATCCGATAGCAGCGACGATGGGGAGGCCGCTGCACGCGGCGATGGCGTGATCGCCGACATGGATGCGTTCATTGCAAACGCCAAGCGCGAGTTGATTGTGCCAGATGACGCCTCTATTACGTTCAAGGTCGCTGATAGGCCAAACTATTGGGAGGGGGCGGCAACGTACGTTTGGTACGTCGAGTTTTATAAAGACGGAAAGGTCGTAGCGTCTGCGGAATGCGGCTCCGAAGGGTACCCATGTCGGTCGATTATGGCCTATCACGAGAGCTGGTAACTTTAACCGAGCCGTTTTGACATTACAGCGCGCGCAGCTCTTATACCTTTCCCCTTGTTCCATCCGACGAGTTTAGTTACGGCTAAAACGGCCGTTACGAAGAGCTGGCCGAGAGGCCGAAGGCACTCGCCCACTAAGCGGGTATGCCACAAAAGGGTATCTGGGGTCCGAACCCTCCCGGTTCTTCGTCAGTTGACCAAAGGTGCGACATTATTACCGCTCATCGGGGGTGGCTAAATGAGATGACTTGAGGGCTATAATTAGCCAAGCTAAGTTGGGGACAGATTGAGGCGCACAGGCTTTCGATGCGCCTATCGACTCGGCAGTTCACAATTTATTAGACACGCGGAACGCGTGGTTTGGGATTAACGAAAGGAATCAGCATGTCACTGTTCCATAGCGATAACGAAAAGGAAGAAAAGCACAGCGGAATTCTCGGTGCCTTTTCTGTCGACAATATCAAATGGGAGCCTGGCAACGACGAAGATGCCTCGCTTGTCTCATTCCGCTATCCCTACGAGGATTTTCCCAACGGGTCCTATCTTCAGGTTGCGCAATCGCAGATTGCCGTTTTTACCAACAATATGGGGGCGGGCAGTTCTACTGACGCTACGGGTGCCGGCGATTCTCAGGTAAGCGTGTTTGTCGGTCCGTGCAAGATCAAGCTCGACACGGGAGACAGCCGATTCGCCCCGTTCCGCAATGCCGCCCATTCGCTTACCGGCGGTAGCTCGGCGTTTCATTCCGTTGTGTACTTTATCAATACTAACTACATGAACGAGCTGCGCTGGGGCACGACCGAGCCCATCATCGTCCAAGACCCTGAGGAAGACGTCAACGTTCATGTTCGCGCCTTCGGTTTGTTTGGCGCGCATATCGAGCAGAATGACTCGAGCCTGGTTCCCATTCAGGTGAGGAAGTTCCTCGTTAAGGTCGTGGGCACGCGAGATCGCTATACGCGAGAAGAACTTACTTCCTTTATGCGGGCAAAAATCCTTGAGTATGTTCCTGACCTGCTTGCCAAGGCGATTGTTGACCAGGAGGTTTCCGTTCTTAAAATTGCGACGCATCTGAGCGACTTCTCGTCTCAAATGCAGGGCAAGCTCGTTAACTATTTCGATGAGTTTGGTCTCACGCTCGATAACTTCTCGTTCAACAGCATCAAGCCCTTCGAAGAGGATCTTGCCGCCATCAACGAGATGAAGATCCAGCGTAAGCGGAGCATTCTCGAGGCGCAGGGTAACGCTGCCCAGATGGACATCGAGTCCGAGGCACTTGCCAGGAAGCGTGCGCGCGAAGGCTACAACTATCAGCAGGAACGCGGCATGGACGTAATGGAGAGTGCTGCGGGCAATGAGGGGAGTGCCGCATCGGGCCTCATGGGAGCCGGCATGGGACTCGGTATGGGAGTTGGCATGGGCGGTGCATTTGGAGCTGGCTTCTCCAACTTGGCCAACCAGACCATGGGCGCTGTTGCTCCCATGGTTGGAACGGCTTCCGCGTCCGCAGGTATGCAAAACGGTCCCGTGTGTCCCAGTTGCGGAAACGTTAATCCGATGGGCGCTAAGTTCTGCCTGGAATGCGGACAAAAGCTCGAGCAGGGTGTTGCGTGTTTGGCGTGTGGGCATCTTAACCCGGTCGGTGCCAAGTTCTGCCTGGAATGCGGGAACCGGTTGATCTCGCCAAGGTGCCCGAGCTGCGGAGCCGAGTTGCCCGAAGGGACCAAATTCTGCCCCGATTGTGGAACTAAGATCCAATAAGGAGAAACAAAGATGAACGGTTCTGTTAAACGTGTCATTTTGGGCGAGGCAATCGTCTTGGTGGCGTGGCTTGTAATCATGTTTGTCTGCAAAAACGCGCTGATGAACCCTATCGTCTTTGCTATGTCGCTTGGCTTTGGGGTTTTGGCTTTTGCGGCGGCTTCGATTTCGGCTGCCATGCCCGATAAGCAGTCCACGGTCAAAAGCACGACCGAAATCCATTATTTGCCGGTCGCATCCAGCTGTGCCTACTTTGTCGTTGCCCTTCTGGCCAACACGTACTTTGTGTTTGCGGCATATGGGTGGGGCGGCAGCACGATTCCAGTCGTCGTAAACGTTGTCCTTCTTGCTGTGCTTGTCCTTGTGCAGATGGGTCTTGGCTTCAATGGCCGCCAGGTTGACCAAAAGGTTGCTGCCGTGGCCGCAAAGACGGTTCAAACGGCGCAGTTCGGATCGTATGTGGGACAGCTCCTCGCCGTGGCGCAGGACGCTCAGGTCAAAGCCGAACTCAAAGCGCTTAAGGACGACATCTCCTTCAGCTCCAACATGTCGCAACCCCATGTTCAAGAGGTCGAGCGACAGTTCTCCGCAGCGCTTGAGGCGGTCTCGAATTCCATGAGTGCCGATGAGCCGGCAGATGTTACGGTTGGCCTTGTCCATGATGCGCGCAATATCTGGAAAAAGCGCAATGCGGCGCTGACCGCTGTCAAATAAGGGCTCGCGCTGCTTTTTGCCAGGGCACTTTGATGGTTGAAGTGGGGGAAGCTATTGGAAATCAACGGAATAACTTGTGAGGGCTGCGGCAGCACCGATGTCGAGTTTGACCCCGCAACTCGAAAGGTTCATTGCAACCAGTGCGGTCGCGAGATGTACTATTCGCGGGCGCGTCTGGGGGCCACGGGCAAAATCGCGTTTGCCAAGGACAATGCCATCAAGTTTTTTAAGGGCGGCAACTTCCCGGAGGCCCGCAAATTTGCCGCGGACGTGCTCAATATGATGCAAGACAACGCGGCAGCACAGTTTATGGTTGCGTACTGCGATGAGTTTTGCGAAGGTCTTTCGGGTTCGATGACGGTTTTCTTTAAAAGGGCCGAAGATATCCCTCTCGAATATGACGAAGTGCGTGACTTGATCGACTTGTTTGAGTCGACGCTCTACAACATGCGTGACTTTGAGGTTCAGATGGTATCGCTCGTGGTCGCCAATATGCAGAGCATGGAGGATCGGTCTCGGCTTGAGAGCTTTATCGATGCTGTGTGCCCGTTCTGCATAGCGCGGTATGCTTCGGAAGACTTTATGACCGCAGAGCGGGAGAGCTTCTATCAAGATATCGCCGCCAACTGCAACATACCCAAAACGTGTCTCGCACTACTCAAGGGCATTAGAGAGAACCCCGGGTCCCCCTATAAAACTGGTTCGTTTACGTTACGAAGAAGGACCTCGTACTTTCTCGAACACTATGTGGAGCCCGTCGGGCGCATCGTCAATTCGATGAAGGCAAGCCAATACAAACAGAAGTTTCTTGTGGCCTATCAGCAGGTGTCCGAGCAATACCGAAGCATGGCCTCTCAATAAAGCGGATGGCGGGTGCTTACTCGCTGAAAGCTCTTGGATGATCTAAACAGTTCAAACTGAAAGGTGGTACAGATGAGTGATTCGGGATTAGATACTGCCCTTATCGAGCGCAGGATCGCCGCTATTGGAACAAAAGTTGACCAGATGACCACGAAGGTCGATAAGGTCGAATCCCAAATGGAGGAAGTGCGGAAGGACCTTAAAAAGCTCCGAAAGGACTTTCTCGAGATGATGCTCGAACAGCGTCGTACTGCCGCACTTGAGCAGGCGACTACGGAGCTCGTGAGCGTCCGGCAGGAGATGGACAAGAAGTTCGGCAACTACTCGGTGGTTCGAAACACCATGGTCGGTATTCTCCAGGCAACCGATGCAGCGCTCGTGCGCAAGGCGACGATTTCGACGGTCTCCGAGGAGTTAATGATTTCTACCCCGGACTACTGGCTGGCGCCTGTCCTGGTTGCCCTTGCGGCATGGATCAACAACAACCGAGATCTTGCGGAGCGCGCAATACGTGAGGCTGTCAAACGTGACAACGAGCACACGTCGCTTGCGATGGCTCTGATTTGCAGACGTAATAACCGCACGGCTACGTGCTACGAATGGCTCGCACGCTACTTCTCGACGCAAAACGCCGCCCGTATTGATGCCGATGCGATGGTCTACATTGATGCCTATATCAACGGTATCTTTGGCACCGACGAAAAGCACCTGTGCGATGACTATATGGCGGGCTGGATCGAGCAGATCAGAAATCAGAGCCCTGAGTTCGAGAATGAGCAGTCAGAGTCATGGGCGGAGTACTTTACCGGCTACGAGGAGGATATGAGCTCGAGATATCCGGCGCTCAAGGTGGTGGTCAAGGAGTTTGACTACATCAATAAGTATCTCGGAAAAGTCGAGGCAATCGAGAGCATCTCCAATGACTTCGCCGACCTCAAGGCTTCTGATGTTGACGAGAGGACGCTTGCCGAGCAGGTTGACAGGCATTTGATGGAGCTCGTTAACTCCGATGACTCCAAGGAGCGAAATTTGCGTCGTCAGGAGGAGTATCTTCTTGCGGTCAAAGCATTTGGCGGAGACGTGGACCGCGCCCGAGAGCTCGTCAATCGTCGGCGCGATGAGAAGCGTCAGCAGACGATGAACATCATCGACCAGATGACACGCTCGATGCGCGACCAGAGCGCGTCCGTGGATGTGCATAAAAAGAAGACCGCGATTCAGTTTTTGGGTTCCTATATCAACGGTGGTTTCAACCGGTATCGCAAGAGCGATGTCCCCGAATTTCCGCAGGCGATCACCCTTGACTTCGACGGATGGACAAGCAGGGCGGTTACCGGCGATGAGGGTAATGCGCTGCGCGGCGATTATGTTCGCTATGTCGGTGAAGAGAAGAAAAAGGAGCTCGCTGAGCTTGATGTCAAGATCGCGAAGGGCAACAAGAGCTACAAGATAGCGGCCGTTGTCCTCGCTGTTTTGGGAGTAGCTTTCTTTGCGTTTGTAAACCAGGTTATTGGCATTCTGCTTCTTGCGGGGGCTGGCTATTGTCTAGTAAAGACGGGCCTCTCGAGCAAGCAGCGCGCTGCGGAGGCAGAAGAGATTGAGGCCAAATACTCCAAACGCATCCAGGAAGGCTGTTCCGAGATCGATCTGGCGCTTAATCAGTGGAAGAGCGCGAAGGAAGCGGCGGCCGAGCGCAGCGACCTGCTTAAGCTCGATAAGGTTGCCTAGCCGATAGGATTGACTCGATAACCATGAATGGAGTGAAATAGATGACTGATGAAGTGACTGATTTCGACCATAACGATGCTGCGATGCAGGACTTCGATGCATTGAGCGAGCTCGATAGTCTGTTTGAAGAGGACGAGCGACTGAAGCAAGCTGAGAACAATGTTTTGACTCAAAATCTCTCAGGCTTTGCAAACTGCTTTCCCGATTGGGATTTGCATCCGCCGGTAGCGTAGAAAAGCGCTTGAAACACAAGCTGCGACCATTTGGAAACATCGATGTTTCTGCGGGCTAGAAGCCATGGGGCTTTTGGCCCGCTGTCTTTCATATGCCGGTCGGCGGCATAGGGCATCAACCGTATTCTAGGTTCTTGGACGCCAGGCCGACTCGCTTCGGATCGGGCGCTACACCAACTTTCTCGAGACTACCAATCTGACAGGGCCTTGTCCGTACGTGGACGGGGCCCTTTTGTGTGGCCTAATAGGTTTGCTATACTGCTAGCAAATAGAGAGGAGCCGCTATGGGTACAGCAACGGTGCAGCTCAACACACGAATCGATCCTATGCTCAAAGCTGGTGGCGATGCGGTCCTAACTCGCAATGGATTGGGGCCGAGCGATGCCATTCGCGCGCTTTGGGTCTATCTTGTCGAGCATCAAGCGCTGCCGGGATTTATGGTGGCGGATAAGCACGAGGCGCCCCGTGCGGAGAGCCTGGCCGAGCGGGGGTGTGGCCTAGCTTTTTCTTCATTGGGGCTACGTGCTTCGGATTTTGCGCCAGCTGGATCATCTGCGGAAGACTGGGATGCCGTACGAGATGATATGTATGACGCGATGATTGCCGACATCGAGGCGAATTGCCGATGATTGAGGCAAAGCATCTCTTGGTAGATACGAACGTTTGGCTCGATTATTACCTGCAAGAGGGGGCGTTTGACGAAGCGAAAAGATTGGTTGAACTGGCCGAGGCGGGAAAGATCGACCTTCTGTATGCGCCAACGACGGCAAAAGACGTGTTCTATATTTTGCCTCGGCGACTAGCCCGGCGGAATGTGAATGGGATTAACGTGTCGTTTGCCTCGGCGTCGTGGGCCTGCATTGAGCACATGATGCAGGTGGCAACCGCCTCTCCGCTTTCGTTGGCAGAGTGCGAGATGGCACGCATGCTTGGCAAGCGCATGCCGGATCTTGAAGACAACCTCATCATCGCTTCGGGCGAGACGGCAGATGTTGACTACGTGGTCACGAGTGACCGGCGCATGCTGGAGGCGATGCCCGAAGTTTGCCTGACGCCTGCCCGCGCACTCGATATGATTGGAATCCTCGACTAACCTTGCCTGCCTCGTTTCGTTATCATATGGGGCATTGTGAACCTCATGCAACTTTGGAGGACGGTATGGCGGATAACGCCGAGATGCTATTCTCGCCCGAGCTGGTGTTTTTTGATTGGGAGTGCGCGACGCCGGATGAGATGTTTGCGCGGCTCGAGGACGAGCTTGCGCCTCGCGGCTACATTGCGCCCGGTTGGCTCGATGCCGTCCGCACGCGCGAGGATGCCTATCCCACGGGTCTTGCCATGCCGGCGGCAAACATCGCCATTCCGCATACCGATCCGGGATTTGTGGCCAAGCCCTATATCGCGGTGGTGAAGCCCGCCGCACCTGTGATGTTCAACGCGATGGCGGGCATGGGCGCCCCGGTGCCGGCGCAGATCGTCATCAACCTGGGCATTGCCGAGCCGGGCGGACAGGTCGAGGCCCTGCAAGCGCTTATGAATATCTTTATGGATGCCGACGCTGCAGCCGATGTACTCGGCCAGACCACGCCGCAGGGCATGGTCGGCGCCATCCGCCGCCACTTCTAAAGCGGCACTCGGGGACGTTCCTTTTCTGCCGGCAGGTAGGGACAGTCCCCATCTGCCGGCAGAAAAGGAACGTCCCTAGCTGCCAACTGCCAGACCTGTCCCCTTTGCACCAAAATGGTGCAGATTAACCTGTCCCCTTTGCACCAGGTGTGCCGCGGGGGCTGCGTTGTGACACAATGGCGTTTGTTCGATTCGTGATGTGAAAGGCCAAACATGGCAAACAAGAAAAAGAACCCCGAGGTCGCGCCGACGCCCGAGCAACGGTCCCGCGCCGCCTCCAGCTCTCGCAAGAAGCAGCGCAAGACCTATGTGTCCAAGACCGTCAAGATCGTCCTGGTGATTATCGGCGTGCTGGCAATGCTGCTTTCCGTCTCGGCCATGGCATGCTCCGGTCTCATGTCGCAGGCAGAGGATACCTCGAGCTACAAGCTTACCGGCGGCGTCGCCGCCACCATCAACGGCACCAACCTCACCGAGGACACCGTGACCAAGCAGATCATGAGCATGCGCACGTCCTATGGCTACACCAAGGACAAGGACTGGGCGCAGTATCTGGTCGACAACGACCTTACGCCTAAGAAGTACCGCAAACAGCTCATCGATTCCTACGCGCAGCAGATTCTGCTTCAGCAAGCGCAGAAGGAAAACGGCGTGACCGTCTCGGACGAGGAGGTCGAGAAGGTCTGGAAGGACGCCTGCAAGAGTGCCGGCGGCGCCAAGGCCTTTAAGAAGACGCTTAAGACCTATGGCTACACCGAGGACACCTACAAGGACTCGCTCAAGGAGAGCCTGGCACAGCAGAAGCTTAAGGATGCAGTAGCGCCCACCAGCAAGCCCAAGGACAGCGAGATTGTCGATTACATCAACGAGAACCTGTCCAACTACAATGACGCTCGTCGCTCGTCGAATATTCTGATTAAGGTTGATTCCGACGCTTCCGACGAGGATAAGGCCGCCGCCAAGGCCAAGGCGCAGGAGTGTCTGGACAAGATCAACTCCGGCGAGCTGAGCTTTGAGGACGCCGTGAAGCAGTACTCCGACGATACCGGCTCCAAGGATAAGAAGGGCGATGTGGGCTGGGACAAGCTCACCACCTTCGTCGACAGCTACCAGACGGCGCTCGAGGGGCTCAACAAGGGCGATGTGAGCGACGTGGTCGAGTCGACGTACGGCTACCATGTCATCAAGTGCACTGACTACTTCCATGTCGATAGCCAGGTCGATGACATTAAGCAGGTGCCCAAGGACATCAAGAAGTACGTCTCCAACGTGGTGAAGACGCAGGCAGAGAGCACTGCGTACAGCGAGTGGCTGGAGCAGTACAAGAAGGACGCCGACATCACCGTTAACCCCATGCCCGAGGACGTGCCGTACAACGTCAGCCTGAAGGGCGTCACCAAGAGCTCGACCGACGATTCGTCGACGACTGAGTAATCATGGGACGGTGCTCGTGCGAGTGCCGCCCGCGCTATTGAGGAGGATTTGCAGATGACCAACGAAGAGCTGCAGCAGGAAATGATCGCCGCCATGAAGGCCAAGGATAAGGTTCGCCTGTCCATCATTCGTCAGGTTAAGGCCGAGGTGAAGAATATCGAGGTCAACGAGCGCCGCGACGTGACCGAGGAAGACGTCAACAGCATGATCAAGCGTCTGATTAAGCAGACGAGCGAGACGCTGGAGATGTCCATCAAGGCCGGTACCGACCAGGACCGTACCGACAACCTGACCGAGCAGGTCAAGATTCTGGAGAGCCTGCTGCCCGCGCAGGTTTCGGGTGAGGAGCTCGAGGCTTTGATCGAGAAGGTCATCGCCGAGCTGGGTGCCACGTCCAAGAAGCAGATGGGCCAGGTCATGGGCGCACTCGGCAAAGCCACCGGCGGCAACTTCGACAAGCCTGCGGCGGCAAAGATCGTCGGGGCAAAGCTTGCGTAATTTGTTGCGCGGTTTTACCAAACCGCGTAACGGCTCGACGCTGCAAACCCGTACACGCGGCAATCTGACGTTCAATTTCAAGGGCGCGACCATAAGGCCTGCGCCCTTTCATTTCACGTCATCTTGCTCGCGTGTACGGGTTTTCGCTGACTTATGCTCAACAAGGGCGGTTGGGCGCTCACTGGGGACAGACTTAAATGAGTGCCCAATGAGTGGGCGGAAGGTTGCGTGTTCTTTACGGGGGTGTAGTGTGGGCTGCGGAAACGTGGTTCTTTCCGTACAATAGTTCAACTCGTGTAAACGCAGGGAAGGGACATTCATGGCAGACATGATCGAGATCAAGCATCTCAACAAGTACTTTGGCGACCTGCATGTGCTCAAAGATATCAACCTCACTGTCAAGCGCGGCGAGAAGCTCGTAATGATCGGGCCTTCCGGTTCGGGTAAGTCGACGCTCATCCGTTGTGTCGATTATCTTGAGGAGCCCACATCGGGCGAGGTCGTCATCGACGGTACGCCGCTCACCAAGAAGAATCACCTGGAGATGGCCCGCAAGTACAGCTCCATGGTGTTTCAGCAGTTCAACCTGTATCCCAACATGACGGTGCTGGGCAACCTGACGCTCGCGCCCATCAAGCTGCAAAAGAAGAGCAAAGAGGAGGCGACCGAGATCGCCATCGCCGCGCTCAAGCGCGTCGGCATGGCACATAAGGCCGGTGAGTATCCGCAGAATCTCTCGGGCGGTCAGCAGCAACGCATCGCCATCGCCCGTGCCCTGTGCACCAAGCAGCCCATCATCCTGTTTGACGAGCCGACCTCGGCGCTCGACCCCGAGATGGTGCAGGAGGTGCTCGACGTTATGATCGAGCTCGCGCAGGAGGACATCACCATGATCTGCGTGACGCACGAGATGGGCTTTGCGCGCCAGGTGGCCGACCGCGTCATCTTTATGGAGGACGGCCGCATTCTGGAGGAGGGTACGCCCGAGCACTTCTTCGATAACCCCGAGAACCCGCGCTGCCGCGAGTTTCTGTCCAAGATTTTGCACTAGGCGCGGTGATGGACATGACGGATATGACGAGGGCGGCCGTGTCGCGCCGTCACTTTTTGCAGCTGGCGGGAGCTGGCATGCTCGCGCTGGCGGGGACCGCGCTTACCGGTTGCGGCAACTCCACCAGCGGCGAGGGCTCCGACAAGGGGTCCAAGCTTGCGGCCATCAAGTCGCGTGGCCATCTGAATGCCGGCGTTAAGAAGGACGTTCCCGGCTATGGCTATTACGACACCGCCAAGGGCCGCTTTGAAGGCATGGAAGTCGATTTGTGCTACCAGATCGCCGCTGCCGTCTTTGGCGTGAGCTACAAGGAGGCCCGCGCCCAGGAGCTTGTCGAGTTTACCGACGTAACGCCCAAGACACGCGGCCCGCTGATCGATAACGGCCAACTTGACGTGGTCGCGGCGACCTACACCATCACCGACGAGCGCAAGAAGAGCTGGGATTTCTCGACGCCGTACCGCACCGACTACGTGGGACTCATGGTCAAGAAGCGTTCGGGCTTTACCTCGATTGAGGATCTGGATGGCAAAGTCATCGGCGTGAGCCAGGGTGCCACCACGCAGGGCCTGATCGAGCAGATGATCAAGGACAACGGCTTTAGCTGCAAGCCCGAGTTTAGGGCCTTTAGCGGCTACCCCATCATCAAGAGTTCGCTCGACGCCGGCAATATCGACGTCTTTGCCATGGACCGCTCCACGCTGGCCGGTTACATGAACGAGACCGTTGAGCTGCTGCAGCCCGAGGTCAAGTTTGGCGAGCAGGGCTACGGCGTGGCGACCAAGAAGGGCTGCGACCTTTCGGCCGTGGTCGATCAGGTGATTTGCGATCGCCTGGCCGACGGCTGGCTCGACCAAGAGGTCAAGACCTGGGGTCTTGTGTAGGCGCATCGTCCAAGGAAGGAATCAAATGCTCGAAGGATTGTTTGACGCCGACCGCTGGTCGACGACATTTCAAAACATGGGGCCCTTCTGGGAGGGCTTTGGCGTGACGCTGCAGGTGGTCGTTGCCGGCCTGCTGCTGTCGCTGGTGTTGGGCACGCTGCTGGGCGTGTTCTCGACCACCCGTTCGCGGGTGCTGCGCGCCATCAGCCGCGTGTACGTGGAGTTTTACCAGAACACTCCGCTGCCCGTGCAGGTACTCTTTATGTACATGGCCGGCCCGCAGTTTTTGCAGGCCATAACCGGCGCCGATCAGCCGGTGCGCATTGCGCCGTTTGTACTGGGCTTTTTGGGCGTGGGCCTGTACCACGCGGCCTACATCTCGGAGGTCATCCGCACTGGTATCGAGGCGGTTCCGCGCGGTCAGATGGAGGCGGCCCAGAGCCAGGGTTTCACCCGTGCGCAGGCGTACTGGTACATCGTGCTGCCCCAGACGTTCAAGATCATTCTGCCGCCGCTATGTAACCAGGCGCTCAACCTGGTCAAGAACACGTCGGTGCTGGCGCTCGTAGCCGGCGGCGACCTTATGTATCGTTCCGACAACTTTGTGAGTCTGTACGGCTACCTGCAGGGATACATCGTCTGCTGCCTTATGTACTTCATCATCTGCTTTCCGCTCGCCATGCTGGTGCAGTGGCTCGAGCGCCGCTCCAAGGAGCGTCCGCGCGGTGTGAGCCTGGCCGAGCTGGGGCTCGACAACGTAGAGGAGGCCTAGCGCATGGAAATCTTCAACGCGACCAACCTGCTCTACATTTGGGGCGGCTTTGTTAAGACCATAGAGATCTCGGCGCTGTCGATCTTTTTCTCGCTTATCTTTGGCACGGTGCTGGCGCTCGTTAAAAGCTATGCGCCCCGCCCGTTCCGTATTTTGGTGAGCGCCTATATCGAGCTGTTCCGTTGCACGCCAAACCTGCTGTGGATTCTGTTTATCTACTTTACGGTGCAGGGTTTGGACATTGTGATTTCGACCATCGCCTTTACGCTGTTTACCAGCGCTGTTATGGCCGAGATTGTGCGCGGCGGTCTCAACTCGATTCCGCGCGGCCAGTTTGAGGCAGCGCAGAGCCAGGGCTTCGGCTTCTTTGCCACCATGCGCTACATCATTCTGCCGCAGACGTTTAAGACGATCATTCCGGCGCTGTTTAGCCAGTGCACGACCGTCATCAAGGACAGCTCGTATCTTTCGGGTATTAACGTGGCCGAGCTCATGTACACGGCAAATGTCGTGATGGCCCACGCGATCGACCTGTCGCAGGTGCTTATGCTCTACGGCCTGGTGTTTGCGATGTACTTTGTGCTCAACTTTGGTATTTCGCTGCTGGTTCGCGCATACCAACGCCGCATCGTAGCCGCATAGCCTGGCTTTTCCTGGCACCCAACCTTGGCCTTCAAACCGTCGCTCGCGTACCAAAGTACGCGTCGCTCCTCTTTCAGGCCAATCTTGGGCACCAGGAAAACCCAGGTACGGTATCGTGGGAATAAGAGATAAACAGTCCTTTTCCCATTTGTTAGAAAGGAATCGCGATGAGCGATCTGGAGAATAAGAAGAATCCTGTGGTCATTACCATCGCGCGCGACTTTGGCGCCGAGGGCCACGAGATTGGTCGCATGCTTGCCGACGAGTTGGGGATTCCGCTGTACGATAACGAGCTGCTGGTGCGCGCGTCGCTGCGCGCGGGCGAGTCGCTCGATAAGATGGCCGCCTATGACGAGCGTCTGGCCGTGGAGAACATGGCGTTTCTGCCCGACCGCTACGATGCGCGTTCGTACTCGGACAAGCTATTCCAAAAGATGAGCCAGGTGATTTTGGACCTGGGCGAGACCGAGAGCTGCATTATCGAAGGCCGCCTGTCCGATTACCTGCTTCGCAACAACCCCAACCACATTGCCGTGTTGGTGACCGCACCCTTTGAGGACCGCGTCGAGATCGTGCGCAAGAAGCGCGGCCTTAACAAAAAGAAGGGCGCCAAGCTGGTCAAGCAGCAGCAGAAGGCGCGCGAGGCGTTCTATAAGCGCTACAGCGCCGGAAAGTGGAAGATGACGAGCGGCAAGGACATCGTCGTCAACCGCGCCAAGCTGGGTCGCGAGGGCTGCAAAGACGTCATCGCGGCGGCCTACCGTTACAAGGTAGCGCAGCTCGAAGCCTAGCCGATCAAAACCACCACAAAGGGGACAGGCACCTTTGTGGTGGCCTGATGCGATGCCCTCGTAGCTTAAGGCTGCGGGGGCATTTTAACCGTTCACGGCAAAAAGGCTACCGCCCACGGCTTAATTTCTAAGATGGCTAAACAAAGCATATCATCCAAACATATATGGAATTACTGTGCCGAAAGGCGCAGTGGAAATTGCAGTTGATGTATTGCCTTGCAGCATTGATTTGCCGTGATTGTTTTGTTGGCGCGCTAGAAGTATAAGCAACTCGTAAACGCATCGTCAAACGAACAGCGGCATCGATGGGAACGAGAGGGCTGCTAACTCTCGACTGAACTTGCATGAGGCAACGCCTTGGCTGCGCGCCGCGACATACCGCCGCGGCGGGACGAACGTGCTCGGGGGAGTCATCATGTTCAAGCACGCAGACCGAAAAGACGGGGACACTGAATTTGCCAAGGGAACGGGGGGGGTCGCCTCGACGAAGATACCCAGCGTCGTTGCTTTCGCAAGGCACGCTTAAAGGCCGCCTTTGCTGCCAAGATTGCTCTGGTCACCATTGCTTCGGCTGTGATGATCATGCAGACGATGCCCGTTTCCGCCATAGCCGAAGCGGTCGAGCAAGAGCAGCAGGACCAGCAACTGCTCGAAGAGGTCCAGAGTGCCAACGAAGGCTCCACTACAAATGTGGGCGAAGGCGACAACACTGGTAGCAACGGTAACGCCACGAACGATTCTGCGTCTCAGGGCGATGACACACCCGACTCCGATACTTCCGACTCCTCCCCGATCGACGACTCCGACAAGACTGATGTCGCTACGGCGCCCGCAGCCAACGCCGCCGACAGCACAGACACCGACTCAACCGGCGTCGTCGACGCCTCCAACTTCGACAGTCCGAACGCCAAGCTCGTTGCCCCGCCGGCACAGTCTGAGCAGGCGCTTGCGGCGCAGGCATCTCCCTCGGCCCTGCGTGCGGCGAAAAAACAGGGCAAGCAAGAGCCCCAGACAAATAATCAGAATCCTATTTCGGGCGACGACCAACGCATCGAGAACATCACCGTTGCATGGGCGACGCCCGATGATGTCGAGGACAACAGCCCGGCGCGTCTTTCCCTCGTGCCCAAAACCGACGAGTTCTCGGTCAAGATGAAGCTCTCGGTCGCACTCTCGGGCCAGTACAGCTATAAGGAGGGCGAGATCCAAATCGTCGTCCCCAAGTACATTTTCGCCGACCGCGACGGCAAGCCGGCGGGCGAGCTGGAGGCGGCGGTCCCCGAGGCGCCGAGCCAGCAGTCCACGTTCGCCTACACCGAGATGGGCGACAGCTATGTGCTGAGCAACACCTGCGAGCTCTCCGCCGCCACGCAGGCGAGCTTCGAGTTTGCCGTACGCAAACTCGACCCCATCGAGCTTGTGGGCAACGGTCAGCTCGCCGACGGCGAGAAGGCGCCTGCTGCTGGCGCCCTTTCCACCGAGGTGGAGAAGTATGTCACCGACAACTTCTACGGCACGGTCAACCTCACCACGCACGCCGGCAACGTGCTTTCCATGACATCCAATAAGCTCGATGCGAGCGTGGACACGCAAGGGGCCATCAACGGTGCCGAGCTGCGCGGCCAGAGTCTCTCCGAGAACTGGCCTTCCAATTGACCCGAGGAGCTCAAGCCCGCCGATGCCGACAAGTACATCTATATTGACTGGTACTCGTGGACAAGCGCGCGTGGAAAACAAAAGTACGTGCTGCAAGGATCGACCGACGGCAGCGACAGCGGTTACAAGGCGAAGCTTTTGGGCGTGAGCTATAACGGTAAGACGGTCGGCAACAAGGGCGACGATGCCACGCAGGATATTCGCTTTACCGCCGAGAACTGCCTTGATTATGTGAGCTCCAATAACAGTACGGGTTATCTGCACACCTACATGGCATACCCCAAGGACCAGTTTAAGCTGGGCGGGCACTATAAGCTTAAGCACAAGGTAGGCTACAAGCTCACCTCGGCAGATGATCACGAGGTCACTTCTGCCCCGGCAATAGCGCAGCTTACCTACTCTCCCATCAAGTTCCAAGACCCGCACGGGCATTTTAACGTGTTCAAATATTCAAACGGCTCGTACTCGAGCAAGCGTGGCAAGTGCGATAACTACCCCTATGCGCTCGATAGTCTGCGCCTGGGGCGCGATGCCGTGTGTAACTACGATGTGGAGACCGTGGGCTTTACCGGACCCTGGACTACGGACAAGGGCGGCAAGACCGACTACAACCAGTTCCTCGCGGGCGACTACGGCAAGCAGGCCGTGCGCATGGAGACCCCCGATTACTCGGTGCGCTTCGACCATACCGACGACGACCTCACGGCGGACGACTTTGAGTTTGAGGGCGTGAGCGTCGACAAGCCCACGGTCTACGGCTACCAACGCTACACGCAGACGGGTTATGGCTATTACGAGGACTCCGACGGTGCTGTTCGCTATGGCAGCATCGGGGCGGGCAACTACGGCTATGTGGTGGACGGCGATAACGCCAAACAGCCCGATATCGAGATCTGGGGCTCGGTGAAATCCGGTACCGAGGAGGGCGACAACTGGGTGCGCTACGGTACCGTCAGCTACCGTTCCGGTGCAGTTGCCGTGGAGCCGCAAAATGGTGCGAGTGTGAGCGCAGACGGAACGCGACTGCTGTTCCCCAAGGACGCCGGCGTGACCGATATCAAGACCTGCTTGAGCACCAAGACAGCGGGCGTCACCTATATCATGCACCCCTACGTGCGCCTTAAGCCCACGGAGCGCATCCGTGCGCGCGTGGACCAGCTCTTTAAGGACTCCGATACGCCCGAGACGATCCTGCGCAACACTGCCAAGTCGTACAACTACGACTACAAGGGCAATCTGATCGTGGAGTGCGGCCCCAAGAGCGATGATGATTTCCTGACGGGCGCGGCATCGGGCATCAGCATGGACAAGGGCGTGAAATACGATACCGACAAGGACGGTCAGACAACCACGCTCCACTACACGGCCAATGTGTACGAGCAGACCAACCTCACGACCCTTTCCGACTACAACGAGGCCGCGGCGGCGGGCATCTTTACGCCCGATGCGGCCGGCACCTTCTACGATCTGCTGCCCAAGGGCGTTGAGCCCAAGCTTGGCACCGTCAAGCTCAATGGCGACAACGCGGTGGAGAGCGTGAGCCTCAAGCGCAACTATAAAGGCACCGGGCGTACGCTCATGACGGTGAAAACGCGCGTTACCCCCAATCCGGAGTATCGCAGCAGGTGGAGCGCCGGTAACCAGCCCTACGACGGCTACGGCGATAAAATCACGCTGACGTTCGACGCGGTCTACTCGTTCGACACCGAGCGCGACTATGGATCAACGCTCGTCAACAACATTGCCTACGAAAGCGCGGAACCCCGCTGGGGTACCATCGCCGGCTACAAGGGCGAGCCCGACAACCCGCTTGCGGGCAACAACCAGGCGTCCAAAGATGCGGTCAAGGGCGTCGAGGATGCCATGACCGACCTTGATCCCGAGAGCGATAACTCGTCGTTCGTATATGCCCGCGTATCGGTCAAGCTCGACCACCTGTCGTGGTCGGTGGCGCAGCTCGACAAGAAGGTTGACACTAATGACGAGGGCGCGTGGAGCTCGGGCCTCGACAAGGACGGTGCTCGCAACGTCTTTGAGAACGGCGTATACAGCTATCGCATCTCGCTCAACAACCCTGACAACTCGAGTGCCAAGGACATTCGCTTCTTCGATGCAGTCGATGCGTTCGACCCGGCGAGCAAGACCATCCAAGGAGACAAGCCCGATGCAGGCGATGTCATGTGGAAGGGCCACCTGCTGGGTGTGGACGTGAGCGCTCTCGAGCGTGCGGGCGCCGATCCGCATGTGTATTATTCGACGGTGCCGGCAGACCAGCTTACACTCGATTCCGAAAGCAAGGAGGCTCAAGCCGATCTCAAGGATCGCTCCATCTGGACGCCGGCGCAATCGTATGAGGGGAGCCTCGATGACGTGACCGCGGTTGCCGTGGACGCTACTAAAAAGACCGACGGCAGCGACTTTGTGGTGGACGAGGGCGATACGGCGGCGTTTACGATTCGCATGCGGGCGCCCGAGGTCAAAGACCTTGAGCAAGATCCCACCGCGTACGGTAGGTGGTTCGATACCGACCTTACAGAGGGGGAGAGCGAGTCCGGTCTCACCGGCGGCGCCCATGCCTACAACAACGCCATCCTGCGCTGCACGACAATCAGTAACGTGGGCGTGGAGTCGCCTAACCAGGTGATCCGCAAAGACTACACCAAGGTTGGTCTCAAGCCTTTTGGCATCACGATAAAGAAGGCATGGTCCGACAGCGATGACCGGGACGGCAAACGCCCCCAGAGCGTGACGGTGCATCTGTACGCCGATGGGCAGGACACGGGCAAGAGCGCCGTGCTGAGCGATGCTAACAATTGGCAGGCAAGTTTTGGGTCTGATGCTGGACTGTGCGTTCTCAATGAAGAGGGCGATGCCATCGCCTACAGCGTCAAGGAAGAGACGCCCGAGGGCTATTTGGCTGACGTGCGCATGAACCCTACCGATACGGGTTATGAGTTTACGGTCACCAACAAGCATAGGGTCGAGACGGTCGAGATCGCCGGCCGCAAGATTTGGGACGACGCCAACGACGCCGCGGGCAAGCGCCCCAAGGAGGTCAAGATCGACCTCTACGCCGATGGCGAGCTGGTCAAGAGCAAGACCGTCAAGGCCGCGGACTCTGGCGATTGGAACTACAGCTTCGGTAGCCTACCCAAGTATCGCGACCATGGCATGGAGATTGCATACGAGGTCCGCGAGGACACCTACTATGAGGGCTATGTGACGAGCGTTGCCGGCACGGATGTAACCAACACGTACAACCCTTACGGTACGCTCAAGATCAGTAAGGCCGTACAGGGCGCCACGGACGTGAGCGCACAGAAGGAGTTCTCGTTTAAGCTGACGCTGACCACCCCCGAGGGCGAGCCCGAGGGCGGCACGTTCGCCTACACGGTGACCGATGCGGCAGGCGCGCAGGTCGCCACGGGTACGGTGGGCAACGGCGACACCATTAAGCTGCGCGGCGGCCAGACGGCGACCATTACAGGCATTCCCTCCGAGACCACCTACAAGGTGACCGAGGCCAAGGCCGCGGGCTTTAAGAAGACCGATTCCACGGGCGCTACGGGCACGATTCGTGCCGGCGAGGAGCACGCCGCCACTGCGAGCTTCACCAATACGTATAACGCCACCGGTAAGGCGTACCTCAGTGCCACGAAGGTGCTTGAGGGGCGCAAGCTCAAGGCCAAACAGTTTACGTTCGACGTGTTGGACGAGGCCGGTAACATCGTAGTTACCGCGCGCAACGGCGCCGACGGTGCGGTGAACTTTGGGGCCATTAAGTATGGTCTGGCCGACGTGGGCAAAACATACACCTATACCATCCGTGAGCGAAATACCGGAGCCGCGGGCTACACCTATTCCGATGCCGCCGCCAAGGCCAAGGTCTCGGTGACCGACAACGGTGACGGCACGCTTGCGTGCGACGTCTCCTACTGGGATGGTTCTTCGTGGGATGGTTCTGCGCCGACGTTCACCAACGCATACCATGCGTCAGGAGCTGTCGACCTCAAGGCATGGAAGACGCTTGAAGGCCGCGACCTCAAGGACAATGAATTCACCTTTAAGCTGGAGAAGCTGACGGGCGAGGGCGACAGCGAGCAAGCCGAAGAGGTCGGCACTGCCGCCAACTCGGCCGACGGCAAGATCGTCTTTAGCCATGAGAGCATCCAGGCGCTGCGGTTTACCGAGGCGGACGCCGGCAAGACCTATCGCTTCCGCGTGAGCGAGGTTGTGCCCGCGGGCGAAGATGCCGATTCCACAGTGGACTACGACAGCCAGAGCTCGTTCATCTATACCGTGAAGGTGGTGGACAACGGCGACAGCACGCTGGGTTTTGACGTAAGCTCCGATGCCAAGCCGGTCTTTAAGAACAAGCTCAAGGACGGCAGACTGCGCATCGCCAAGACGATGGCAGGCGACAACCCCGATCCCAACAAGGAGTTCGCGTTCCGCGTGCAGCTTACCGGCAAGGACCTGCCCTCCGATGAATCGTATTCCTTTAAGCGCGAGGCCTATACCGGTGAAGGCGACGCCGCGGACGAGGCGGCGACTGCCGCCGCCCAGTCGAGCGAACCGCCTGCCGGAGAAATGGTTTTGAGCTCAGATGGGCCGTCGCTGACCACCCTCCTGGGCCCAGCTGCCGTTGTGACAAAGTCTGCTGAAGCATCCGCGAGCGCGGTTGAGCCGCTCGGTGCGCAACTTGCCGCCGCCGGCACCAACAATGAAGCCGGTGAGGCTGCCGAATCCGAGCAGGCTTCTGCAGGAGTGGGCGATTCATCCACGAATATGTCAAAGGCACCCACAAGGGCAAGGGCAAAAGCAAAGGCGGCTGCCGCCGAGGACCCCAATATCAAGAAATGGTACGGAGAATTCAAAAACGGCCTCTACAAGGACAAGAAAATAAAGTTGCCTGACGTATCGGAGCACGGTAAGTGCATAGATGGCGGCTGGGTAGATGGCGGCTGGGCGGGCTACACCTCCTGGGATCTCTACGAAGACGGCGCCATGCGCGTGCACGCGGGCACGTTTAAGTGGTCTGAATTGATGAGGGAGGTGCGCGATAATGGGGTCAAGTACCTTGAGCTCGAGGATGGGTGCACGGCAAACAGCTGCAGGAACGATTATCCTTTGCGGGGGGTGAGCCTCATCTCAATCGTGGGGTCCTTGTCAACTTCCGGCGTGACGGACATGAGCAACATGTTCGGCATGGGCGTCGACTGCTCGGGCCTGACGTCCCTCGACCTCTCCGGCCTCGACGCCTCGAGCGTGACGCACATGTACTCCATGTTCGGCGGCTGCTCGGGTCTGACGTCCCTCGACCTCTCCGGCCTCGACGCCTCGAGCGTGACGCACATGTACTCCATGTTCGGCGGCTGCTCGGGTCTGACGTCCCTCGACCTCTCCGGCCTCGACACCTCGAGCGTGACGAACATGCGCTACATGTTCAAAGACTGCTCGGGCCTGACGTCCCTCGACCTCTCCGGCCTCGACACCTCGAGCGTGACGGACATGGGCTACATGTTCAAAGGCTGCTCGGGCCTGACGTCCCTCGGCGTCTCAGGCTGGAACACCTCGAGCGTGACGGACATGGGCTCCATGTTCAACGGCTGCTCGGGCCTGACGTCCCTCGACCTCTCCGGCTGGAACACCTCCAAGGTAAGCTATGCGTCGGGAATGTTTTCCTTATGCAAAACACTCAATGAAGTAGTTTTGGGGGATAACACCAGACTGCCTGCGGATTCAGACTTTGGGTCCTCCTATGATGGTTCCTTGTTTACCAATACGTGGGTTGATGAAGGCGGCGCTAAGCTGACTTCGTCAGAGCTTGCCGACGGTGTCGCTCACCCCGGCACTTGGCGCCGTATGCGGATTGATTTTTCGTATACCGTGAACTATGCTGCGGGTCCCGATGACGTCACTGGAGAAATGGCCTCCGTGACATCCAAGGAGGGCGATACCTTCACCTTCCCAAAGTGCATGTTCTACTCGCTGAACTATGAATTCGTGGGCTGGAAGG
This sequence comes from uncultured Collinsella sp., assembly GCA_900546475.1. GTDB lineage: Bacteria > Actinomycetota > Coriobacteriia > Coriobacteriales > Coriobacteriaceae > Collinsella. The sequence goes on from URDI01000002.1 coordinate 56,445, forward strand.
TCACTGGCGACAATCTGAGCGGTGCCGACCCGTCCAAGATCTATCAGCCGGGCGACGCGGTCGAGGGTGGCATCAGCCGCAGGGGCGGCACGGTGACCCTCACCGCGCAGTGGAAGCCCATTAACAACAACGTCGATATTAAGGACGGCTCGTTTGACATCACCCTGCGCGCTGGCGAGGCCGGCGTGATCGACGGCCTGCCGGCGGGCACGGGCTACAACGTGTACGAGAAGACGCCTGCGGGCTACAAGCTCGTGAGCTCGTCCGATACGTCGGGGACTATCGATCCTGCGGAAACGAAGACTGCTGTGTTTACCAATGGGTACGCGCCCGACGAGCACTCCACGAGTGCTACGATCGCCGCGCTCAAGACGCTCGACGGCGAGCCTGCCGCAGACCACGCCTTCAAGTTCACGCTTGCCGCGTTGGACGGGGCTCCCATGCCCGAAGGCCCCGCAGGCGGCAGCCTGACGGTCGCCAACGGTACTGGCGGCGCGGTGAACTTTGGCTCAATCACCTATGACAAGGCGGGTACGTATTGCTACACCATCGGCGAGGTTCCGGGCGCCGATGCCAGCGTGACGTATGACAGCAAGACCGTCGACGTGACGGTGAAGGTAACCGCTGCCGTCGATGGCTCCCTGAGCGCGGGCGTCACCTATGACGGCAAGTCCTCGCTGCCCGTGTTCGCCAACAAGACGAAGACCGTTGAGCCTCACTACGGCTCGCTCACCTTCACCAAGAAGGTCAAGGGCGCGCCCGAGAGCGATGCCGGCAAGAGCTTCAAGTTCCGCATCGACTGGGATTCCGCGCGCGAGAGCGAGGAGTTCACCCTCGCGGCCGGCAAATCCAAGACCTGGAAGGGCTTGGAGCCGGGCCTGGGCTACACCATTACCGAGCTCGACGTCCCCGCGGGCTACAAGGCGAGCGGCAAGGTGGCGGGCTCGATCGAGGCGAACAAACAATCCAGTGAGAGCATCACCAACACCTACACCGTGAAGCCCAAGGGCAGCTTTACCGTGAGCGCTAAGAAGGCGCTCGAGGGCCGTGAGCTCAAGGCCGGCGAGTTCACCTTCGAGCTCGTTGAGGTCGGGGCGGACGGCACGGCCGGTAAGACGGTTGCGACGGCCACCAATGACGGCGACGGCAACGTGGCGTTCCCGAGCGTCGCGGTGACCTCCGCCGCCAAGCACCGTTACCTTATGCGTGAGAAGGCTGGCTCCGAGACGGGCGTTGCCTACGATACCGATAAGCACTATGTGACGGTGACCGCTACCGTTGCGACCGATGACCCCGCCAAGCTCGACTGCTCCGTCAAGTACGAGGACGGCGGCATCCTCAACGCTTCGCCGACGTTTACTAATACGTACAAGGCGCCCGAGGGCAGCTTTACCGCGAAGGCGGTCAAGAAGCTCGACGGCCGCAAGCTCACCGCGGACGACAAGTTCACCTTCGAGCTGCTCAAGGTGAAGGCCGACGGCTCCGACGGCGATGTCGTCGCGACGGCAGAGAACGACACTGACGGCAATGTGACGTTCCCGAGCGTCACCGTGGCCTCTGCCGGCGAGCACCGCTACCGCATCCGCGAGAAGGCCGGATCGGCGGCCGGCATCACCTATGACGAGCGCGCGTACGACCTGACGGTGACCGCTCGTGCGTCCCAGGCCGATGACAGCAAGCTCGAGTGCACGGTTGCCTACATCGGCACAGACGCCGCTGCGGAGCCTCCTGTGTTCACCAATAGCTACGAGGCGAAGGGCACGTTTGCCGCCCATGCGACCAAGAGCGTGAAGGGCGCGGACCTCAAGAAGGATGCCTACACGTTTGAGCTGCTCGAGGTGGAGACCGACGGTTCCGACGGCGAGGTCGTTGCCACCGCGAAGAATGACGCTGAGGGCAACGTGACGTTCAGCGACGTGACCGTGACCTCGTTGGGCGAGCATCGCTACCGCATGCGCGAGGTCGCCGGCGACGAGGCCGGCATGGCCTACGACACTGCGGCACGCGACCTGACAGTTACGGCGACGGACGCCGGTAACGGGAAATTGGACTGCGAGGTCGCCTACGAGGGCGGCGCCGAGCCCGAGTTCGTCAACGTGTTCCAGAAGCCCGGGACCTTCGTGGCTCGCGCCCACAAGGCGCTCGACGGCCGCGACCTCAAGGAGGGCGAGTTCGAGTTCGAGCTCGTGAAGGTCAAGGACGACGGCTCTGACGGCGAGGTCGTTGCTTCCGCAAAGAACGACGCCACGGGCAACGTGGTGTTCGGCAAGCTGAGTGTCGACGCCAAGGGCCGCTATAAGTACCGCATCCGCGAGAAGGCGGGCAAGGACGGATCCGTCATTTACGACAAGACCGAGTACGACCTGGACGTGGTGGCAACCGACGACACGGATGGCAACCTCAGCTGCCAGGTGGTCTACGGTACGCCCGACCACGTTGTGCCGACGTTTACGAACAATATCAAGACGCCCGAGGGTTCCTTCAAGGTCGAGGCGACCAAGAAGCTCGAGGGGCGGAAGCTCAAGGACGGCGAGTTCGAGTTCGAGCTCGTCGAGGTCGAGGCTGACGATTCCGACGGTGACGTGGTTGCCACCGCGAAAAACGATGCCGACGGCAAGATCTCGTTCGGCAAGGTCGAGCTGAAGGGTGCTGGCGAGCGCAGCTACCGCATCCGCGAGGTCAAGGGTTCCGAGCGCGGCGTTGTGTACGACACCGCGACGTACGATCTGACAGTGACGGCCGTCGACAACGGTGACGGCACGCTCACCTGCAGCATCGTCTACGCGAATGAGTCGGAACCGCAGTTCGTGAACACGTACACGCCGCCGACCAACCCGCCTGCTAATCCGCCATCGACCACGACGACCACGCAGACGACGACTGTGCACAAGCGGAAGCGCGGCACGATGCCTTCGACGGGCGACGATACATGGGCGCTCGCCTGTGGTATGGCGCTTGCGGGCTCCGCGACCTGCGCGCTCGGCATTGCCTCCCGCCGTCGCAAGCGTCGGTAGAATCTGACAGGCGGGCAGTCATGCGAGTGCACGCGGCTGTCCGCCGGCTAACCGGTGCAGCTGCCAAAGAAAACCCGGTTTCGTTGCTGCGGAACCGGGTTTTCTATTCCGTCTGTCTCGTCACAAAGATGTTTGTCTGCGAGGCTCTGTGCTTCGAACCGGCAAACATCTCGATCTGTAACACCAAGCGCGCAAAACCGCCCCTAACTGTTACAGATCGAGATTTTCGACTGGGCCTGCGTGGTTAATCTCGATCTGTAACATCTAGCCGAGTATTTGGACCCTAACTGTTACAGATCGAGATGAACCGGCAAAACGATCTGGACAAGCCGGTCAAAACCACCACAAAGGCACCTTTGTGGTGGTTTTTGTTTTAGGCGGAGGGGAAGGCCTTGGTGAGACCGGCGCGCGTCTGCGTGTCGGTCTTTTGGTAGATGGAGCTCAGGTGGCGCTGCACCATGCGCATCGAGATGCCGAGTTCCTCGGCGATCTGCTTGAGCGGACGTTCGTCCTGGGTAACGGCTATGAGCACGTCGACTTCGCGCGGGGTGAGAGCGTGATCGGTGATGAAGACCTGACGCTGCTCCTCGATACTCGGTGCTGCCAGCGCCTCCTCGGCAAGCTGTTGATGTTCGCGCTCCTGCTCGGTTTGGGGCAGGCGGAACAAGCCCGCGGCTACAAACGCCACACTCGCCGCCACAAGCAGCACGAGCGCGCCGATCATGATGAGGGCGACATTGCCCGAGGTCACAAGTGCCAGCGAGATGCCCGACGTAGTGAACGCGCACACGTTGTTGGCTGCGCGGCCCATGCCAGCCCACAGTGCGGGCGTGTGCATGCGCGGCGCCAGCTGCGTAAACGCGGCGGTAAAGAACGTGACAAAAAAGCCCGAGCTCAGATAAAAGACGATGAGGCCCAAGTTGGGGTCGGCGCCGGCTTCCACGGCCAAGATCGAGATGGTGGAAAGTACCGTGACGCCGAGCATGATGAGGCCCATGTAGCGACGCTCGGCAAGATCAAAGACGATACCGGCGACGAGACCGCTCGCCGCCAAAAAGAGGCGCGGCCAGGTCTGTACGGCGATGGTGCCGTGGGCGTTGGAGAACGTGACGACGTTATCGAGCGTCGAGAACAGGCAGGCGAGAATCATGGCGAGCGCGATACTCCAGCACGCCTGCTTGGCGAGGGCGTGCGAAAGTTCGACAAAGGGATTGATAAGGGGGTTCGGGCTCTCAGTGGTCTCTTGAGGAACAGCGCCGAGGGCGGATATGGCGATAGTCGCTGCGCCTAGAATGATGAGCTCGGCGATACCGCCGCAATTGATCAGGTTGATGGCGAACTGCATCAGGATGCCCGCGGCATAGGCTGCTCCCGCACCGGTGGCAAGCTTGGGATCGTCTTGAAACGCCAGTGAAAAGGCGTGGTGCGCAGCGGCGCCCAGCAGGCCGAGTCCAAGGAATGCCACGCAGCCCAGAATCTCGAGGGCAAGCGGGGCCGTAGGGAACTGAATTTGGGTCAGGCCCACGATGGCGATGGGAACGGCGGCGGTGTTGACGGCTGCCGGGGAGTGGCCTTTGCGCTGTGCGAGCCCGAGCAGCGGCGCATATCCGATAAAGCCGATCACGCTGGCGCCGAGGATGAAGCCCTGCGCAATCACAACACGCTCGGCACCGGCGAGCAGCCCGACATTAATGTCGAATCGAAACTCGGCGGCAAGAAAGACAAAGGTAAAGAGCGCAAGTGCCAGAAGCGCGTTGATTTTAGGCCTGCTCAGGTTCAAGGACGGTCCTTTGGGTGGACGAATGATTGTGTCCTCGATTGTAGCGTCCCTGGGACGCGTGTGGTGACAACGAAATCATATTGAATTAAACCGCAGGTAGAGGCCTAGGTTCGCATCTATGAACCTAGGCATACGGAGTCATTTGGCACATCTTGGTGGTACAGGACCACCACAAAGGGGACAGACACCTTTGTGGTGGTATGTCCCTACGACCAAGGAGGCCGTTATGAACGTAAGTCACTTTGACAAGCAAACTCAACGTGAGTCCACCTGCTCGCTGGTTCACGGTACCTGGCGTTGTGTGGGTGCCAAAATAGCTTGCGCCGGCGCGTGCGCGCTTATGGTCGGTCAGTTGCTGCTGCCGAGCGTGGCGCTGGCGACGGAATGCGCCGATCCTGCCGCTGGGACGGATGAGGTTGCCGCGGCTCCGGTAACGCCGACGGTTGCGGAGGATACGGCTGCAACGACCGCACCAGCTGCTTCGACCGCGCCTGCAACCGATGCTGCTCCGGCGGCGCAAGCCACCGCTGAGCCTCAGCAGACGGCCCCGACTGGCGCCACCGATGAATCCAACGATGCGGCACCCGCTGAACAAAATACTCCCAGCGACAACGCCGCCACGCCGGCGAATGACGCCATCATGCCCTGCGGTGTGACCGATGTTGTTGGCGGCAGCGGCGTTAGGGTCAATATTACGGTGCGGAACAATTACACCGACATCAAGAAGGAAGAAACGATTGAGTATGTGGAGGGGATTGCCCTTGTAGATGGAGACCAGTCTGCTCTCGATGGTAGCGCTTTGACTTTTATCGGCCTGGGGGACTTGATCGTCCATGCGGCGTATGACAGTGCGAGCAATAAAACAACGCTTACCCTGGATATCAGCAAGGTTCAGAGACAGAAGGAGGAGCAGAAGTACTTTACGGAGTACAAGGAGAATAAGTCCAAGATGACGACCACCTATGATGGATCCAAGCTTACGTATACGGGTACAGAGCCCGGGAATATCATCATCGGTGATCCGGACGACGCCTTTAAAGGAGACACCGAGGCGACCGGGAAACCCACTATTAACGAGATCCGGGATGACTACTACACCCGCACCCATGTCTACGAGAGGGCGTGCCTTGTTATCCCGGCAGCGGAATCAGAATCGGAATCCATCTCCTTTGCCAATGTTCAGAATACGAACTTCAATTGGCAGTTGGATACTGGTCCGCAGGCGACGGCAGGTGTCCCTAACTACGATGCAGATAAATACGAAATCGCTTATGAATGCTGGCAGGAATTTGAAAACAACGAACCCGTTGCTGCCTGGTATTCCGATAACGGCTCACATGGTTCCCTGCCGACTATTACAAAGTTTAAAAGCGGGAAAGAGTACGTGTATTCTCTTATGCTGAAGCCAAAAGACGGATATTCCTTCAGCGATGAAACCGTTGTTACCGTAAACGGGGAAACCGTAAAGTCGAGTCTAAGCGGAGAATTCCTGTATGTCCCTGCTATTAAAACAATTACGATGCCTGCTTCGTCGGAAAACGAAGCTCTTGAGAATCTAAACGTCAACGATGTGAAAACCGACTACGCGCCCGGCGAGGCGCCGCGCGCGACCGCGACGATCCCCACTGCCGATGCCGACAAGTACGAGATCGCCTACGAGTGCTGGGAGGAAATGGATGGCAGCGACCCTGCGGAGCTCACGCCCGTTGCCTTCTGGTATTCCGACCCTGCCAAGTATCCGACGGGCGCGAGGAGGATCGAACACTTCGAAGAGGGCAAGTTCTACATGTATTCCGTCGAGCTGAGGCTCAAGGGCGACAATACCGTGGCCGATGACTGCAATATGAACGTCAACGGTCATTGGGCGCACCACATCAAGACCGACAACGGCGTCTTCGCGCCAAACGCTGACAATATGCTGTGCGAGCAGCCGATCGACGAATGGCGTGCCATCGACGTTATCGAGGTCAACGGCGCCACGACCACCTTCAAGGCGGGCGATAGGCCGGTCTTTACGGCGAATGTTCCGACGGGTTCCAACTCCCTTCCTCAGTGTGAGTTCTGGACGGGCAGCGACGGCAGCGAAGTGAACTCCGTGGATTTCTGGGATCAGAACATTACGAACCACATCGACGCCTTTAAGCCTGGCGTGACCTATCGCTACGGCATCTACCTCAAGTCCGCGCGCGGCTTCTACTTCACGTCCGACACCAAGCTGGTGATCAACGGCCAGGAGTGCGGCTACCAGGTCGCGGACAGCGTATCCGATGAGGACAGCGGTTGGATCTACACCCTGTGGCTCAACACCGATCTGACCTTTACGCCCGAGGCCACGCCGACCCCCGATCCGCAGCCTACGCCGGATCCCAAGCCGACGCCGCAGCCTGGGGTGAAGCCCGCGGCCAAGCCGGCCACGACAACCGCCACGACCAAGACGGTTGAGAAAACCACGCAGGCCAAGAAGGGCGATGCTGTCCTGGCTACCACGGGGGATACCACCGCGATGACGGTCGCCGCCCTAGGCATCGCCGGCGCAACCGTAGCCGCCGCCGGCATCGCCGTGACCAAGCGCCGCAAGCGTTAGAGCTGGGTGACGGCTCTCGTTCTCGGCTTCAGTAAAATCTCAATCTGTAACACCAGACTGCCCAAAACGGCTCCAGATGTTACAGATTGAGATGAACCGAATGGCCGCCAATCTAATGTCTCGACCTGTAACACGTAGCGAGGAATTTGGCCTCTAACTGTTACAGATTGAGACAAACTGGCCGGCCAAGTCCAGAACCGCCACAAAGGTGCCTGTCCCCTTTGCGGTGGTTTGCGCAGGTAGAACGGTAGGTTCGTATATATGAACCTACCGTTCGCTTTGTTTTTGGACGACGATTACGCTGGATGACTTTTGGTTTGCAGGAAAGGAACGACCATGAGGTGGACTACTGTTCGAGCGCTTTGCCGCCGCCTGACCATTGCCGCGGTGACCCTCACTATGGTGACGGGCTCGTTGCCTGTGGGCGCGTTTGCTGAGGCACTCACCACCGATAGCACCTTTGCGCAGACGGATGTCGACCAAGTAGACGCCGCCGACCCCGCCGACCCCGCGCCCGATGCCGATGCCGCCAACGCCGCCGACCCCGCGCCCGATGCCGGCGCTGCCGACCCCACAGTGCCCGATACCGGTGACACCCCTACGCCCCCGGCCTCCGAGATTGCATCGGCGGCGGGCCTGACGGGCGCCGGACAGACCGAGAGCACACCTGCGGGTACGCTTGCCACCGATCTTGTCGAGGGCAAGGAGCTCGCCGAGCAGCAAAAGCAAGAGGAGGCTTCCGGTACCGAGGCGACCTGGAACGAGGAGCTTGAACTCTGGGCAACCTCGAAGGGCGCCACGGGCGTAAAGGGCGAATACGACGATGGCTACGTGGCCGGCGAGCAGACCCCCGCGCAGTACTACTTCTCGATCGATAGCCTCACCAACGAAATTTCTATCGAGTATGGCGACGCGGGCATTACCACGTTGGAGGTGCCCTCGACCATCGATGACAAAAATGTCGTGAGCCTTACGGGTATGGGAAACGCTGCGCTCACATCGATCACCTTCGCCCCTAATTCGCATGTCCGCTCGGTTGGCGGCTTGGGCGGCAGCAGCATCAAAGAGATCGCACTGCCCGATTCGGTCGAGGAGCTCAAGAGCTATGCATTCTACAAAAGCAAGACGCTCCAAACGGTAACCTGGCCCAACAACGCGGCCTTTACCACGATTCCCGAGCAGGCCTTTAAGGAATGTGAACAACTTGACGACAATGTGGTGGCAACGCTGCCGCCTTCGGTCAAAACTATCGACTATCTTGCATTCGCCTATTGTGGCGTGCCACAGTTCTATGTCTCGGATACAACGGTACTCACCTTTACGCAGATCAATGTGCCGGGCACGGTGGAGCGGATCGGGCACTATGCATTTTGTGGGTGCTCCTTTGTGTCGTCGGTGACGATTGGCGATGGTGTCAAATCTATCGGGGCGCTCGCGTTCGCCTCTCTTGATCCTGCGATTGCCGGCAAAGAGATTGTGCTACCCAAAAGCGTGGAAATGATAGAGTGGGGAGCTTTTGAGAACACGAGATACGGAAACGAGACGAACCATAATGCCGTTGCCCTGCGCGTGATGAACCCCGATCTTCAGTTTGGTGAGGCGGGCTATCCGGGCGACTATAATGAGCGCGTGACAATCGATGGCGTAACGTATGCGATTCCCTTTAGTGAAGGCCAGACCATCTATGCCTATGCGACCGATTCGGCTGGCAACCCCTCGATGGTCAAAAAGCTTGCCGATGCCGTGGCCGATCGCAAGGACTCCGTCGATTCCTCGAAGCCTGCCTACACGTTTGAGTGGATGGGCGAGGCGGCCCAGGTGACGGGCAAACTTCCCCAGAGCGCGACGGCTACACTCGTGCAGGCGGGGCAGTCCACGCCGCTGACGGTTGGCGATGACGGCAGCTTTACAGCGGACGCTCTCTCCAAGACAGCAGCCACCCTGCGCATTTCGCTCAGCGGTTACTATGACATGGTGCTGGCGCGCCCGGGCGACCAGATGACGGGCACATGGAATATCGGAGAGATTAAGGCGGAGGACTTTACCAAGATTCCGGCTTCGCGCGCGATTGAGCTCAACGTGGGCTATCTTGAACCGATTGTGGGCCAGGATAAGACCGAACGCATTGAGCTCGATAGTCTCGATAACATCGATCTCACGATGAAGAGCGGCGGCAAGACGCTCAAACCTGCCAAGGGCGACAAGGAAAACGACTACCGTATCCAGGGTACAGCGCTCGTGGTGTCGCAGGCCATTGCCGACGCGGACCAGAACCTGGAGATAACGCTCGAGCCCAAAGACAGCCTCAAGCTGGGTGGGGCGACGGCGACGGTGAAGCCCTCGGCCGGTAAGGTCGATATCGACTTGAAGCCCTGGGGTACGGCGACGGTCACGACCAAGGGCGACTACCAGGGAGCCAACCGCGTGCTGGTGTTCCGTACGTCCGACGGCAAGCTAGTCGCCGACGGCGTCACCTATCTGATGGGTTACGAAGACGATGGCACCACGCCTATCATGAAGGCCGAGACGCCGCGCCTTAAGGCCGGTTCGTACACCATCGTCGCCTTTAACAAGACGAGCTACGACATCCAAGCGACGAGCTATTCCACGTTTAGCCGCCTAGGGCTGACCGTGGGGAAGCATATCGCGCAAAAGCAGGTGAAGATTGAGGACGGCAAACAGCTCGACGTGACGCTCGACGTCCCCACGTTTGACGTGGAGACGTATCGTGCCGAGCGCGGGCTGACGGCGGGCTCGGTTATCGCTGATTCGTCCGCGGTCGTTGGCGTGGAGACCGAGCTGCGCATTCATTACGAGCTCAAGGACAGCCAGGCTGCCAAGATTGAGATTCCGCTGGCCAAGGATGCCGTCGAGGATGTGTCCGCAGGCTCTCGCGACCCCGGTGATAGCTCCCGTACATGGTGGACTGACGCGACGTGGGAGGGCGACAACCTCGTTCTCGATATGAAGAAGGGCATGGGCGCCGATGTGTTTGTGCGCTTTAAGCCTAAGGCCGCGGGTATCTATGCCATCTCGCCGCTTATTACGCTGGGCGAGGTGACATTGCCGCTGGGAAGCACCACGCTCGAGGTTAGCGGATCGCGCATCGAGGTCGACAGCACCGACGTTCACAGCCTGCTGGGCAATGTGGCCTACGTTTATGCGGCGCCCGGCAAAAGCGTGCAGCTTACCGTGGGCGCGGGCGCCTCGGCCGCAAAGTACACTGGCAAGACCAATAAACTCGGCCGTGCCAAGATTGAATACGACCTGCCGCAGGATACGCTTGCCGCCGAGCGCGTGATGCTCGAGGCGCGCGTGGGTTCGACCGATGTTGCCGCCGCTGCCGCCGATGTGACGGCTCGCAATTATGTGCGCTATGTTCCGGGCGCTTCGGTCTGGAACTTTGATGTGACGTATCGTGGCGGAACGCAAAACCTGGTCAAGGACGGCAAGGACACCGGCAAGAGTCTGTGGACCTTCCATCATCTGCCGCAAAAGAAGAACGCCTACTGGACCTTTGACATCACGCTCGAGGTGGGAAACGAAGAGGCCGCCGACACGCTCGACCTGTACGTGGACTGCGTGGATGGCAAGACGGTGACGATTCCTCTGACTCAAAAGTCGCGCGAGGGCACCCATGTGCGCTATGTGGCGGAGTATGTGGACGAGGGTTACCTTAAGCTTCTCGACGAGTTTAACAAGGCGAATGACTCGACCTATGTGAACTGCGGCAACTTTGAGCAGATCTTTATGCCGCAGACCTACCGCATCTCCAATGCTCAGCTTATGACCATGCTGAGTTTTGATGCCAACGCTTCGGCCAAAAAGCATTCCGCCGCGGCCGAGGAGCGCCAGCAGGAGTTCTCGAATGCCGTGCAGCAGTGGCACGAGTATATGATGGATAACTCGTTTAATGATGTCGACGAGGCCTTTAACGACGCGATTGATCAGATGGTCGCCGATGCGTTTGCCGAGGAGGACGAGAACGGTAAAGAGGACGAAGCCAGCAAGGAGGGCGAAGCCCAAGGTGGAGCTGTCCGTAAGGCTCGTCGCGCCCCTGCTGCCAGCGACGGCGAGGGTGATGATGCTGGCAACGACGAGGCCGCGCAGTTTGCGGCCGAACTCAAGGCTGCGGTTGGCGGCTCGTCGGCGCTGCTGACCAAGCAGGGCGACAGCTATGGCGTCAATGTGGACAAGATGATCTTTGAGGACGCGTACGGCACCGGCGAGGATTGGTACCAGGAACTCGCGTCGGCCCAGGGTGCAAGCGCGGCGGACGCGGCGGCGCTCAAGGAGCTTGTTGACCATGCATCGCGAGCGGAGTTTATTGCCCAGCAGGCCGAGGATCTGGTGGGCCAGTCGATGGGTATCGGCCAGCTCAACCAATATGGAAGCTGGAATGACGCAACCGCTGCGGCGCTCAACAAGTGTGCGGGCATTAAGGCCAGCGAGTACAACGGCCAGTCGATGAGTGGGTTTAACGATTTGGGCCAGGCGCTCGGCAGCTCGCTGAGCTACAAGGCGGCTGACGACGATACCGTCAAGGGCTTTAAAGTCGCCGCGCCCGATGGCGAGCAGACGGCCTATATCGAGTCGGAGTTTATCGAGAACTCCAATAACAACAAGAACCAGGCGCTTCTGTTTAACTCGATCGCCATGCAGTGCGACATTCTGGACGACCTGTACGACAACTGGAATGTGGTCCATAGCCTCAATAACTCTACGATTCGCGGCTGGCTTATGGCTTGGAAGCGCAACGGCGACGTGAGCGCCCATATGAAGCTCATCCGCACGATCCGTTCGCTCAAGAGCTATAAGATCGAGTGTGAGATGTTCGGACAGGTCTTTAAGACCGATGCGTGGAAGGCGGCCGGCCAGGCGTTTCCCGCGGCGACCCAGGGCATCGGCATCTTTACCGGCATTTACGGCGTGAACGATGCCAGCAAGAACTGGGAGAACGTGAACGTCCGTATGCAGAAGGTGAAGGGCGAGCGCGAGGGCTATGAGCTTCAGCATACGCGCTTGCTTGCCAAGCCCGAGAAGACCGAGGACGACTGGAAGTGCATTTACGCGCTGCGTGACGCCATGGAGAAGGCGCGTGCGTTTGAGGATCTGCTGTATCGCCAGCTCTGCCACGACAGCACCGATGTGGCAGTGGGCTCCATTATGACAATCGCCGGCGTGCTGACGGCCGGTTCGGCGGGTACCGTGGTGGGCGCTGCCTATGACGCGGCTTCGACCAGCGTAGGTTCGGAGCGCGCGATTAAGCTGACCAATGCCGAATGCGCCTACGATGTTGCCTGCGAGCAGGTGGAGCGCGAATGCCAGAATCGTATTACGGTCAACTGGGGCGAGCTGACCGATGCCGAGGTCTATAACGCCAACAAGGACGGCTTGATTTCGGACGAGAAGATGCAGTCGATCTTCGAGGCGCGTTATCGCAACGTGGCTGCCAAGGCGGCACCCGACCCTGCGGGCGTGGTGTACGAGGGCCTGCTGTCCAATACGGTTGAAGGCGCGACGGTTGAGCTGTGGAGCGCCGACGATGCGGCCGGTACCAATGCCGTACGTTGGGATGCCGAGGAGTATGAGCAGGACAATCCGCTTGCAACGGGTGCGGACGGTGCTTACAACTGGAATACGCCGACCGGCTGGTATCAGGTGCGCGTGACCAAGGACGGGTATGAGGAGGCGCGTTCGGCTTGGTTGCGCGTGCCGCCGATTCAGACTGAGGTGAACATTGGTTTGGTGTCGACGGCGGCGCCCGAGGTGGCTTCGGCCCATGCCTATACCGATTGCGTCGAGGTTGAGTTTGCGCAGTATATGGATGCGAGCGACGATGCCCTGGTCGCATTGTGCGCGCAGGGCTTGGGCGACGTGACGTATACGTGGCTCGACAAGCAGGATGATCCCAATGGCAAGCCGCTGTCGCGCGTGCTGCGTATTCGCTATGCCGATGCGCGTGAGGCGGGCTCGACGGTGGCGTTTGAGCTCGACGGTGCTCGCAACTACGCCGGCACGGCCATGGCGCGCTGGGCAAGTGGTGAGCTTGTCGTGGGCGTTCGTGCCGACAAGCTCAGGCTCAACGTGGAACAAGCTGTGACCATGCTTGAGGGCGGTGACTTTGAGCTGGTGGCACATGTGACCGATAAGGCGGGCAAGCCGTTTGCGGGCGCCAAGGTTAGTGTTGGGCTGGAGTCCTCGGCTATCTGCTCTGTTGATGCCACCCAGGCCGTGACGGGCGAGGACGGTGCGGCGACGTTTGCGCTGCATGGTGCTCTGCCTGGCTTGACGACGTTGACGGCGACGGTGGATGGCACGGCGCTGTCCAAGCAGGTTGACGTGCGCGTGTCTGCCGAGGCCGTGCGACCGGCGCGACCGGCGGCGACGATTGGTGCGACGACGTTTGGCTTGTGGTCGCCCAAGGAGAATTACATTACGGTGCCCAAGGGTACGAAGCTGGAGCTTTCGGCCGAGGATGGCACGACCATTTGGTACACCACCAACGACACGTGTCCCTGCCGTGACGAAGGCCGCGTAAAGTACACCGAGCCTATTGCGCTCGATAGCAACATGTATGTGCGCATTGCGGCACAGCGCCCTGGCATGTCGTACAGCGAGTATTCCGAGCGTCTGAACATTACGATTACGGTTACCGATGAGGCGACACCCGAGCCCAAGCCGGAGCCCGGGCCGGAGCCCGGGCCCAAGCCGACGCCTGGCGGCGGCGAGCAGGGTGGCGGTGCGGATGGCTCTGGCGGTACCGGGGCTCCTGCGGGTGGTTCGACTTCGACGACGACCACGGTGACGACGGACAAGTCCAAGGGTAAGGGCAAGAACGGCAAGAAGTCCGGCGGCGCGGAGCTCGCCAGCACGGGTGACTTCGCCGCGATGACGGTCGCCGCCCTGGGCATCGCCGGCGCAACTGTTGCTGCGGCAGGCATCGCTGCGACCAAGCGTCGCAAGCGCTAGGTTTTGGCGACGGTGCCTATCCTCGGCTTATGCAAAATCTCAATCTGTAACACCAAGCTGCCCAAAACGGCTCCAGGTGTTACAGATTGAGATGAACTGTTCAGCCGCCAGCCTAATGTCTCGATTTGTAACACTAAGCGGGATATTTGGCCTCTAACTGTTACAGATCGAGATTCAGCGGGGACGGCCGGCACAATGTCTCGATCTGTAACAACTACAAGGCTCAACAGGGTCTAACTGTTACAGATTGAGACAAACGCCGGAATTGGTTTGCCGACCAGACCCCAGACCACCACAAAGGTGCCTGTTCCCATCGTGGTGGTTTGGACGGTCGGCATAGAAAAAGTCCCCGCCGGGCGTGTGCTCGACGGGGACTTTGCCGTTTGATGGCGAGCGCTGTAGGTGATTACTCGCCCAGCAGGCTCTTGGTGATCGAAGCGGCGGCCTTCTTGCCGGCGCCCATCGCCAGAATGACCGTAGCGGCACCGGTGACGATGTCGCCGCCGGCCCAGATGCGGGGATCGGTGGTCTGGCCGGTCTCCTCGTCGGCGACGATGTAGCCCCACTTGTTGAGCTCCATCTTGCCGCCGATCTTGGCAGCGAAGGGGTTGGCGTTGGTGCCGATAGCCGAGATCGCGACGTCGCAGGGGATCTCCTCGATGGCGCCCTCGATGGGCACCGGGCGACGACGGCCGGACTCGTCAGGCTCGCCGAGCTCCATCTTCTGGACCTTGACGGCGCACACGGAGCCGTCCTCGCCAGCGACAAACTCGAGCGGGGAGACGAGCGGCAGAACCTCGACGCCCTCGGCCTTAGCATGGTGCAGCTCGGCGCGACGGCAGGGCATCTCGTCCTCGGTACGACGGTAGGCGATGATGGCGTGCTCGGCGCCCAGGCGCTTGGCGGTACGGACGGCGTCCATGGCCACGTTGCCGCCACCAAAGACGACGACGTTCTTGCCGTGCTTGGTGGGGGTGTCGTACTCGGGGAACTTGTTGGCCTTCATCAGGTTTACGCGGGTGAGGTACTCGTTGGCGAAGAAGACGTTGGGCAGGTTCTCGCCGGGGACGTTGAGGAACTTGGGCAGGCCTGCGCCGGTCGCCACGTAGATGGCGTCGAAGCCCTGCTCGAACAGCTCCTCGGCCGTGGCCATGTTGCCCACGACGGAGTTGTACTCAAACTTGACGCCCATGTCCTCCAGGCCGTCAATCTCGCGTTTGACGACCGCCTTGGGCAGACGGAACTCGGGGATGCCGTAGACCAGCACGCCGCCGCCGGTGAAGAAGGCCTCAAAGACGGTAACGTCAAAGCCGTTACGGGCGAGCTCGCCGGCGCAGGTGATGCCGGACGGGCCGGAGCCGACGACAGCGACCTTCTTGCCGTTCTTGGGGGCCATCTTGGGCGTGGAGGCGAGCTCGGGGCGGTCACCCAGGAAGCGCTCGAGCTGGCCGATGGCCACGGGCTCGGACTTCTTGCCACGGATGCACTTGCCCTCGCACTGGTTCTCCTGCGGGCAGACGCGGCCGCAGATGGCGGGAAGCATGGAGTCCTCGCGAATGGTATCGAGAGCGCCGCCGAAGTCCTTCGCGCGGATCTGCTCGATAAAGCGGGGAATGTTGATGTTGACGGGGCAGCCCTCAACACAGAACGGCTTCTTGCAGTTGAGGCAGCGCTCGGCCTCGGCCAGCGCCATCTCTTCGGTGAAGCCCTTGTCGACGGGGCGGAAGTCGCAGGCGCGCTCGGCAGCCGGCTCCTCGTTATCGGGGGTGCGGGGCGACTTCATATCGGCAACGAAACGACCGTTAACTAGTGGCATGCGCAGCTCTTTTCCTCATAGGCCTTGAGGGACTCGCCCTCTTCGGAACGGTAAGCGGCCTGGCGGGCACGAAGGTCATCCCAGTCGACCAGGGTGGCATCGAAGTCGGGGCCGTCGACGCAAGCGAACTTGGTCACGCCGCCCACCTCGACGCGGCAGCAGCCGCACATGCCGGTGCCGTCAACCATGATGGGGTTGAGGGACGCGGTGATGGGGGTGTCGTACTTCTGGGCGGTGAGGGTCGAGAACTTCATCATCGGAACGGGGCCGACGCAGAAGACCTGGCTCACGGCCTTGTCCTGCAGCAGACGCTCCAGCGGAGCGGTGACAACGCCCTGCTCGCCGTAGGAACCGTCGTCGGTGGTGATGTGGATGTGGTCCTCGTCGAGGAGCTCGCGGAACTGGTCCTCCATGAGCAGGAGGTCCTTGGTGCGGGCGCCCATGATGGCGTGAACCTCGTGACCGGTCTCGACCAGGTGCTTGGCGACCGGGAAGGCAATTGCCAGGCCGACGCCGCCGCCAATGACGGCGCAGGGGCCCTCGGCCATCTCGGTGGGAACGCCCAGCGGGCCCACGACGTCGCGCAGCGACTCGCCGGCCTCGTAGGTGGAAAGCATCTCGGTGGTCTTGCCGATCACCATGAAGATGAACTCGACCCAGCCCTCGTCACCGTTCCAACCAGCTAGGGTAAACGGGACGCGCTCGCCCGTCTCGTTGGCGCGAACCATGAGGAACTGTCCAGCGTGCGCATGCTTGGCGATTGCGGGCGCCTCGATGCGGAACTTGAACACCTTCTCCGAGAACTGCGTCTTCTCCAGGATCTTATACATAGAACCCCTCTCTTGTTGGGGCCGCCGAACCGTGCCTCCACGGAAATGGACGGTAGCCCGAGTAAAACCGTACGCGCACAGGCGTTGTGCAGACATACGGTGCAAATTATACCCTCATGGACATGCTGTTTACGTGTGTCTTCGGCGGTTGGGAAAAGGGTTTATCCACTTCGACCTACCAAATAGGGATAGGTTTATTTTGGTCGGTTTTATCAGGCAAAACGGCAAAGGGGGCCGGCCTCGGGTTGTGATGAGGCCGGCCCCCTTTGGGGTGTTATGCGTGTATGGCAGCGCGGGGTTTATTGCGATGCGGCCACCGGGGCGTTTCTGTAGATAAAACCTGCCAAAATAAACATCCCTAAACGGTAGGTTTTAGTGCTTGCCGTTGGCGGAGGCGGCGCCGTTGACGTGGTCGCGGGCGTAGATTACGCCGTGCACGATGGCCAGACCGGCGGCGTCGGCGGCGCGGGCGCAGGTGTCCTGGAAGTTCTCGGCCTCGCGGGCGCGCAGCTGCTTGAGCACATAGTCTGCCACGGCCATCTTGCCGGGAGGGTTGCCGATGCCGGTGCGGATACGGCTAAAGTCGCGGCTGCCCATCTTGTCGATGATGGAGCGCAGGCCGTTGTGGCCGGCGTGGCCACCGCCCACCTTGACGCGCACGTCACCGGCGGGAATGTCAAGCTCGTCGTGGATGACGAGCAGCTCCTCGGCCTTGATCTTGTACTCGCGGCAGAGCTTGGAGATGGGTCCGCCCGAGGTATTCATATACGACTGCGGCTTGACCAGCACGATCTGGCGCTTGCCACCCTCTTCCTCGGGATCGTTGATGTTGATGAGTGCGACCTCGGCGCCGGCCTGGTTTTTCCAGTACGTGACGCCGGCCTGACGGGCCAGCTCGTCAATCGCCTTAAAGCCGGCGTTGTGGCGGGTCTCGGCATATTCCTCGCCCGGGTTGCCAAGCCCGGCAACCATGCGAATCTTAAGCGGCTGTGCAGCTGCCATATTTGTCCTTCCGTTACACACAAAAGTTTAATCAACGACAAAGGCTACCACGCCCGCCGAAGGCGAGACTTCGTTTCAGCGAAATCCCACCAGACAAAAGCGCGGCCGTGGCAGAGCGAGCCGTCGGAACAGAAGAAACCCCCGCGCGACCTTTGCGAAGCAAGGGGGAGCGCGGGGGTTTCTTCTGTTCCGACGGCGATGCGCCGGGTTGCAAGGACGATGCGATTACAGCGCGAAGTCGCCGCCGACGAGCGTGGAGACGGGCTCCTCGTGGTAAACGGCGGAGATGGCCTGAGCGAACTCCTCGGCGACCGAGATAGTCTTGATCTTGCCGCCGACCTCGACGGGGATGGCGTCGGTGACGACGCACTCGACGATGGGGGCATCGTTCAGGCGCTCGATGGCCGGACCGGAGAAGATGCCGTGGGTGGCGCAGACGTAGATGTCGCCGGCGCCCATAGCCTTGAGCTCCTTGACGTTGGCGCACAGGGTGCCAGCGGTGTCGATCATGTCGTCGTTGATGATGCAGGTCTTGCCCTTGATGTCACCGATGATGCCCATGACCTCGGCGGCGTTGTGGCGCGGACGGCCCTTGTGGGCGATGGCCAGGTCGCAGCCGAGCATGTCGGACAGCTTCTTGGCGGCCTTGGCGCGACCCACGTCGGGGGAGACGACAACCAGGTTGTCGGTGTCGAAGTGCATGTCGTTGTAGTACTGGCCAAACAGCGGCAGTGCGGACAGGTGGTTAACCGGGATATCGAAGAAGCCCTGGATCTGGCCCTGGTGCAGGTCGAGGGTGATGATGCGGTTGACGCCGGCACGCTCGAGCAGGTTGGCGACGAGGCGGGCGGTGATGGGCTCGCGCGGGCCGGCCTTGCGGTCCTGGCGGGCATAGCCGTAGTGGGTGATAACGGCGGTGATGGAGCGGGCGGATGCGCGCTTGGCAGCGTCGGTGGCGATGAGCAGCTCCATGAGCATGTCGTTGACGTTGCCGCCGGCCACGGACTGAATCAGGAAGACGTCGGCGCCGCGGACGGTCTCGTCGTAGCGGGCGTAAATCTCACCATTGGCGAACTGCTTTAGCGTAAGGCCCGAAAGCTCGACCCCAAGGTACTCAGCAATCTTCTGAGCGAGGGGACGGTTGGAGGAACCGGAATACACGCGGATGGACTTGCGCATATTCTCCGACTTCTCGGGATCATTAATCGGCATTACCCTTCTCCTTTATACATCGAATGCCATATAGATGCCTTGTTGCATTGTAACCGCGCGGCGGGGTTTATCGGGTCCTGATAACGTCTTTACCGCCAACGGACACGAACCGACCACTCATCCGGTTGCGCAGGTCACGATAGAAAAAGGAGCCGCCCCCATGGAGCAGCTCCTTTTGTGCTTGGTAAAACGTTATACCTCGTCGTCCTCGTGCAGGCGGCGGCGGTAATCGGCGGCCCAGCCCTCAATATTTACCTGACGGGCGCGGCCCAGACCGAGCGCGTCTGCCGGGACCGGCTCGGTGATGACGGAGCCAGCGGCCACGAGCGCGCCGTCGCCGATCTGGGCGGGCGCGACCATCATGGTGTCGGAGCCAATGAAGGCGTCCTTGCCGATGACGGTCTTGTGCTTGTGCACGCCATCGTAGTTGCAGGTGATGGAGCCCGCGCCCACGTTGACGCCGGAGCCCATGGTGGTGTCGCCGATGTAGGACAGGTGCGGCACCTTGGAGCCCTCGCCGATCGTGGACTTCTTGATCTCCACGTGCGTGCCGGCCTTGGAGCCGTCGAGCATGTGGGTGCCCGGGCGCAGGTAGGCGCGCGGGCCGCAGTCGACGCCGTTCTCGATGACGGCCTCGATGGCGATGGTCTCATCGATGGTGCAGCCGCTGCCGACAGTGGTGTCGGTGAGGCGGCTGTTGGGGCCAAGCTGGCACTCCTCGCCCACGGTGACGTGGCCGATCAGGTGCGTCTGCGGCCACACGACGGTGTCGCGGCCGATGGTAGCGTCGGGGCCGATCCAAGCCTGCGTGGGGTCGATGAAGGTAACGCCCTCGGCCATCCAGTGCTCGTTGATGCGGTCGCGCGCGATGGCGGTGAGTTGTGCGAGCTGGATGCGGCTGTTGACGCCCAGGCCGTCGCGGTAGTCGTCGCAGTGGAAGATGGAGACAGCCTGGCCGTGGCCTTTGAGGATCTCGAGCATGTCGGGCAGGTAGTACTCGGATTGCGCGTTGTCGTTGCCGATCTCGTTAATGTGGGCGGCGAGCTGCGCGCCGTCAAAGGCGTAGCAGCCGGCGTTGCACTCCAGCAGCGTGGCGGCCTGCTCGGGCGTGCAGTCCTTCTGCTCGATGATGCGCTCGATCTGACCATCGGCGCCCAGCTTGATGCGGCCGTAGCCAAAAGGATCGGGCGGGGTCATGGTCATGACGGTGCAGGCGAGCTCGCCGGTGGCGACGGTTTGCGCGAACTTGGCGACGGTGTCGGCGGTGATGAGCGGCAGGTCGCCGTTGAGCACCACGACGGGGCCTTGCGTGATGCCACAGGCCTCGAGCGCGACCTTCACGGCGTGACCGGTGCCCAGACGCTCGGTCTGCTCGACGCACTCGACCTTGGTGGCGCTGTTGGCGTAGGCGCCGTCGATGAGGGCGCGCATCTCGTCGGCGTGGCTGCCGATGACAACCACGACGCGGCTGCAGCCGGCCTTGATGGTAGCGTCGACGATCCACTGGACCATGGGCTTACCCAGGATCTTGTGCGAAACCTTGCAGTGGTTCGACTTCATGCGGGTGCCCTCGCCGGCAGCGAGGATAATTGCGGTTGCGTCCATGTGATCTCCTGTTACGTTATAGAGACGTGTGTTTGGAAACGATACACGGCGCAATATGATACCGCAGGCATATGACGAGCACGTAACGATTGGTTTGCGGCGGTTGAGGCTTGCGCCGCCGGCGTGGCGTTTGCACTGCGTGCGTGCGGCGTTGGCGGTGCTGCGGAGCTGTTGTTTGAGCGAGGGGACGGGGGTGCCCGTGGACAACATACGAGAGGAGTTTGGCGGCGAGCCCGTCGCGGCATTCTCGATGTCGCATCCGGCTGTGCCGGCACTCTATATAGTGCTGACGCTGGGGCTCACTATGTTCTCGATGCAGCCGGTACTGATTGCGCCGTCACTTGCGGGCGGGCTGGCGTATGGATTTGAGACGCGTGGGGCTGCCCGCACGCTGGGCGCGCTCCGCTGGCAGCTGCCGGTGATTTTGATTATCGCGCTGCTCAATCCGCTGTTTAGCGCCTCGGGCTCGACGGAGCTGTTCCGTATTGGCATGCGCGCGGTGTATCTGGAGAGCATGGTATACGGCCTGTGCATGGGCGGGCTGTTTGTGGCGAGCGTGCTGTGGTTTGAGGCCGCGGCGTCGATGCTTGGCTACGACAAGGTGCTTGCGCTTTTGGGCAACGCCGCGCCGGTGATCGCGCTCATGATTTCGATGTGCATGCGGCTTATCCCACAGTTTTTGCGCCGCGGCCGCACGGTGCTGGCGGTGCAGGACGCGATTGATGTACCGGGACGCGCGCCCACCGATCCCGTGCGATCGCGCCTGCGGGCGTCGAGCGTGCTGATGGGCTGGGGCATGGAAGATTCGCTTGAGCGCGCGGACGCCATGCGATCGCGCGGGTGGGGTGCCGCGACGCGTCGTACGACGTATGCGCGGTATCGACTGGGGCGCAGCGACGTTGCCGCGCTGGTTGGGCTTGCGTTGTTTGGCGTGGCCACGGCGGCAGTGGCGTGGACCGCGACGACGCAGTATTCGTTTTATCCGCAGCTCTCGGTGCCGGCGCCGTGGCCGGGCTATGTCGTGTACGCTGCCTGGATGATGCTGCCTTGCGCGTCGCACGCGATTGATGAGAAGAGGTTTGGCTGATGGCTCGGTTGGATAGGGGCCCGGTGTCGGGCGCGGCGTGCAGCCCGGATATTCCGGCGATTGAGGTGCGGAGCCTGAGCTTTGCCTACCCCGATGCTGATGCTGCGGTGCTCGAGGGGCTCGACTGGTCTGTTCCTCAAGGTGCGTTTGCACTGCTTGTTGGCGGTACCGGTTCGGGCAAGTCGACGCTGCTGTCCCTGCTCAAGCCCGAGATCGCGCCGGCGGGTACGCGCTCTGGCGAGCTGCGCGTGCTGGGCGAGCCCGTCGCCGACATGGGCGTGCGGGCATCGGCGGAGCGCGTGGGTTATGTGTTCCAGGATCCCGAGAACCAGATCGTGTGCGAAACCGTGTGGCACGAGATGGCGTTTGGCCTAGAGAATCTGGGTGTGTCGCGCGACGAGATGCGCCGTCGCGTAGCTGAGACCAGCTATTTCTTTGGGCTGGAGGACTGGCTTCATCGCGATGCCGATACGCTTTCTGGTGGCCGCAAGCAGCTGCTGTCGCTTGCCGCCGTCCTGGCGCTGCGTCCGCGTGTGCTGCTGCTCGACGAGCCCACGTCTCAGCTTGATCCGGTCGCGGAGAAGAATTTCCTGCACGCGCTGTTTCGTGTGAATCGCGAGCTGGGCTGCACGGTTGTTGTGGCTACGCATCAACCGCGTCCAATGCTCGAGTATGCGACGTGTGCGTACCGGATTGAGGACGGTCGCGTGCGCGAGGTGGCGGATATGGCTTCTTTGGGACGCCGAGAATCGTTGTTTTCCGACGACATGTTGGGGTGGGGTGCCGTCCGATGTGCAAAAAACGGAGTATTCAGCAGGCGTGAGGACAATTTGGGCTCTCTGGAGCCGCCCGGGGACGTATCGAGCGCGAAAAAAAGTTCGGAATTGGACAAATCGTCCGAATTCGTGGCGCAAACGTCGCTCGAGAACGGCTCGGAAGCCTTCCCGTGCACGGATGGGAGCAGAATACTCCAAAAAATGCACGGCGGGTCGGCTACCACCCTGGCAGGGAGCTGGTTTCGCTACGATCGCGCGGGCGGTTGGGTGCTGCGCGGGCTCGACGTGGCGTTTTCGGCCGGTGCGGTGCATGCGGTCGTGGGCGGCAACGGATGCGGTAAGTCGACGATGCTCTCGGTGCTGGCGAAGACCGCCAAGCTGCAGCGCGGCCGCATGGTGCGCGGAGCGGCCTCGGCGGCGCTGCTGCCTCAGAACCCCAAAGCATTGCTGGTTGCCGAGACGGTTCACGATGAGCTGATGGAATGGGCCTCGACCTGCGGATATGACGAGAACTTGGCGCGGGAGCGTGCGGCGAGCTTGGGGCTGTCGGGTCTGGATGGGCGCCACCCCTACGATCTTTCGGGCGGGCAGCGTCAACTGCTTGCATTGGCAAAACTGCTGCTAATCGGCCCCGAACTGCTATTGCTCGATGAGCCCACCAAGGGTCTAGACCTGTTCAGCCGCCGCATCACCGCCCGCGCCCTGCGTGACCATGCGAAGGTTGGTGGCACCGTCATCATGGCCACGCACGATCTGGATTTTGCCGAGCAGGTTGCCGATGACGTTGCCATGATGTTTGACGGTGAGATTGCCTGCATGGAGCCGCCGGCCGACTTCTTTGCCGACAACGTGTTTTATAGGGCGTGATGGGATGGCGGATTATCGCATCGTGCGCCTACTCGCAAAACTGGAGATACCGCTGCTGCTGGCGGTGCCAGCCGTGATGGCTGCGGCGTTGCTGGCGGGCGTTGAGCAGGCGGCGCTCGCCATGCTTGTCGTGGTGGCGCTGGTGCTTGCGCTGTTCTTTGCAGGCTACGAGGCGTCGCGACCGGGCCTGCGCCAGATTATGCCAACGCTGGTTCTGGCGGCGTTGGCCGCGGCGGGGCGCATCTTGTTTGGCCCCATTCCCGACTTTAAACCCGTGAGTGCCATCGCCATTATCGCGGGGGCGACGCTTGGCCGCCGCAATGGTTTTATGGTTGGCGCGCTGGCGGCGCTGACCAGCAATTTCTTTTTTGGACAGGGCATGTGGACGCCGTGGCAGATGTATGCCTGGGGGCTCGTGGGATACGTTGGCGGTGCGCTGGCGCATGCCGGCGCTTTTGATCGCGCCGATGGCACCGTGCGTATGCCGGCGCTGCTGACCTACGGCTTTGCTTCGGGTTTGCTGTACGGCGTTGTGATCAACGCCTACGACATTATCGGTTTTGTTCAACCGCTCACGTGGGCGGGTGCCATGGCGCGTCTTGCCACCGCCGTACCGTTCGATATCACGCACGGCCTCGCGACCTGCGTGTTTTTGGTCGCCCTGTACAAGCCTTGGTGTCGCCGCATCAACCGAGTCGTCGTGAAGTACGGGCTGTAGGGCTGGTTGCGCCGGGGCGGGAATCAATACTGCCGAAGTGCCATTTTAAAACTATGCCGGTTTACGGGGCCAGATTGGCACAAGCAGACCATGCCGGCTATTTTTGAAATAGAGCAAGCCGTTTACCTGCGGTTTTATTATTTCGGAATTGCGTATGGTTGGGGGTTCGCGATTTAGCCCCGTAAACTGGCATAGTTTTAAAATGGCCGGCTGATATGACGGGCGTCGTGACCCTCAAGAGCTAAATTGATCCGTTTTCTTCCGTCTCCAGACGTCCCCGGGGAATCAGCTGAACTCGCCCGCCACGAAATCGGCCTATCTACTACGTTTGGCCCGACACCCCCAAACACAACCGCGTTTTATGAAAAACCGCAGGCTTTCTACCTGCGGTTTTCTTTTTGCGTTGTTCACTGTGGTTGAGGGTAGTGGCTTAAACGTAGTAGATGGGCCAGTTTCGTGGCAAGCGAGCTGCGTGGATGATCTCGCGAAGTGAAAATGATTCCTTTTCCTCCGTCCCCAGGGGATCAGCTGGGGCTAGAGCTCTAGCGTGAGGGTGACGGGGCAGTGGTCGCTGCCAAAGATGTCGCCGCGGATGCCCGTGTCGCGCACGTTGCCGGCGATTGTGTCGCTTACCAGGAAGTAGTCGATGCGCCAGCCGGCGTTGTTCTTGCGGGCATTAAAGCGATAGCTCCACCAGCTGTAGACGCCCTCGACGTCGGGGTTTGCCGCACGCCAGGTATCGGTAAAGCCGGCGTTGAGCAGCTCGGTAAACTTGCCGCGCTCCTCGTCCGAAAAGCCGGCGTTGCCGCGGTTGGACTTGGGGTTCTTAAGGTCGATCTCCTCGTGCGCCACGTTAAAGTCGCCGCAGGTCACGACGGGTTTGCCGGTCTCGCGCTCGAGCGCGTTCAAAAAGCCGCGGTAAGCATCGTCCCAGGCCATGCGCACGTCGATGCGGGCGAGTTCATTTTGGGCGTTGGGTGTATAGACGTCGACAAACCAGAACTTGTCGAACTCCAGCGCGCAGACACGGCCCTCGGTCGCGGCTTGGGCAACGAGCTCAGCTGCCTCACCCTCGCCGGCGTAGGGCAGCAGCGCATCGGCGTGCAGCACGCGCAGCGGTTCCTGGCGGCTAAAGACCGCAGTGCCCGAATAGCCTTTACGCTCGGCGTAGCTCCAGGTTTGGTGATAGCCGGGCAGGTCAATATCGACCTGGCCTTCTTGCAGCTTGGTCTCTTGCAGCGCCAGGATATCGACGTCGAGTTCTTGCGTGATCTGGATAAAGCTCGGGTCCTTTTTGAGCACGGCGCGCAGGCCGTTGACGTTCCACGAGGCGAAAGTGTAAGTCTGAGGCATGGTGTCCTTTCGACGGGGTTGGCAGGCTTAAGATTAGCGCAACAGAGGCGGGGCGGGCCCCGCGGACGACGGCGCAATCGCAGTCGCCCCGACCAACATGGACGGAGGACTCATATGACGCAGGCAATATTGGACCCCAAGCAGGCGTCCGCCGCGCTGGCGGATCTGTTTGACACCCACAAGCGCGTGGTCTTCTTTGGCGGCGCTGGTGTTTCCACGGCAAGTGGCATCCCCGATTTCCGCAGCGTGGACGGCCTGTATCACCAGCAGTTTGCCTATCCGCCCGAGACCATGCTCTCGTACAGCTTTTACGAGACACATCCGGCGGAGTTCTTCGACTTTTACCGCACCAAGATGATCGCGCTTAACGCTAAGCCCAACCGCTGTCACACCAAGCTGGCCGAGCTGGAGCGCGCCGGCAAGCTTGATGCCGTGGTGACGCAAAACATCGACGGCTTGCATCAGATGGCGGGCTCGCAGCGCGTGTTCGAGCTGCACGGATCGGTCCATCGCAACATTTGCCAGTCGTGCGGCGCGGTCTATAGCGCCGAGTGGATTTGCTCGCGCGAGCACGAGGACGCCGCGGGCGTGCCCGTGTGCCCTGCGTGCGGTGGTCGCATCAAGCCCGATGTGGTGCTCTACGAAGAGCCGCTCGACGAGCATGTGTTGACCGGTGCCGTTGCCGCCATTGCCGCGGCCGATGCCCTCATTGTGGGTGGGACCTCGCTCGTGGTGTATCCGGCGGCAGGCCTTACGCGTTACTTTACTGGCGATACGCTGGCCATTTGCAATTTGGCGCCTACCGATCAGGATGCAAATGCCGACCTGCTGATTTCTTGCGACATCGCGGCCGCGTTTGCGTTCTAGCCCGTGTGCGCGGATACAATAGAAAGACTGAGTGCAAAGCGACCCCGCCGCCAGCTCCCCAAGCTCGGCGGCGTGGGCATTTTAGGAGGATGTTCATGGCGAACGACAGCAAGACATGGCGGTGCGGAAAGTACGAGCTCAGCTTTGACCGTCCGCGCATCATGGGCGTCCTCAACGTGACGCCCGATTCGTTTAGCGATGGCGGGGAGCACTTCGACCCGGATGCCGCCATCGAGTACGGCCTGGCGATGCTCGACGCCGGCGCCGACATCATCGACGTGGGCGGTGAGTCCACGCGTCCCGGCTTTACCCCGGTCAATCCCGATGAGGAAGCGCGGCGCGTGCTGCCCGTGGTGCGCGCGCTGGCCAAGGAGGGTGCCATCGTCTCGATCGACACGCGTCACGTGGCGGTTGCCAAGGCGGCCGTGCGCTGCGGCGCCTCGATCGTCAACGACGTGACCGGCTTCACCGACCCCAAGATGGTCGAGTTTGTTAAGACGAGCACCTGCGGCGTCATCGTGATGCATGCCGGCGAGGTCGCCGCGCCCACCCGCACGCACGCAACGGTGCAGCTCGATACCTCGGCAGCGGCGTTTGTTGCCGAGAAGGCACGCGAGGCGGCTGCCGAGGCCGCGCGTGAGGCCGAGAAGCCGGCTCGCCGCCGTCGCGGCAAGTTGCTGGGCGAGCCTAAGCCGGAGGCCAAGCTTCCGGGCGGCGTGGTGCAGCCCTCGTTGCCGTTTGGCGAACCGGAACCCACGTCCGAGCCTGCAAGCGAGCAGGAGACGCCGGCCGCCGAGCAGGCCGCGCCTGCCGCCGAGACCGTCGCGCCTTTTTTCACTACATTATATAATAAATTCAGATTCC
>URDI01000003.1:0-80505 GCA_900546475.1 uncultured Collinsella sp.
ATCGTCGGTCTATGCACAAATTTATTCGTGATCTTGGTAAATCTCACGCGGAGCAAGCTCCGAATGTTTGCGTTTTAAGGTCTTAGGGGCCTTGTACGTGTTGCTCTCGAAGTCGATGTACTCGGTCTGCTTAAGCAGGCGCTCGATCATCTCCTCATGATCGAACAACTCCCAGGCCTCATGCACGGCATCGAGTTTAGCGTGCGTCTCGGGACGGCGCGGCATAAACAGCGTGCAGCAGTCGGGAGCGGCCTCAGTCGAGATATCGAATGTACCGATCTCCTCGGCACGTGCGATGATCTCCTGCTTGTCCGAACCGATGAGAGGACGGAACACGGGGATCTTCACGGCCTCGTTGACGGCCATGATGTTCTCAAGCGTCTGGGAGGCAACCTGCCCAAGCGATTCGCCCGTAACGATAGCCTTGGCACCCTCGATGTGTGCAATGCGCTCAGCAACCGAATACATAATGCGGCGGTACATGATCACGCGCAGGTTGCTGGGGCAGGTAATCGAAATCTCACGCTGGCAGTCGCCAAACGGCACCACGTACAGACGACCGATCTGGACACCCGGCGCAAGCGCACGGATGATGTCCTGCACCAAATACTCGCTCGTATCGGGCGTCTGCGGACGACCGGAGAAATGCACCGGCACGCACACCGCGCCGCGACGCGCGAGCATCCAGGTCGCCACCGGAGAATCGATACCCGACGACAGCAGCGTCACGACCTTGCCGGCAGAACCCACCGGAAGGCCGCCAACGCCGCGCTGGGAGCGCGCATACACGTAGACACTACCCTGAACCACCAGAACGTGCACCATCGCGTCGGGGTCGTGCATCTGGACCTTTTTATCGGGAAACGCCTCACACAGCACCTCGCCAACCTGTCGATTGATATCGATCGAGGTGAGCTCATAGTCAGTATTGGAGCGCTTGGCGTGCACCTTAAACGAATCGAAGGAACCAAACTCGCGCAGCGCCTTCACAGCGGCGGCGCAGTACTCCTGCGGGTCGCGGTTGGTGTGATACGCCAAAGACACACGGGCAACGCCGGGGACGGTGCGGATGACACGCGCCGCCTCGTCGGCCTGATGCTCGTTAAAGGTCACGAGGATATAACCGGAAATTCGAGACACGGCGTTCACGGAAAAGGCGGCCAAGGCCGCCTTGATGTTATCCATGAGGATATGCTCAAAATGTGCGCGGTTCTTGCCCTTCAGCCCAACCTCGTGATAGTGGACTAGGCAGACGCGAGCCGCCATTTAGGCTTCAGCAACCTTGTGGCCAAGCGCCTTCTCGTAACGGGCCTCGTCGTAAGAGATGTCGCCGTCGACAATCTCGTCCATAGCCATCGAGATGGTATCGGCACCGGAAAGCCCGATGGTGATGTCATCGACATCCTGGACGGCAAGCACGCGGTTGTGCTGGCCACGCAGCATGCTATTGATGTCGCAGGCGCGCTTGGAGGCAAGCGAAGCGAGCAGGAAGCGGTTGTGATCGGTCTTCTCCAGAAGATCGTCAATGCAAGGCTTTACAACGGACACGGACCTCAGATCCTTTCATGCATATCGAGAACGCGAACGAGCTCATCGGTCGCGCGGTCGAGATCGTCATTCACCACGACGTCGTCGTAGCGGTCGGCAAGGGCAAGCTCATCGGCGGCGTTTGCCATACGCAGCTCAATCGTCTCGGGCGTCTCGGTACCGCGACCGACTAGACGCTCGCGGAGCACCTCAAGCGAAGGCGGCTTGATAAAGATCAGCACGGCCTCGGGGAAACGCTCCTTCACCTGCAGGGCGCCCTGGACATCGATCTCCAAAATCAGAGACGAGCCCGAGGCGAGCTTGGATGTGACCTCGCTCACCAACGTGCCGTAGCAGTTACCGTGGACCTCGGCCCACTCAACAAACTCACCGTTTGCCACGCGGCGGTCGAACTCCTCGCGCGTCAGAAAAAAGTAGTTGACGCCGTCGACCTCACCTTTGCGTGGTGCTCGCGTGGTAGCCGAAACCGTCAGACCCAGGTTCGAGCGGCGCTCGCGCACACGAGCGACGAGCGTACCCTTGCCTGCGCCTGACGGTCCAGAAATCACAAAGAGCTTGGAATCCTGAGCGCTCACTTATTTGGTCAGCTGCTCGAGGAGCTGCTCGCGCTGACGGACGCCGAGGCCCTGGACGCGACGAGTAGCGGAGATACCGAGCTCCTCCATGATCTTGGCGGCCTTGGCCTTGCCATAACCGGGGAGAGACTCGATGAGGGTGGAAACCTTCATGCGGGAAGCGATGGGGTCATCGGAGTTGAGCACGGACTCGAGGGACTTCTCGCCCTTTTTGATCTGCTCGCGAAGCTCAGCGCGGGCGTGACGTGCGGCAGCAGCCTTCTCAAGAGCCTGCTTGCGCTGCTCGTCGGTAAGCTGAGGGAGTGCCATTCGTACCTCCAAATAGTTGGGTTATATCTGATTCAATAATTGGCATTTTAGCACGTAGAACGTACAAAATGCCTAATCGCGGCTCCATAGGTTAGACGATACCCGCAAAAAGTGCAATATACTGCGCCCAAAGTTAAGCCCCTGACCTGCGATTCCACACAAAGGATGGGAAAGTTTACGCAGGCACAGGGGCTATTTTGTGCTAATGAGACCCAAAAGTGGTGACTTAGGGGAATCTTTTACGCGACGTTTTCGACCAGCTCGGCGACGATGGCGTCAAAGGCGGCAACCGGATCGTCGGCACCGGTGATGGGACGGCCCACCACAATGTGGCTTGCGCCACGCTCGATAGCCTGGGAAGGCGTCGCCACGCGGGACTGGTCACCAAGGGCGGCACCCACCGGACGCACACCCGGAGTTACGATCAGGGCATCAGGACCCAGCAGCTCACGCATGTCATGAGCCTCCATCGGTGAGCACACGATGCCATCGATGCCGTTGGCCTGAGCAAGCTTTGCCAAGCGGGCGGCCTCCTCGGCCACGGGCGACTCGACGCCGATCTCGCTCAAGGCATCCTGATTCATGCTCGTGAGCACGGTGATGGCGACGAGCTTGGCGCGGTCCTCACGCGCCTCCTCGGCACCCTCGCGGCAGGCAGCGAGCATAGCACCCGAGCCCAGGCCGTGGACCGAAAGCAGGTCGGCACCGGCAAGCGAGGCCGAGCGGGCAGCGCCGCGCACCTGATGCGGAATGTCATGGAACTTAAGGTCGAGGAAGACCTTAAAGCCAAGGTCCTTAAAGGTCTTGACGATCTGGGGACCCTCAGCGTAATAGAGCGTCATGCCGACCTTGAGCCAGGCGGCATGGCCCGAAAGCTCGTGGGCGAGCTCGAGCGCGCGCTCACGGTCGCAGTCGAGGGCGACGATAACACGGTCGCGGGCATCATTCTCTAGCATTCGAAAGCACCCACCAGCTCGTTGATGTCCTTTACGCCCTGGGACTCGGCCCAGGCCTCGAGCTCATGCGCGATCTTAAGCGAAGCACACGGATCGACGAAGTTGGCCATGCCGACCGACACGCAGGTGGCGCCGGCCAGGATAAACTCAGCCGCATCCTCGCCAGTCATGACACCGCCGACACCGTTGATGGGGATATCGACGGCCTGGGCAACCTCCCAGACCATGCGCACGGCGATGTGGTGGCAAAGCGGGCCAGAAAGGCCGCCCTTGGGCTTGGCCACGCGGGACTTGCGGGTATGAACATCGATGGCCATGCCTTGGATGGAGTTAATGACCGAAAGGCCGTCGGCGCCGGCGGCCTCGAGAGCCTTGGCAATCTCGGCAACGTTGACCGGAGCCATCTTTACGAACAGCGGCTTATCGGTCACCTTGCGGCAGGCAGCCATAACGGAAGAGGCGCCCTCGGGCGTTGATCCCATGGCGGCACCGCCGGCGGCAATATTAGGGCAGCTCACGTTGATCTCGTAGCCGGCAGCCCAGGGGCACAGCTCGACATACATCTCGAGTGCGCGGACAAACTCGTCAACGGAGTGGCCGGCAACCTGACAGATGACCTGGCAGCCGTCCTTGGACAGCTGTTCGAGCCAAGGACCGGACTCACGGGCAAAGGCGGCCACGCCGGGGTTCTGAAGGCCCACGGAGTTGATCATGCCGCCCGGGATCTCGGCCATGCGAGGCGCGGGATTGCCGGGCCAGGGCTCGGCAGCGCAACCCTTGGTGGTGATGGCGCCCAGCTGGGAAACATCAAAGAAGTTCTGGAACTGCCAACCGTAGCCAAAGGTACCGGCTGCGGTGTTGATGGGGTTCTGCATCTTGACGCCGCCGAAATCGACGGCCATGTTCACGGTACCCACTAGAAGACCACCACCTTGGAAGCATCGAACACAGGGCCGCACATACAGGCGCCCTTCATACCGTCGACCGTCTCGACATTGCAGGTGTTGCAGGCGCCAAAGCCACAGCTCATCATGCGCTCGAGCGACACCTCGCAGTACGCACCGGCCTCGGCGGCTGCGGCGGCGACCTTCTTCATCATGACGGCGGGACCGCAGCTGGCCACGTAGTCGTAGCCGCCCTCGCCAAGCAGCTCGGCGGCAGGATCGGTGCAAAAACCGTGCGTGCCGAGCGAACCGTCGTCGGTGCACACGTTAACCGTGGCGCCCAGCGCACGGAACTCATCGACACCCACGACTTTGGAAGCGGTGCCAAAGCCCAGGCACACGTCCACATCAACACCCTGCTCGGCAAGCATGCCGGCAAGACACAGCACAGGCGGAACGCCGATGCCACCGGCGACGAGCAGTGCCTTCCTGGTGCCCTCGGGTACCATCCAGCCACGGCCACCGGGGCCCAACAGGTTAGAGGTGGAGCCAGGGCCCATCTGGGACAAACGGCGGGTATCGTCGCCCACGGCGGCGTACCACAGCTCGACGGTGCCGGCCTCGGCGTCGGCGCGGTAGAAACTCAAGGGCACACGAAGCAGAGAAGACGCATCGCCGGGGACGGCGATGTTCACAAACTGACCGGGCTTGAGCGCACTTGCAAGCTTGGGGGCCGAGATGACGAGCGAGAAGATGCCGTCGGCGATCTCCCGGTTCGAGACGACCTCGAAGTCGTGCATGCGTGCAGTGGAAGGTGTGGGCATAGACGCTCCAATCCCCCATGCGGTTGCATGGTCTAAACGAACAGAAAGCGCGGCACCGCAAGGGCGCCGCGCACAAAAGCGATAAGGCTATGCTAGCAGATGCAGCCGTCGGCGAGCGTCTGCTTGCCACCGACAAATACATCGGTGGCACGACCGGTGAGCGTGCGGCCGGCAAAACCGGAGTTCTCGGCGCGCGACTCGTAACCGTCCTCGCCAACCGTCCAGGTTGCGGAGGGGTCGAACACGGTCAGGTCGGCGACAGAGCCCGCCTTGACCTGAACCTGATCGAGGCCCAGAATCTCACGCGGCTTGATGGCCATGAGCTCGACCATGCGGCTCACGCTCATCTTGCCCGTGTTGACCAGCTCAGTGAGCACGAGCGACAGCGAAGTCTCGAGGCCAATCATTCCAAAGGGCGCGAGCTCGAACTCGCGGGCCTTCTCCCACGGGGTGTGGGGAGCGTGGTCGGTAACGATAGCGTCGACGGTACCGTCGATAACACCCTGACGGATGGCCTCGGCATCCTCGTCGGTGCGCAGCGGCGGATTGACCTTGAGCGAGGTGTTGTAGGTCTCGTCCAGGTCGTTCTCGGTCAGGAACATGTGGTGCGGGGTGGCCTCGCAGGTCACCTGGACACCGGCAGCCTTACCGGCACGCACGAGCTCCAGGCCATGAGCGGTGGAGATGTGCTGGATGTGCAGCTTGGCACCGGTCAGCTTGGCAATCTCGATGTCGCGGGCAATCTGAAGCTCCTCGCCGGCGGCCGGCCAACCCTCGAGGGCCAGACGGGTCGAGACCTTGCCCTCGTTGATCTCGCCGTGACCGACCAGATCCTCGTCCTGGCAGTGGCTCATAAAGACCTTGCCGAACATCTTGCCGTAGTCCATGCAGCGACGGAGCATGCCCGCACCCTGCACGCCGCGACCGTCATCGGTGAAGGCGACGGCGCCGTGGGCGACCATATCGCCCATCTCGGACATAGCCTCGCCCTTAAGGCCGCGAGTCATAGCACCAGAAGGATAGACGCGGCAGTGGCCGACCTCGGCAGCGCGGGACTTGACGAACTCAACGACGGTTCCGTTATCGGTAACGGGGTCGGTGTTGGGCATGGCGCACACGCCGGTGAAGCCGCCCTTGGCAGCAGCGCGGGTGCCGCTCTCGATGTCCTCTTTGACCTCGTAGCCAGGCTCGCGAAGGTGAACGTGCATATCCACCAGGCCGGGGACGAGGTACTTGCCGGAAAGGTCGCGGACCTCGGCTCCCTCGACGGCGAGATTCTCGCCGACCTCGGCGATCTTATCGCCGTCAATCAGGACGTCAACGACACCGTCAAGCTCGACGGACGGGTCGACGACGTGGGCATTCTTAAGAAGCAAGGCCATTATCGGCACCTCCAAGCAGCAGATACAGGATAGCCATACGCACGCAGATACCGGCGTAGACCTGCTCCAGGATGACGGAGCGTTGCGGGTGGTCGGCCATATAGGAGTCGAACTCGACGCCGCGGTTGATGGGGCCCGGGTGACAGATGATCGCGTCGGGCTTCATGAGCTTCTCGCGGTCCTTGGTCAGACCGAAGAGCTTGTGGTACTCGCGAATGGTCGGGAACGGGGCACCCTCGAGGCGCTCCTGCTGCACGCGCAGCATATAGACGACGTCCAGCTCGGGCAGGACGGAATCGAGGTCGCTCGTCACGTGGTCGCAGCCCAGAACCTCGGGCGCCGGCGGCAGCAGCGTGCCGGGGGCGACGGCGTAGGTCTCGCAGCCCATAATCTTAAGGGCAGGGATCAGCGAGCCGCAGACGCGGGAGTGCGCGATATCGCCGACGACGGCGACCTTCAGACCGTGGAAGTCACCCTTGTGCTCCCAGATGGTGTACAGGTCGAGCAGGGCCTGCGTGGGATGGTTGTGCTTGCCGTCGCCGGCGCAGATAACGCTCGCGGGCGAGTTCTGCGTGACGATGTAGGGAGCACCGGCGTGCTTATCGCGCACGACGATGCAGTCGATCTTGTAGGCGTTGAGGGTCTCGACGGTGTCGACGAGGCTCTCACCCTTGACCGTGGAGGTCGAGGAGCCGCCAAAGTTGAGGCTGTCGGCCGAAAGACGCTTCTCGGCGAGTTCGAAGGAGCTGCGGGTGCGCGTCGAGGGCTCGTTGAACATGTTGACGATGGTCTTGCCCTTGAGCGTGGGGACCTTCTTGATCGCACGCTCGTTGACCTCGGAGAACGCCTTGGCGGTCTCGAGGATGAGCTTGATGTCCTCTTCGGAGTACTCGGTAATGTCGATCAGGTGCTTATGGTTGAACGCCACGGTACTACTCACCTCCCAGCGGCGCGGAGCCCACGTGGGAACCCGGCGCGACGTCGTTAATCTCGACAGCGGTGCGGCCGTCTACTTCCTTCATATATAGGTGCACGTTCTCCTCATGCGACGAGGGAACGTTCTTGCCGACAAAGTCCGGCGAGATGGGGAGCTCACGGTGACCGCGGTCAACGAGAACTGCCAGCTCGATGCGGCTCGGACGGCCCAGGTCCATAACGGCGTCCAGAGCGGCGCGGATAGTACGGCCCGTATACAGGATGTCGTCCACCAGCACAACGCGCTTGCCGTCGACGCTGAAGGGAATGTTGGTAGCGTGGATCGCGGGAGCGAAATTGGTAGCGTAGTCATCGCGGTAGAAGCTGATGTCGAGGCTACCGAGCGGAACGTCGACGCCCTCGATCTCCTTGATCTCCTCGGCGAGCTTCTTTGCCAGAAGGTCGCCGCGCGTGACGATGCCGACCAGAGCGAGGTCTTCACAGCCCTCGTTGCGCTCGAGAATCTCGTGCGCAATGCGGGTCATCGCTCGATTGACGGCGGTCTCGTCCATGATGACCGCCTTGGGGGAAGTCGTGCCCATCGATCTCCTTCCTCACATGTCTTGACTGCTGACACAGTCAAAAAAATAGATGCCCGACCGCTTAAGCGGACCAGACACCCACAGGAAAGGCTGCTCTTTGGCAGCTATGTAATTCCATGTGGGTATCTCGTACCCCTTTAATGGTCAAGGGATAGTGTAGCCAACCTCGAGCTTAATTGCGAGCATAAATACAGAGCAATCCGTAAACGTGCGCAGGCGCTCCATAAACCTATATATATTTGTGGGACGAGCTTGAAAACACACGCACGAGCTGGCATAATCCCCTCTGCTGCACGCAAATCGGATCTACGTCCAGGGCCGTAGCGTGGGCACTATCGCCAAAAGAGGAATATCTCTGTGTAGATTGCGCACAGGGAGCGACTTCTGTGCTATAGTTCAGGCTTGTTTGTTAACGCGACATGTTCGTTTGTCGCCCAAGGAGGGTCAGTTATGTCCAAAGTTTGCGAAGTTTGCGGTAAGCACCCCGTTGCCGGTCGCTCCATCAGCCACTCTCACCGCGTCACCAACCGTAAGTTCCGCCCCAACATCCAGCGCGTCTACGTCGTCGTCGATGGTCACCGTCGCAAGATGAACGTTTGCTCCACCTGCCTCAAGTCCGGCAAGGTTGCGCGCTCCTAAATAAGGTCTTACCAACAAGTACCTCGGACTCTCCGGGTCAAAGACCTCGCGTTCATATAGAACTTACCAAAGGCGTCCTCCCCTACGGAGGGCGCCTTTTTGCACTCATTGGGGACAGACTTACATGAGTGTTTGCAGATGTCAAAGGAATCATAGCCCAGCTGATATGCCTTGAAGCTTGACCAGCGGTACGCATCGAGCGAGTCGAGCGCGCCTTTCACAGGATTGAGATGGATATAATCGAGCAACTGGACCGCCTGCGTGTCCGACTCGACCGCGACCCGCGAATAGCGATTGTCAAACAGGTTCCCCGTTTTCCCATTGAAATACTCATATAAGTCTGTCCCCAATGAGCGGGGCGATGCATTGGGCTGATGGATTAAGTTGAAACGGTTCATTTGATTGAAGCGTTTTAGTATGCCTTTTACGGGAATCTTACCGTTCGCCGAATAATTTCTTGCTATCATGCAAGATGTAGGGTAAATCTCCGATCGCAAGGAGACACAAATGGTGAAAAAGTCACCGGAAAACACTACTCCCGCAATTGTGGACAACGTAGAGGCGCTTGAGGCTAAGCTCGCTCAGATGCGAGAGGCCCAGGCGCTTTTTGCTACGTACACGCAGGAGCAGGTCGACAAGATCTTCTATGAGGCCGCCATGGCCGCCAACAAGGCTCGTATCCCGTTGGCTAAGATGGCCATCGAGGAGACCGGCCGCGGCGTTCTTGAGGACAAGGTCATCAAGAACCACTATGCCGCAGAGTACATCTACAACGCTTACAAGAACACCAAGACCTGTGGTGTCCTGGAGCGCGACGAGGCTTACGGCATCACCAAGATCGCTGAGCCCATCGGCATCGTGGGCGCCGTCATCCCGACGACCAACCCCACCTCCACCGCGATCTTCAAGACGCTGATCAGCCTGAAGACCCGCAACGGCATCATCATCTCCCCGCACCCGGCAGCCGCCAAGTGCACCATCGCCGCCGCCAAGCTCGTGCTTGACGCCGCCGTCAAGGCCGGCGCCCCCGAGGGCATCATCGGCTGGGTCGATGTCCCCTCCATCGAGCTGACCAACATGGTCATGCGCGACGTCGACATCATCCTCGCCACCGGTGGCCCGGGCATGGTCAAGGCCGCCTACTCCTCGGGCAAGCCCGCCCTGGGCGTTGGCGCCGGTAACACCCCGGTCATCATCGACGACACCGCCGACGTGCTGCTCGCCGTCAACTCCATCATCCACTCCAAGACCTTCGACAACGGCATGATCTGCGCTTCCGAGCAGTCCGTGACCGTCATCGACACCATCTATGACCAGGTCAAAGCCGAGTTCCAGAAGCGCGGCTGCTACTTCGTCAAGCAGGGTGCCGAGATGGAGGCCCTGCGTGCCGCCATGTTCAAGAACGGCGCTCTCGATCACCGCATTCCCGGCATGGCTGCCGCCAAGATCGCCGAGCTCGCCGGCATCGAGGTTCCTGCCAAGACCAAGATCCTGATCGCCGAGGTCACCTCCACCGACCCCGCCAAGGAGGAGTTCTCCCACGAGAAGCTCTCCCCGGTCCTGGCCATGTATCACGCCAAGGACTTCCAGGAGGCCGTCGACAAGGCCGAGCACCTGGTGCTCGCCGGTGGCCCGGGCCACACCGCCTCTCTGTACGTGCACCCCGCCCAGGCCGAGAAGATCAGCCTGTTCGAGCACGTCATGAAGGCCTGCCGTATCGTCATCAACACCCCGTCCTCGCACGGCGGCATCGGTGATCTGTACAACTTTGGCATGAAGCCGTCTCTGACCCTGGGCTGCGGCTCCTGGGGCGGCAACTCCGTCTCCGAGAACGTTGGGGTGAAGCACTTGATCAACGTTAAGACTGTGGCCGAGCGCCGTGAGAACATGCTGTGGTTCCGCGCTCCCGAGAAGGTCTACTTCAAGAAGGGTTCCACGCCCGTCGCTCTCGACGAGCTCGGTACCGTCATGGGCAAGAAGCGCGCCTTCATCGTCACCGACCAGTTCCTCTTCAAGAATGGCAACACCCGCGCCATCGAGGCCAAGCTCGACGAGATGGGCATCGCCCACGACTGCTTCTACGACGTCGAGCCCGATCCGTCGCTGCAGTGCGCACGTCGCGGCGCCAAGCAGATGGCTCTCTTTGAGCCGGACGTCATCATCGCCGTCGGCGGTGGCTCCGCTATGGACGCCGGCAAGATCATGTGGATGATGTACGAGCACCCCGAGTGCAAGTTTGAGGACATGGCCATGGACTTCATGGACATCCGCAAGC
Source organism: uncultured Collinsella sp. (assembly GCA_900546475.1). GTDB lineage: Bacteria > Actinomycetota > Coriobacteriia > Coriobacteriales > Coriobacteriaceae > Collinsella. The sequence continues at coordinate 10,910 of URDI01000003.1, forward strand.
GTATCTTCACTTTCCCCGAGATGGGCAAGAAGGCCTACTTCGTCGCCGTCCCGACCTCTTCGGGTACCGGCTCCGAGTGCACGCCGTTCGCCATCATCACCGACAAGGAGACCGGCATCAAGTGGCCGCTCGCCGACTACGCGCTGCTCCCCAACATGGCTATCGTCGACGCCGACAACTGCATGACCGCCCCGCGCGGCCTGACCGCTGCCTCCGGCATCGACGTCATGACCCACGCCATCGAGTCCTACGTCTCCATCATGGCTTCCGACTACACCAAGGGCCTCTCCGAGCGCGCTGCTAAGCTCGTCTTCGAGAACCTGCCCTCCAGCTTCACGAACGGCGCCAAGGACCCGCATGCCCGCGAGGAGATGCACAACGCCTCTTGCATGGCCGGTATGGCCTTCGCCAACGCCTTCCTGGGCCTCAACCACTCCATGGCTCACAAGCTCGGCGCCTTCCATCACCTGCCTCACGGCCTCGCCAACGCCGTCATCCTGACCCGCGTTATGCGCTACAACGCCGCCGAGGCTCCCGTCAAGATGGGTACCTTCTCCCAGTATCCTTACCCCAACGCGCTGCACAACTACGCCGAGATGGCCAAGTACTGCGGCATCGAGGGCAAGGACGACAAGGAGGTCTTCGAGAACTTCATCACGAAGCTCGAGGAACTCAAGGACTTCATCGGCGTCAAGAAGACCATCGCCGACTACGGTGTTGACGAGCAGTACTTCCTCGACACCCTCGACGAGATGACCGAGCAGGCATTCAACGACCAGTGCACCGGCGCAAACCCGCGCTACCCGCTCATGAGCGAGATCAAGGAGCTCTACCTGGACGCCTACTACGGCCGCGAGCCTCAGGACTACGCCGTCTGCTAGTTTTAGCACGGTTTTTAACGGCGGGGGTGCACGGGTGTTTCACACACCCCCGCCGTCGCTTCTATCGCATCGTTGAAAGGATGCAACCATGCTGCTACCCGATTCCAAGACCGAGCTCGTCCGCCGTGGCAACAAGGTCGTTTACGACCTGGGCGACAAGATCGTCAAGGTCTTTAACGAGACCAAGCCTGTCTCCGACGTGTTCAACGAGGCTTTGAATCTTGCCCGCATCAATGAGTGCGGCATCCGCAGCCCCAAGGCTCTCGAGGTTTCCCAGCTCGAGAACGCCAACGGCTGGGCGCTCGTGACCGAGAAGGTTCCGGGCACCACTCTTGCCGAGAAGATGACTGCTGAGCCCCAGCGCTTTGGTGAGTATCTCGAGATGTTCGTCGACCTCCAGATCGAGATCCACGGCTATACCTCCCCGCTGCTCAACCGTCAGCGCGACAAGTTCGCCCGCATGATCGACAGCCTTGATCAGCTCAATGCCACCACGCGCTACAACCTTCAGGAGCGTCTGGACGGCATGACCAAGGAGTTCAAGGTCTGCCACGGCGACTTCAACCCCTCCAACGTCATCGTCGGCGACGACGGCCAGCTCTATGTGTGCGACTGGGCACACGCCACCCAGGGCTCCCCTGCTGCCGACGTTGCCACCACCTACCTGCTCTTCGCCCTCAACAGCAAGGACCAGGCTGAGGCCTACTTGGAGCTCTACTGCGACCGCGCCGACATGCCCATGCAGGTCGTGCGTCAGTGGACGAGCATCGTCGCCGCTTCCGAGCTCGCTCGTAAGCGCAACGTGAACGATGAGTTCCTGAAGAACTGGATCGACGTCGTCGATTATCAGTAATATCTGAGCGATTTATTTCGCATCGGAGGCACAAGAAAACCCCGCAGCTCATATGGGCTGTGGGGTTTTCTTTACCCATCGAGTTTATTCCAACAAAATAGACTGCTCCGCATCTCTTCCTAAGAGAGATACGGAGCAGTCCCGCAATTACATCTAATAGCAGAAACGTCGATTAACGGCGGGCCGCCTTAACAAGCTCGGCAACCTTGGCGACGACCTCGTCGATCGCCACGTCCTCACGCTCGCCCGTGGCACGGTCCTTGAGCTCCACAGTACCATTCTTGAGGCCACGCTTACCCAGAACGACCTGATACGGGAAGCCCATGAGGTCGTTATCGGCAAACTTAAAGCCGGGACGCTCGTCACGGTCATCGACGACAACCTCGATACCCTCGGCGCACAGGCCCTCGACGATTTGGTCGCAAACGTTAGCGCACTCCTCCTTCTTGGGATCGAGCGGAATCACCGCGACCTCGTACGGGGCAACGGAGACCGGCCAGACGATGCCGTGTTCGTCGTTGTGCTGCTCCACGACGGCAGCAAGCGAGCGGGACACACCAACGCCGTAGCAACCCATGATAAGCGGCTTCTCCTTGCCGTCCTCGTCCATAAAGGTGGCGCCCATGGCCTCGGAATACTTGGTACCCAGCTGGAAGACCTGCGAGACCTCGATGCCGCGAGCAGCAGAGAGCGGCTTGCCGCAGTGCGGGCAGGGATCGCCGGCAACGACGGTGACCAGATCTGCCCACTCATCGACGGTAAAGTCGCGCTCGGGGCAGGCACCGGTAAAGTGATAATCGACCTCGTTGGCACCGCAGGCCCACTGCTTGGACTCGCGCAGGCTCTCGTCGCACACCAGACGGATGCCCTCGGGCAAGTTAACCGGTCCGATAAAGCCCTTGTGCAGACCGTAGGTCTGGAGCTCCTCGTCCGTCATCATGCGATAGCCCTTGCCAAAGACGTGCTCGGCCTTGCAGTCATTGAGCTCGTGGTCGCCCGGGACAATGGCCACGACTGGCTTGCCCTCGGCATCGATCAACGCCAGCGACTTTCGCGTACCGTTCTCGGGGAAGCCAAAGAACTTGGCAACGGCCTCGATGGTGCCTATGCCCGGAGTCTCGACCTTGGTGAGCGTACCGTCGCCGGGGCCCTCGGTCACGACGACCTTGGTGCTTGCCGCCTCGTCATCGGCAGCAAAGCCGCAATCGTCGCAGTAGACCAGCGAAGCCTCGCCGGCGTCGGCCAAAGCCATGTACTCGACGGAGGTATCGCCACCGATCTCGCCGGAGTCAGCGACAACGGGCAGAGCCTTGATGTAGCAGCGCTCGCAGATGTTGGCGTAGGCCTGCTTCATCTTGTCGTACTCCTCCTGCAGACTCTCCTGCGTGGCGGAGAAGCTGTAGGCGTCCTTCATGATGAACTCGCGACCGCGCATCAGGCCAAAGCGAGGGCGGAACTCGTCGCGGAACTTGTCCTGAATGTGGTACAGATTGACAGGCAGCTGCTTGTAGGAACGCAGCTCATTGCGCACCAGGGCCGTGACGGTCTCCTCGTGGGTGGGGCCCAGCACGAACTCGCGACCATGACGGTCGTCAAAGCGCACAAGCTCCTTGCCATAGGCATCGATACGGCCGGACTCACGCCACAGCTCGGCGTCGACCATAATGGGCATCATGAGCTCCTGAGCGCCCGCAGCGTCCATCTCGTCGCGCACGATGTTCTCGATCTTGCGAATCGAGCGCCAAGCAAGCGGCAGGTAGGAATACAGGCCGGCGGCCTCCTTGCGGATCATGCCGGCACGGAGCAGCAGGCGGTGACTGGCGAGCTCGGCGTCCGCCGGATCCTCTTTAAGCGTCGGCGCATAGAGCTTAGACATATACATTGCTCGGGTCATTTATTTCTCCTCAATAAGCTTGTCGACCTCGGCCATAAGCGCGTCGACAATTTGGTCCTCAGCTACTTTACCAATGATCTGGCCATGCGAAAAGAGCAAGGCCTGACCACGTCCGCAAGCAACGCCCAGGTCGGCATCGGAAGCCTCGCCGGGGCCATTAACGGCACATCCCATAACGGCGATGGAAAGCGGAGCGGTATAGTTCTTAAGCCGCTCGGTTACTTCCTCGGCGATAGGAATCAGGTTAACCTGACAGCGGGCGCACGTAGGGCACGAGACAATCTCGGGACCGCGGCGACGCAGGCCCAGCGACTGCAAAATTCCCCAGGCGACCGGCGGCTCCTCGACCGGATCGGCCGTGAGCGACACACGCATGGTGTCGCCAATGCCCTCGGAAAGCAAAATACCCAAGCCTACAGAGCTCTTGATGGTGCCCTGGAGCTTGGTCCCCGCCTCCGTCACGCCCAGGTGAAGCGGAACGTGGGGAATCTCACGTGACAGGGCTCGATAAGTATCGAGCGTCGTTTGCACGCTATGGGCCTTGGCCGAAAGCACAATGTTCGTAAAGCCGCGGTCCTCAAAGTGCTTGACGAAGCGCTCGCTCGACATCACGAGCTTTTCGGGCTGCGTGAGGTCTTCGCGCTCGGCGATATCCTGCTCAAGCGAGCCCGCGTTCACGCCAATGCGAATCGCGCACCCAGCGGCGCCCGCGGCATCGATCACGGCATCGACCTTGGCCCAATCGCCAATGTTGCCGGGATTGATGCGGAGCTTGGCGGCACCGGCCTCAACGGCACCAATGGCGAGCTTATGGTTAAAGTGGATATCAGCGACAATCGGCACCGGAGACTCGGCACAGATGGTGCGGAAACCCTCAAGCGCGGCCTCGGTGGGCACGCTCACACGCACGATATCGCAGCCAGCCTGCGCCAACGCGCCCACTTGCGCAAGCGTTGCCTGGGCATCAGCGGTGTCGGTGCAGGTCATGGATTGGACCACCACCGGCGCGCCGCCACCGATCTGCACACCGCCCACATGCACGGGGCGCGTCAACTCGCGAGGCAAAGGATGGGATAAAGACAATCCAAACACTCCCCTACAGAATAAATCGAAGGATGTCGGAACGAAGCATATAGACAAACAGCAGCGCAAAGAGCGCGATGCCCACATAGCTCACAATCGTCTGGACCTTGAGCGGAAGCTCGCGGCCCGCAATCTTTTGAATGATCTCGATGACCAGCTTGCCGCCATCGAGTGGTGGGATGGGCAGCAGGTTCATAAAGCCCAGCGAGAACGAAATGAGGGCGGCAAACGAAAGGAACGTGGCAGGGCCGGCAGCAGCAGCCTGTGAGGACATAACGCTAATACCCACGATCGAAGAAGACTGATCGAGAATCTCCATCGTATGCTGCGGCTGGAGCAGGCGCATCACGCCCTCCGCTGTCTGCACGACGTAAGAGAACGACAGGCGAGCCGACGTGATGGGGTCTAAACGGACCACCTGCGTAGAGGCATACACACCTAGGCGCTCGTCCTCTTTGAGCGCAACCGTGGTCGAATGCTGCTTGCCGTCACGCTCGTACTCGATGGCGATACCGTCCTTACCGGCAGCCTTGCCGATGGCATCGTAAACGTCAATCCAGGTAGAGCACGATACTCCGTCAACCGAAAGAATCGCGTCACCGCCCTCGATACCCGCCTTGGCGGCAATAGACCCCTCGTCAACCTGACCGATCACGTTGGTATCCATCGGCACGGTGACACCCGCAATGGAATAGATACTCATAAGGAGCAAAAAGCCCGTCAAGATATTGACAATAATGCCTGCGAGCAGCATAAAGGCGCGCTTGAGAAAGCCTTGGCCAAGATAGGTGTGCGAGCGCTCTTGCGCAAGGAACTCGGCCTCGCCGCACGGCAGCTCCCACACATCGCCCTCGGCAGTCGCATGTTCGCGATCGAAACGGCGACCATCAAAGGTGGTATAGCCTGCCGTGTCTCGCGGCAACGTCTGATATTTGGTGGGATAGTAGCTCGGCGAGGGCTTCTCCCCTTCCTCATACCAGGGCGCGATGGAGCCCCAGCCCAGCAAAAGGGCGCATGCCTCGAGCACATCCTCCTCGGAAAGCTCGAGCTCGACAGCAAGGTCGGCCACGGTCACGCGACCATGACGATAGATAGCCGCGAGCACGCGATCGGCGCACGAAACATTGGTCGGATCCATACCGCAGATGGCAGCGTAGCCACCCAGCAGCAGCGGGGTCACGCCAAACTTGGTTCCAATGCGACGCGACGTGTAATGGATGTCAAAGCGGCACGGCAGACCCAAAAAGAACTCGGTCACACGGACGCCGCAGGCACGCGCCGCCAAAAAGTGGCCGCCCTCGTGCAAAAACACGAGGACGGAAAGCATCAGCAGGCCCCAAAAGACCGATGAGAGAACGCTCAGAACAGTATCCATAAAACGAAAAAGCAATCCTTATGGGTTAGGAACGGGTTGCGGCGAGCACCTGCGCAGCCTTTTCACGCGCCCACGCATCGATGTCGCGAAGCTGCTCAAACGAATCGACCGCCTGCATATCGTGGGCGTCCATGCAGGATTCCACAATGCGATCGATATCGGTAAAGCTGCAGCCATCGTGCAGAAAGGCATCGACGGCGACCTCGTTGGCGGCATTGAGCACGCACGGCATGGTGCCACCCGTCTTGCCGGCACGCTCGGCCAGTGCCAGACAGCGGAAGGTATCCATGTCGGCAGCATCAAACGTGAGCTGCCCCAGCTCGCGGAAATCGATACGAGGCGCCGGGGTATCCCAACGCTCGGGATACGAGAACGCGAACTGGATGGGAATACGCATGTCGGATGCACCGAGATGCGCCATCACGGAGCCGTCGGCGAACTCGACCATAGAGTGAATCTTGGACTGACGCTGCACGACCACGTTAATGAAATCGAGGTCGCAGTTAAACAGATGCATGGCCTCAATGCGCTCTAGGCCCTTGTTCATGAGGGTGGCGGAGTCAATGGTGATCTTGGCACCCATGGCCCACGTGGGATGCGCGAGGGCATCGGCACGCGTCACGCGATCGAGCTCGTCGCGCGTGCGGCCAAAGAACGGACCGCCCGAGCAGGTGAGCCAAATGCAGTGGGCCTCGCGCGGGTTCTCCCCCAGATAGCACTGGTAGATGGCGGAATGCTCAGAGTCGACCGGAATAAGCTGGCCCGGTTGCGCCAACGGCATAAGCAAGTCGCCACCGACGACGAGGGACTCCTTGTTGGCAAGGGCAAGGCGCTTATTCGAGGTCAAGGCCGCATGGCTCGCCTCGAGACCGGCGGCGCCCACAATAGCGACGAGCACGCAGTCGACATCGTCGCGACGCGCGAGCTCGCAAACCGCCTGCGCGCCAACACCGAGCTGCGTGCCCTCGGGCAACTCCTGCAGCACGGCGTCATCGCCATGAGCGACATCGGCCACGGCAACCGCCGGAACCGAGAACTCGCGGGCAGCGGCAACGAGCTCGGAGGTACTGGAGTTAACGGACAGCGCCGTCACCTGCAGGCGATCGGCATGCAGACGGCACACATCGAGTGCCTGGGTGCCGATGGAGCCCGTACAACCCAGGATGGCAACGCGAAGGCGTCCATCGGGGCCATACGTCGTCTGGAAGGACATTACAGCACGCCTCCGATCATCAAAAGCAGCTGCGCGGTAATGCAGCCAAAGATAAGCGAATCGCTACGGTCGAGCATGCCGCCATGGCCCGGGATAAGGTTGCCGGAATCTTTGACGCCCACACCGCGCTTGATGCGCGACTCGATAAGGTCGCCGATAACGCCCAGAATGGACACGACCACGCCGCACAGCAGCGCATAGGGCAGGCTGAGCTTGTAGAAGTGCGTCGCCCACAGGATGAGCCAAATCAAAACCGAGCCCAAAATGCCGCCGGCAAACCCCTCCCAGCTCTTTTTGGGAGAGATCTTGGGAACCATCTTGTGCTTGCCGATACGGCTGCCCACGATGTAGGCAAACGAATCGGAGACCCAAAGGGACGCGCAAACGCCCACTGAAAGCAGGGCGCCGGCAAAACCGGGCACGGCATCGCGCAGCAGCACGATAGCCGACAGCATAAAGCCAGTGTAGATGGGACCCATGAGCGTCACGGCCACATCAGAGATGCGGGTACGCGGCGACCAGACATACCAAATGCCCACAGCGAGCATCAAGGCAAAAAGCAGGGCATTCAGCAACATCGAATCGCCCAACGCCGACAGCGGAAAGAGTACGGCGGCAGCGATACCCATGCGCTCGTTAGCCATCTTGCCATCGAGCCTTGTCATACGGAAAAACTCATAGCAGCACAGACCGCTCATGACAGAAACAAAGATGGCCGTGGGCACGATACCCAAAACCAGGCACAGGATAAAGACAACGGCGTAGACGATACCGGCGGCGGCACGGGTAATAAAGCCCGCCAGCCACGAACCGGTGCCGCTCTTTGCTGCAGGTGCTCCCGCAGCGGCAGCCTTGCGCGCAGGCGCCGCCGAAACTGGCGTCTTGGGAGCAGATGCCTTGGGACGATCGGACACGATTAAGCCTCCTCGGTCTTGCTCAGTCCACCAAACCTACGGTCACGGCCCTGATAGGCCAAAATGGCGTCGACAAGGCCCCAACGATCAAAGTCGGGCCAATAGGTATCGGTGACGTAGAATTCGGAATAGGCCACCTGCCACAGCAGATAGTTCGAAAGGCGCAGCTCACCAGAAGTGCGAATCACAAGCTCAGGATCGGGAAGGCCGGCGGTATAGAGGTGGGAAGCCACCATGTCGTCATCAATTGCGCCAGGATCGATCTTACCGGCGGCAGCGTCGAGTGCGATTTGACGGACAGCGCGGGTAATCTCGGCACGCGCGCCGTAGTTGACGGCAAGCGCCAGCGTCATGCCGGTGTGATTGGCGCACTCGGCAAGACCGCGTTCAAAAACGTCGCGGGTCTTCTTGGGCAGCGCGGAAATGTCACCCAAAAAGACAACGCGCACGTTTTCGCGCTTCAGAAGCGGCAGCTCGTCGATAAACGTCTTGGCAAACAGGTGCATCAAGACGTTGACCTCATGCTGCGGGCGGTTCCAGTTTTCGGTAGAAAACGCATAGGCCGAAAGCACGTCGACGCCCAGACGCACGCAGGCGGTAATAATCTCGCGAAGGGAGACGATACCCGCCTTGTGGCCCTCGGTGCGTGCAAGACCGCGCGATGTGCCCCAACGACCGTTGCCGTCCATGATGCACGAGATATGGTGCGGAATGTTATTGAGGTCAAGGTCGGAAAAACCGACGCCCGCAGGGGCGTCGGCAAAGTACTCGACCAGTTTATGCTCGTCGTATTGCACCTTAGATCTCCATGACCTCGGCTTCTTTTTCCTTCAGAAGCTCCTCGACCTTGGCGACATACTCATCGGTGTGCTTCTGGACCTTGGCCTGCTCGCGACGGACATCGTCCTCGGTGAGCTCCTCATCGCGCTCGAGCTTGTTGTTGAAGTCGCGACGGATGTTACGGATAGACACCTTGGCCTGCTCGGCGTACTCGCGGCACTCCTTGACGAGCTCGCGACGGCGCTCCTCAGTAGGAGCCGGGAACGGAAGACGAACGACGGTGCCATCGGAGTTGGGGGTAATACCCAGATCGGAAGCGCCGATGGCCTTGACGATAGCGTTGATGAGGGCCTTGTCCCACGGCTCGATGAGCAGCATGTGAGCCTCGGGGGTCTTGACGGCGGCAACCTGCGTGACCGGCGTGGGGACACCGTAATAATCGACGGTGATGTCGGACAGAATGTTGGCGTTGGCGCGACCGGTACGGACCTTGGAGAAGTTATGCTTGAGGGACTCGAGCGACTTGTCCATATGGGCGGTGATGTTCTCTGCCATGCTTAATCCTCCTGATAGACGAGCGTGCCGACGGGCTCACCCGCGAGCGCGCGTTTGACGGTGTCCTCGCCATCGATGTTGAGGACCAAAATAGGCATACGGTTATCCTGGCACAGGGCCGTAGCTGTGGAATCCATAACCTGCAGGCCGCGAACGAGAACCTCGTGATAAGTAATCTTGTCAAAACGGACGGCATCGGCGCACTTGACGGGATCCTTGTCGTAGATGCCGTCAACCTTGGTGGCTTTAATCAGAATCTCGGCGCCGATCTCGCACGCACGAAGAGCCGCGGCGGTGTCGGTCGTAAAGTACGGATTACCCGAACCGGCGGCAAAAATAACAACGTTGCCCTTGGAAAGGTGGTTGATAGCGCGACGGCGAATATAGGGCTCGCAGATCTCGTTCATCTGGATAGCGCTCATCACGCGGCAGGGAACATCGTTATGCTCGAAGGCATCCTGCAGGGCGAGCGCGTTCATAACGGTTGCCAGCATGCCCATGTAGTCGGCCTGAGCACGCTCCATGCCACCGGCAGCGCCTGCCATGCCGCGGAAAATATTGCCGCCGCCGACAACGACGCCGACCTCATGGCCAACGGTGAGCAGCTCCTTGACCTGCTTGGCAAGATGGTCGGTAACCTTGGGGTCAATGCCATATTGGCCGTCGCCCATCAGTGCTTCGCCGGAAAGCTTAAGAAGCACGCGTTTATATCGGATGTCGGACAAAGCGATCCTCCTTTAATTAGACTCTCAATATGATATCAAAGGCTCTGATAAGAGCCATGAAAAAGCAGGCTGTGAGTAAAACCCACAGCCTGCTCATTACCAGCTACAAGAGCTTATTTACTCGCCACGGACCAGACGGTCAAAGGCAACGACGGTAATGGTGTCGCCGAGCTCCTTGGAGACCTGCTCAGCGTACTTCTTGATGGTGAGGGAGCTGTCCTTGATGAACTCCTGCTCGGTGAGCACGGACTGCTTGTAGAACTTCTCCAGACGGCCGACAGCCATCTTCTCCTGGATAGCCTCGGGCTTGCCGGACTCGGCAGCCTGAGCCATGTAGATCTGCTTCTCGTGCTCGACGGTCTCGGTCGGAACCTGATCGCGGGTAGCGCAGATCGGGGCGACGGCGGCAACCTGAAGGGCAACGTCGTGAGCGAAGGTCTTGAAGGACTCAGCCTGAGCGGTCTCGGCCTTCTCGAAGGCGAACTCGACGAGGACGCCGATCTTACCACCCATGTGGATGTAAGAAGCGAGCGCGCCGTTCTCGGCCTTGCGGGCAGCGAAGCGGGAGATCTTCATGTTCTCGCCCATGATGTGAATCATCTCGGTGAGCTCGGAGGAAACGGTCTCCTCGCCCATCGGCTTCTCGAGCAGAGCGTCGACATCGGCAGGCTCGGTGGTAGCGACAACCTCAGCGACCTTGGAAGCAAAGCCGGTGAACTTGGCGTTGGAGCCAACGAAGTCGGTCTCGCAGGAGAGCTCGAGCAGAGCGCCGGTCTTGCCATCCTCGGAGACGAACGCGGCTACAGCGCCCTCGTTGGTCTCGCGGCCAGCCTTCTTGGCAGCCTTGGCGAGGCCGTTCTTACGAAGAACGTCGACAGCGGCGTCCATGTCGCCGTCAGCCTCGACGAGAGCCTTCTTGCACTCCATCATCGGGGAGTCGGTCATCTCGCGGAGCTGCTTGACCATAGCGGCGGTAATCTGGGCCATTGTGGTTCCTTTCAAAGAGATGAAAAAGAATTAACTAAGACTGATTTACTCGGCCTTGGGCTCAGCGGCCATCTCGGCCTCGGAGACCTGCTCCTTGCCGGAGCCAGCGAGGCAGGCGTCAGCCATGAGCTCGCACATAAGGGTGACAGCAGAGATAGCGTCATCGTTGCAGGGGATGCCGTACTCGACCTCGTCGGGATCGGAGTTGGTGTCGATCAGAGCGACGACGGGGATGTTCAGGCGCTGAGCCTCCTTGATGGCGTTCTCCTCGCGCTTGGTGTCGATGACAAAGAGAGCCTGGGGCAGACCCTTCATGTCGCGGGCGCCACCGAGGTTGGTCTGGAGCTTGGTGAGCTCCTTGCCGAGAACAGCCTGCTCCTTCTTGGGGAGCACTGCCATGCGGCCGTCCTCGACCATGGCCTCAAGCTCCTCCATGCGGTTGATGCGGGAGCGGATGGTGACGAAGTTGGTCAGCATGCCGCCGAGCCAACGCTGGTTGATGTAAGGCATGTTGGCGCGCTCAGCAGCGTTCTTGACGGCCTCCTGAGCCTGCTTCTTGGTGCCGACGAACAGCACGTTGCCGCCCTTGGCGACGTTCTTGACGAAGGTGTAGGCCTGGTCGGCGTCGAGGATAGTCTGCTTGAGGTCGAGGATGTAGATGCCGTTGCGCTCACCGAAGATGAACGGCTTCATCTTGGGGTTCCAGCGACGGGTCTGGTGACCGAAGTGGCAGCCGGCCTCGAGCAGGGTGCGGATATTAATCTTGGTAGCCATGTTAAACCTCCTGTGGTTTGCCTCCGCGCGGGGTCATCCTCCAAAACCAACCCGGACATGTGCTACCAAAGCCCGGGCACCACGGTATGAAGTAGCCGCGCGTGCGTGATAAAAACCTGTTGCCGTGAAGCAACCCGATGAATGATAGCAGGAATGCATCTTCCTGCCAACCCGCAATCAAAACCACACACCTGAGCGCGGCGCGGGACGTCCCAGCCACTATTCGCCGCGGGGATGGGCTTGAGCCACAGCCCGCTTAAGCCGATCGGGTGTGAGATGCGTGTAGATCTGCGTCGTGGACAGGCTCGCATGACCCAGCAGCTCTTGAACCGAGCGCAGGTCCGCGCCGCCCTCGAGCAAGTCGGTCGCAAAGGTATGGCGCATCGCATGCGGGGCGATGTCGGCCGGAATGCCGGCGAGCGTCGCCAGCATATGAAACCGCCGCCTGAGCATGGCGGCACTCATGCGATTACCGCGCGCCGATATAAGCAGCGGATGCGGCCCGGTAGCGGGGTCACGACGCTTTGCCCGAGCGAGCAACTCCGGCCTCCCCTCCTCAATATAGAGACGCGTCGCCTCGAGCGCACGACGATACAGAGGGACGATACGTTCTTTGCTCCCCTTGCCCCACAGGCGCAGCGTGCGTTCGGACCACGCAATGGACTCCACATTGAGTGCTGCGAGCTCAGAGATACGGGCGCCCGAGGCATAGAGCAGCTCGAGCATCGCCGCATCGCGCAGTCCCGCGGGTGTTGAGGTATCAGGCGTCTTGAGCAGCGCCTCCACCTGTTGGGTCGTCAGCACACCGGGTAGATCGCGCGGGAGCTTGGGCGAGGAAATTGCCGAGACCACATCGCCCTCCACGACCCCCTCGGCAGCCATCCACCGATAGAGCGAGCGAATGGCAGACAGGTGTGCCGCAAGGGTCCGAGCCGCCATCTGGCTACGCGACAGCTCGGCCAAATAGGAGCGAACGGTCCGTACGTCGGCAGCGCGAGCGTCGATGCCCTCGCGGTCGCACCACGCGGCGAAGCGCTCGAGCCGCGAGGCGTAGGCGGTTACCGTATTGGGAGCGAGCCCTTCGACTCGTGCGATATAGGCGATAAACGAGTCGACGGCATCGTACAGGTCAAAAGCTATGACCTCTCGCCTCCAAACAGATCGGAGCGCGATTCCAGATAGGCATCCAGGGCCTTGAGGGCGCGGTCCGCGTAAGCCTGGTAACGATCGCGCTTGCTGCGGCGCTTACCATCCTCGAGTGGCGGCACCAGGCCAAAGTTGACATGCATAGGCTGATAGCCCACGGTGGCAGGATCGGTCGCATAGCCCACGAGCGCACCCAGGGCGCCCACGCGCGGCAACTCGACGCCCGCGGCACCGATAGCCTCGGCATAGGTGTTGAGTGCCGCGAGCAGACCTGTCGCCACGGCTTCCATGTACCCCTCGGTGCCGGTGATCTGACCGGCCAGGCGCACGCCGGTACCAGGCACGGCAAAGGTGCCATCGAGCACGTGCGGCGCATCGACAAAGGTATTGCGGTGCATGACACCGTAGCGGAAGAACTCAGCGTTCTCCAGGCCCGGCACCATATGGAAGACGCGCTTCTGTTCGCCAAAGGTCAGGTTGGTCTGGAAGCCCACCAGGTTATAGGCGGTCTTCTCCTTGTTCTCGGCACGCAGCTGAATCGCCGCCCAGGGACGACGACCGGTTCGCGGGTCGGTGAGGCCGACGGGCTTCATGGCGCCAAAGCGAATGGCGTCCTTGCCGGTGCGCGCAACTTCCTCGGCAGGCTGGCAGGCCTGGAACAGATCGCCGCCCTCAAAGTCCTTGAGCACCACGCGGTCGGCCGTGGTAAGCGCCTCGATAAAGGCCTCGTACTCTTCCTTGTTGAGCGGAGCGTTGAGATAGTCGCCGCTCCCCTGCTCCTCGTAGCGCGACTGCGAGAACAGCACGTCCATATCGAGCGTGGAGGCATCGACGATCGGCGCCGCGGCATCGAAGAACGCAAGGGCGTCGCCACCGACGAGCTTCACGACCTCTTCGCTCAACGCCGGCGAGCACAAGGGGCCGGCGGCAATGACCACGTGACCTTCGGGAATCTGCGTGACCTCGCCGTGAACGATCTCGATATTGGGACGGGCGGCAACCTCGTCCTCGACAAGCTCGGAAAACTTGACGCGGTCGACCGCCAAGGCGCCACCGGCGGGAACAGCCGCGCGATGGGCGCAATCGAGCAGGACCGAACCCATGCGCTCAAGCTCGGCCTTCAGCAAACCAGCCGCGGAATCCGGACGGGTCGACTTAAACGAATTGGAACAGACGAGCTCTGCCAGGTGATCGGTATGGTGGGCCGGGGAGCTCACCTGGGGGCGCATCTCGCACAGCTTTACGGAAAACCCGCGATCCGCCAGCTGAATCGCGCACTCCGAACCCGCCAGACCGCCACCGATAACCGTCACCTGATCAAACAGCATCTGCAAACACCTTTCTAATTGACATGTTTTCCATTGTGACCGAAGGGTGTCTGGGCGTGAAGAGCAAACTTGGAGGGCGCATACCTTCCATCCATCATGCGCTCGATAAGGCCCTCGAGCTCAAGCGAACCCAGGAGCTTAAGTACGCCAACGGCATCGAGCGAGACGAGTGCCGCGATGTCGTCGACCTTGAGCGGAGAGGCGATGAGTGCATGCATCACGGTCTGCTGTGTTTGATCCAGGTCGGCAATGCCGGGAGCATCGGGGCGCGAGTAGCGCAGGGTGCCGTAGATGCGTGAAATAGCCATCTCGATAGATTCCTCGTCGATGATGCAGCAGGCACCGTTCGCAATGAGGTAATTCGTGCCACGCGACTCGGGCGATAGGATCGACCCCGGCACGGCAAGAAGTTCTCGCCCCAAATCCATAGCAGCCTCGGCTGTAGAAAACGTCCCGGAAGGCATACCCGCCTCGGATACAAAGAGGGCTTGCGACAAGGCCGCGATTACGCGATTGCGGCGCGGAAAGGCAAACTTGCGCGGACCCATGCCCCACGGAGAGATCGACACGACCGCGCCACCCGTATCGAGCGTGCGCGTAATAAGCCCCGCGCTCGAACGCGGGTAGACCACGTCGGCGCCCGTCCCCAGCACCACGACGTGTTTACCGCCAGCGTTGACCGCAGCCCAACCCGAGGCCTGGTCACAACCGACCGCGCCGCCCGAGACTACCGTCACGCCCGCCTCGACCGCCACCTTTGACGCAAGCTCTGCCACGGCAAGACCATACGGCGAGGCCTTGCGCGCGCCGATGATGGAGAGCGCGGGCGTCGAAAGCACCTCGGGGTTGCCGCGCACATAGAGCGTCTGGGGTACATCAGAAAGCTCCAAAACGGTCTCGGGATACAACGTATCACCTGGATGCAGTTCAAAGGTCCCCTCGGCCATCATTGGTCCCTCCTTCCCTGGTACATCGCCGCCTCGAGCACGTGGTCCTGCGTCACATGCTCGCTCTCGGCGACGTCGGCGATTGTACGAGCGATACGCACCAGGCGCACGATACCGCGACCCGTGAGATGTGTGCGCTTCGACAGGCCGAGTACACACTTCTCCGCCGCATCATCGAGCTCAAAGGTCGAAACGACGCCGTCAATGGACCGCGTCTCGTCATCCTCGACCTCGGCATCCGCATCGTCCATACGGGATTCGCGCCAAGCGCGAAAAGCGCGACCGCGCACAACGTAGTCACGTAACTCGGCAGACGACATACCCTCCGCACCCTCGATAATCACTTGGGGGTCGGGACGGGTCACATCGATCATCATGTCGATACGGTCGGCCAAAGGACCGCGCAGCTTTGACCGATAGCGCTCGACCATCGCCGCCGAGCAGCGGCATGGCACCTCACGGTCGCCCAAAAAACCGCAAGGGCAGGGATTGCTCGCAGCCAGCAGCTGAAAGCGCGACGGGAAGGTAAAAGCCCCGTCGACGCGTACGATCCTCACATAGCCGCGCTCGATGGGCTGACGCAGCGTCTGCAGCACACCCGTGGGAAACTCGGCAAGCTCGTCCAAAAATAGTACGCCGCCATGAGCAAGGCTGATCTCACCCGGGTGCACCGGGCGCCCACCGCCGATAAGACCTGCGGTCGAAATACTGTGATGGGGACTGCGGAAGGGCCGGTGCCCCGCCAACAAGCCATCAATGTTCTCACCCAAAACCGAATGGATGCACAGCGCCGCCTGTTGATCCTCAACGGAAAGCTCGGGCAGGATGCCGGTCATACGACGCGCGAGCATCGTCTTGCCCGATCCCGGGGACCCGATCATGAGCAAGCCGAGTTCTCCTGCCGCCGCAAGCGCCATGCCGCGCTTGGCGACCTCCTGCCCAAGTACGTCGGCATAGTCGAGCTCGGGCTCAAAGGTCGCCTCGAGCACTTCAGAATCCAAGTAGTGCCGCGCGGCATCGCCCATGCCATGGGCAAGCTGAGACAAATGATCGATGAATCCACAATCCACGCCCGCGAGTGGCACATGCTGGTCTGACCTGCCGGCGATAAAAGACAGCCCCATGTCGCGAGCCAGCAGCTGAAACGCCACCTCGCCCTTGACGGGGAGCACCGTACCGTCCAAGCCGAGCTCGCCGGCGATAAGGCAGCGATCGAGGTTGTCGCGGGGAATCTGACCATCGGCCGCCAATACCGCGATGGCGATGGGCAGATCAAAGCCGCTACCGGTCTTGCGAATATCGCCAGGCGCCAGATTGACCGTAATGCCCGAGCGCGGGATCTCGAACCCGGCGGAGCGCATCGCGCAGCGAATACGACCGCGTGACTCCATCACCTCCATGCTCGGAATGCCGAGCATCTGGATGCCCGGAACGCCACCGGCAAGCGAGACCTCGACCGTGACGTGAATCGCCTCGACGCCGCGGATGCAGGCCGCGTGAACGGCAAACGTCTCGAACGCCATCACGACACCTGCTAATCGAACGCGTTGTACTGATGCTCGATCTCGGCGATATGCCCGCCACGAATGGTGACGCCCACGGCATCGAAGCGAATCGCCTTGAGCGGATAATGCTCCATGAGGTAGTAACTTGCGATGCGGCGGTAGCGGCGTTGCTTTTGGGCGTCCACGGCCTCCTCGGGAAAGACCCGCGTGCTGCAATCCAGTGCAACTCGTCTGGTTTTGATCTCGGCCATCACCACGACATCGTCGAGCTCATCGAGCAGCACCAGATCGGCCTCGCCCTCGGTGCAACGATAACCCTGCTCCAGCAAGGTGTAGCCGCGCTCGTTAAAGTAGTCGATGGTGATCAGCTCGCCCAGCATGCCCAGCTCGCGGGGACTGAGTCCCTTGATAAAGTCGGGCGTCATCGCCCCGCAGTCGAGCTCGCCGTTTTCCCAACGCTCCTTGAGCTGCTGCGTCTTGCTCTTTTTGCTTGCGGCACTCATGGGGTCTCCTTTCCCGCACACTGCATTGCCCCGATGATGAGGGCACCTTTCATGCGGGTAAGTACCGGAAGCAAACCAAAAGCTGACCAAATGCCGTCAAAAAACGGGCCGTACGCAGCAATGCTGTTGCATACGGCCCGCTACCAGCAGGTTTATAAAACCCCTGAGGTCCCTGTCTCCACAATTGACCTAGAAAAGGCGCTCAGTCTGCAGAAAGTTTCCGCAAAAGCTCACGCGGTGCAGTGGACAAAGTCCATGTTTGCGAATGGCCTCGATGTGCTCGGGGCTTGCGTAGCCTTTCGATTCGGCCAAATGGTACTCGGGATACTCGGCATCGTACTCGACCATCATCTCATCACGCGTGACCTTGGCCATGATGGACGCCGCGGCGATACAGGCGATCTTGGCATCGCCCTTCACCACGTCGCGCTCGTTGGGAACGGCGCCCAAGGGGTTACCGTCCATAAGCACGCAATCGGGCTCGAGCCCCGTATCGGCCACGGCGCCCGCGACAGCGGCTCGAATGGCGCGGGCCATGCCCATCTCATCGATATCCTTAGGCGCGATATGGCAAAAACCAATTGCTGTCGCCACCTCGGCAATCTTCACTGAGAGCAACTCGCGGCGCGCCGGCGTGAGCTTTTTGGAATCGTTGATGCCCCAGACGCGTGGCTCCATAGGAAGGCAGACGGCGCATACCGTCAAAGGACCGGCCACCGATCCGCGACCCACCTCGTCGACACCAACGACTACCCCATCGCCGCCAAGCTCATGCATAAGCTCGTACATGTCATTGACGCGCTCGCGCTCGGCAAGTTCCTTGGCATGGCGCTTAAGAGCACGCTCGCAAGCCTTGATCACCTGCTGGCGCGGGTCCTCGCGATAATGCTCCACGAGGGCGGGGATCTCCTCAAACGTAGCGCTCGCCAACTCACCGGCAACCTGCGATGCCGAAACCGAGCTCGTCATATTGGCCATACCAGGCCCTCCTTGCATGCAAATCAGATAAAAAGAAGGGCCACCCGAAGGTGACCCTTGTGTCCAAACGAGTGGACAGACGCTGCGATCTTCTTAGCGCTTCTCGGGGATGCGAGCAGCCTTGCCCACCTTGTCGCGGAGGTAGTACAGCTTGGCGCGACGGACGCGACCATGACGAACGACCTCGAGCTTGGCGATCTTGGGGCTGTGAAGCGGGAAGGTACGCTCAACACCGACACCGAAGGACATCTTGCGGACGGTGAAGGTCTCGCGGGCACCGGCGCCGGCCATGCGGATGACGTCGCCCTGGAAGACCTGAATGCGCTCGCGGTCGCCTTCCTTAATGCGGTAGTGAACCTTGACGTTGTCGGCGACGCGAACCTGAGGAATGTCCTCGCGGATCTGCTGACGCTCGATTGCGCGGATGTAATCCATGTGCAATTCCTTACTCTTCTAGAGGTGCCGTACCACCTTGGCCGGCACGTAGTTGAACAAACGTATTCGAGTATACACGCGCGGGTTTCTGCTGCAAGAACAATTTTTTGCGCAGACAAAAAGACAAAACCCGCACATGATAACCGCCCGTCTCACGAATGAGACGGGCGGCATGAAGGGGGCTACGCTAGGCGTCTAAACCCAAAACGTTAGGCGGAACGCTTGGCCTCGAGCTTGGCCTGAGCGGCAGCCAGGCGCGCGAGGGGCACGCGATAGGGCGAGCAGGACACGTAGTCCACGTCGGCCACGTTAAACAGGCCCTTGATGGACTTGGGGTCGCCGCCGTGCTCGCCGCACACGCCAAAGTGCATGTCGGGATTGGTGGCGCGGCCCTTCTCGACGGCCAAGCGCACGAGCTCCAGCACCGCCGCGTCGATGGTCTCGAAGGGGTTGTCTTTCAGGATCTTTTTATGCATGTACAGCGGGATGAACTTGGCCTCGGCGTCATCGCGCGAGAAGCCAAAGGTCGTCTGGGTGAGGTCGTTGGTGCCAAAGCAGAAGAAGTCGGCATGATGGGCGATCTCGTCAGCGACCATGCAGGCACGCGGCAGCTCGAGCATCGTGCCCACGGGAATATTGAGCTCGACGCCTTCCTCGGCGGAAACCTCGGCGATCACGCGCTCGATAACCTCGCGGGTCTGGACATGCTCGGCCGTGATGGAAACGAGCGGAACCATGATCTCGGGGCGCGGGTCGACACCCTCCTTGATAAGGCGGGCAGCGGCCGTGGCGACGGCGCGAACCTGCATGAGCGGCAGATCGCCAAAGACGACGGACAGGCGCACGCCGCGCAAGCCCAGCATGGGGTTGGACTCGACCATGCCGTCAATGCGACGCAGACGGGCGCGCAGGGCAGTGAGCTCCTCCTCGGGAGCGCCGGCGGCCTCCTTCTTGGTGATGGCGACCTCGAGCTCGCGAGGATTATCCAGGAACTCATGAAGCGGCGGATCGAGCAGGCGGACGACCACATCGCGACCGGACATGGTCTTGAACATCGCCAGGAAGTCCTCGGTCTGAACCTTGAGCAAGTCGGCCAGGGCCTGCTGCTTCACGGCCTCATCGTCAGACAGGATAAAGCTCTGGATGATGTTCTTGCGATCGCCCAGGAACATGTGCTCGGTGCGGCACAGACCGATGGCCTCGGCGCCAAACTCGAGCGCGAGCTCGGCATCCTCGGGGTTGTCGGCGTTGACGCGCACGTGGTTGGCGTGACCGTCGGTCTCGTCCAAACGGATCTCATCGGCCCAAGACAGGATGGTGTCCAGGTCGCCGGTGAGCTCTGCAGAGACCAGGTCGACCGCGCCGTCGACGACGATACCCTGGGTGCCGTCGATGGAGATGACATCGCCCTCGCGCAGCACGCGGTCGCTGCCCTCGATGCGCACGACCTTCTCTGCCGCGTCAATGTGGAAGCGCTCAACGCCGCAAACGCAGGGCGTACCCATGCCGCGGGCGATAACGGCGGCATGGCTCGTCTTGCCACCGTGGCTGGTCAGGATGCCCTCGGCGGCGACCATGCCCTTCAGGTCGTCGGGGTTGGTCTCCCAGCGGACCAGAATGACCTTGTGGCCCTCGTTGGCGCGCGCGACGGCGTCATCACTCGAGAACACGACCTCGCCCACGGCGGCACCAGGGCTGGCGTTAAGGCCGCTGGCCAGGGCCTCGTACTTCTTGGAGGCGTCGAACTGCGGGTGCAGGAGCTGGTCGAGCTGCGCGGGATCGATGCGGCTCACAGCCTCCTCGCGGGTGATGAGGCCCTCCTCGACCATTTCGATAGCAATGCGCAGGGCGGCAGTGGCGGTGCGCTTGCCCACGCGGGTCTGGAGCATCCAGAGCTTGCCCTGCTCGATGGTAAACTCGATATCGCACATATCGCGGTAATGATCCTCGAGCGTCAGGAACACGCGCTCGAGCTCCTCGCCTGCGGACTCGAGGCCCGAGGTGGTCTTGAGGTCGGCGATGGGCTCGGTGTTTCGGATGCCGGCGACGACGTCCTCGCCCTGGGCATTCACCAAAAAGTCGCCATAGAACTCCTTGGTGCCGTCGGCCGGGTTGCGCGTAAAGGCGACGCCGGTCGCAGAGGTCTCGCCCTTGTTGCCAAAGGCCATGGCCTGGACGTTGACGGCGGTGCCGAGCTCGTCGGAAATGCCGTGCTGCTTGCGGTAGACGCAGGCGCGCTCGTTCATCCAGCTGCCAAAGACGGCCTGGATGGCAAGGCGCAGCTGGAGCTCCGGATCGTGCGGGAAAACGAGCTTACCGTCGGCGACCTCGAGCTCGGGATACAGGGTCGCCTCGACGTTCTCGGAGAAGATGCCCTTAAAGGTCTCGACGAGCTCCTGCAGGTCCTCGGCCGAAAGCTCGGAATCGACACGAACGCCGGCGACCAGGCGGGCCTGGGTCAGGGCGTTCTCGAATAGGTCGGCGTCGACGCCCATGACGACGTTGGAGAACATCTGGATAAAGCGACGGTAGCTGTCCCAGGCAAAGCGCGGGTTCTGCGTCTGCGCGATAAGACCCTGGACGGAATCGTCGTTGAGACCCAGGTTGAGGACCGTGTCCATCATGCCGGGCATGGAGAACGGAGCGCCCGAGCGAACCGACACGAGCAGCGGATCGGAGGCATCGCCGAGTTTCTTGCCGCAACGGGCCTCGAGGTCCGCCTCGGCGGCAACGATCTCATCGAGTGCGCCTTCGGGCCAGACGTTGCCGGCAACGGAGTACTCGACACAGGTCTGGCAGGTAATGGTAAAGCCACCGGGAACCGGCAGACCGATGCGGCTCATCTCGGCAAGGTTTGCGCCTTTGCCGCCAAGCACGAAGTTCATGGATTTGTCGCCCTCAGTGACACAGGTGCCCTGGGCGTCGGTTCCAAAACGGTAAACCCTCTTGCAATCGCTCACGATACTTCCCCTTCCATGCGCTTACGCGCACGACCGTGGTAACGAATCGACCCGCCGGATGCGGGCCGTGAGGGAACTATACGGCGGGTTTTGGACAGGCTTGAGCAGAGGGTGCGCGGTTTGGTAAACGTGCTAAAACCGACGGTAAACGGTAGGTAAAGGTGGTTACCTTATGAAGATACCACTACAATGAAAATGCAGGTCGGATGCGATGTTTTTGCTAAATCGCTTTACCATTTATCAGCATTATTTCCAAGTATTCTCTTTGGGTAGCTAAAAGAGCCCCGTCCCAAATTAGCTACCCAAACAACCTTGTCCCAAGTGAGCTACTTTTGTTGAGCGCGGCGGGCGGCACGGCGGGCTCTTGCCTCTTGAATCTCTTCGAGGTGAGCAATGATCTCGGCAGCGCTTTCCTCGATGGCCTTGCCATCGGTACGCACCACAAAGCAGCCTAGGCGCTTCATGAGGGCACGGGCTTCCTCAAGCTCGCTGCGCACACTCTCGGGCTCGGCATAGGAGCCGGCAACGGCACGGGCGTAGTCATCGCCCAAGCGGCTATCGCGAATTTCGGAAATCACATCGACGGTCGAGATCAGACCAAACAACCGCATCGGGTCAACCTCGTAAATCGACTTCGGCGGCTCCATGCCATGCGCCAGTGGGACATTGGCGACCTTGTAGCCCTGATAGGCTAAATACATCGACAGCGGCGTCTTGGATGTACGCGACACACCCAGCAGCACGATATCGGCACCCGACAGATCGTCGCAACCGCGCCCGTCATCGTGCTCAACGAAATACTCCATGGCCTCGATACGATGGAAATAGCGGTCATCGGTCTTGTGAATCACGCCCGCAACGCACTTGGGCGGCACACCGATGAGCGACGACAGCACGGCAAGCGTCGGGCCGATCAGGTCGACCGAACGGATATGCAGCATACCCAGGTAATCGAGCACGCGGGCGCGAAGCGCCGGATCGACAATGGTATGGAACACGGCGACATCGCGATGGTCGGCATCGACGCGCGGCCCCACAAATGACTTGACCTGCTCCACGGAGGTCACCTTGGGCAGGCGCAAAACGCGAAAAGCCCCTTCATCAAATTGCCCGGACGCCGCAAGCACCACCTCACAAGCGGTATCGCCGAGCGAGTCGGAGATAACGATAACGGTGGGACGAGCGGTGACCGGGCAATCCATGCGGGGCTCCTTTTGCGCTTATGCGCAGGCTGGCTTACTTTTTGCGGGCAAGCTCACCGATGTTGGCAATGCCGGAGAAAACGGCCTCGAAGCGGTTGAGCAGCTTAAGGCGATTATCGCGAAGCTGCTCGTCCTTGTCCATGACCATGACCTCATCGAAGAAACGGTCGATGGGCGCGCGCAGGGCGGCGAGGGCGGCAAATGCGGTCGGGTAGTCCTCGGCAGCAAGGGCGGCATCGACGGCGGTCTGAGCAGCCTCGGAGGCGTCGGCGAGCGCAAGCTCGACCTCGCCCATCAGGCTGCGGTCATACTCCGCACCCAGCTCGGGCTTGGAGATATGCGCGGCGCGGGCATAGGCGGTCGCCAGGTTGTCGAACGTCTCAGCGTCGTTCTTGCGGGCCTCGTCGAGGGCGGCGCAGCGGGCGAAGAAGACGGACGGGGCGATGATGTGCACCGCGGAGACGGCGGCGACGGTATCGGCCGGAATCTTTTCGTCGCGGGCCATGCTCACCAGGCGGCCATGGAAGAAGTCACGAACCTGCTGGGCGACCTCGGCGGCGTCGAACTCAATGCCCTGCTCACTGTAGAGTTCGAGGGCAAAGTCGATGAGCGACGTGGGGTCGATCGGCAGGCGGTCGCGCAGGATGTTGATAATGCCGATAGCGGCACGACGCAGCGCGTAGGGGTCGGAGGAGCCGGTCGGGGGCTCGCCGATGGCAAAGATACCGGCGATGGTATCGAGCTTGTCGGCGCAGGCCACGATGCAGCCAGCGGTGCCCTCGGGCAGCTCGTCACCGGCAAAACGGGGACGATAGTGATCGCGAATAGCATGGGCGACCTCGTCGTTCTCCCCCATCGCGGTCGCGTAATAACCGCCCATCACGCCCTGTTGGCTCGTGAACTCGACGACGGCGTTGGACACCAGGTCTGCCTTGCACAGGTGTGCGGCGCGAGCAGCGTCGGCGGCAAGATGGGCGCCCAGGTGAGCCTCGCGGGCGATAGCGAGCGCGAGCTGCTCGATGCGCTCGGACTTGGCGAGCACGCTACCGAGCTTCTCCTGGAAGGCAACCTTGGACAGACGCTCACGGAACTCGTCGAGGGAGATCTTCAGGTCCTCCTCGTAGAAGAACTTAGCGTCGTCCAGACGGGCGCGCACGACGCGCTCGTTACCGTCGATCACTCGCTCGGCGTTCTCGGGCTTGCTGTTGGAGACGACCACGAACTCACGCGTCAGCTTGCCCTCCCCGTCATAGATCGGGAAGTAGCGCTGGTTGGTGAGCATGGACTCGCAGATAATCTCGTGCGGGACCTTGAGGAACTCCTCGTCGAAAGTACCGACGAGCACCGTCGGCCACTCGCAGAGGTTAATGACCTCCTCAAAGACCTTCTTGGGCGTATCGACATGGCAGCCGGGGCGAGCGGCCTCGACCTCGGAGATACCGGCAAGGATGGCCTCGCGACGGCGCTCGGCAGAAAGCACGCCGGCGTCCTCGAGTACCTGCTCGTAGGCGGCGGGGCTGGCGACAACGTGGTCACCGGGGCCGAGCACGCGATGGCCGCGCGTGGTGTTGCCGCTCGTCACGTCGGCAAACGACACGGGCACAACATCCTCGCCCAGAAGGCAGCAAATCCAGCGGACCGGACGCACGAACGTCGCGTGCTCGTGGCCCCAGCGCTGGGAGCGGTAGTTGGGCCACTGCAGGCCGGCAATGGTCTTCTCGCACAGGGCCGTCAGGATCGGGGTTGCCGGTGCGGAGGGAATGTTCTTCTCGGCAAAGACATACTCGCGACCGTCGGTATCCTCACGACGGACCAGGTCCTCGGCAGCCACACCGCACTTGCGGGCGAAGCCCTGGGCGGCCTTGGTGGCGTTACCGTCAGCGTCGAAGGCGATGTTTGCCGCGGGGCCACGCTTGACCTCGTGAACCTCATCGGTCGCGGTGGCAACGTCGGCAACGAGCGCAGCCAGGCGACGCGGGCTCGAGATCACGCGGACCTCGCCGTGGGCCAGACCGGCCTCGTCGAGACCCTTGGCGATCATGGTACCAAGCTGCTTGACGGCATTGTTCAGCGGTGCAGAGGGCATTTCCTCCGTACCGATCTCAAACAGGAAATCCTTAGCGTCTGCCATGGCTTACGCCACCTCGCCTTCCTGGTCGGCATTCTCGTTGACTCCGGCGACCTCGGCCATGTAGGCCTCGCAGCACGCCTTGGCGACGGCGCGGACGCGCAGGATGTAGTTGGCACGCTCGACCGCGGACAGGGCGCCGCGGGCATCGAGCAGGTTGAAGGCGTGACTGCACTTCATGACACAGTCGTACGCCGGCAACGGCAGCTTGCGCTCCAGGCAGGAATGGCACTCGGCCTCGTAGTCGTCAAACTTCTGACGCATCATCTCGACGTTGGCGACCTCAAAGTTATAGGCACTGAACTCGCGCTCGTTCTCGAGGAACACGTCGCCGTAGGTCATGGGCGTGCCGTCGGGCAGATAGCTCCACACCAGATCGTAGACCGAGTTGACGCCCTGAGCGTACATGGCGATACGCTCCAGGCCATAGGTGATCTCGACGGGCACGGGGGCGACCTCGATACCGCCCACCTGCTGGAAGTACGTGAACTGCGTGACCTCCATGCCGTTGAGCCAGACCTCCCAGCCAAGGCCCCAGGCGCCCAGCGTCGGGCTCTCCCAGTCGTCCTCGACAAAACGGACGTCATGGTCGTTGGGGTCCAGGCCAATGGCAGCAAGAGACCCCAGGTAAAGCTCCTGAGCATTAACCGGAGAGGGCTTAATGAGCACCTGGAACTGATAGTAGTGCTGCATGCGGTTAGGGTTCTCGCCGTAGCGGCCGTCGGCGGGACGGCGGCAGGGCTGCGCATAGCAGGTGCGCCATTCGGCGGGACCGAGCGAGCGCAGCGTGGTCGCGGTATGGAAGGTACCGGCACCGACCTCGGAGTCATAGGGCTGCATAATGACGCAGCCCTGCTCGCCCCAGTACTGCTGGAGGCGCAGGATGATGTCTTGGAAGGAAAGCGATGAAGCGTTCATGCCTCTAATATCCCCTCGTCGAAACGATTACACGGTTAGGTACTGTACTATAGCGGTTTTTAGTCGATAGCGCCGATGCGGTTGAGCGGCCAGTAGCGCACAAGCGCCACAGCGATCAAATCAGAGCGATCGACGGGACCAAAGTAGCGCGAGTCGGCAGAGTTTTCGCGGTTGTCGCCCATCACCCACACGCACCCGTCGGGAACGGTGTAGGGATAACTCACCTGGGCGCCAGGCGCTTGGACCGAAAGCGGCCAGCTCATGCCCGTCGTATAGTCCTCATCGAGCGCTTGGCCGTCAACGACCACCTTGCCGTCCTGCAGGTCGACCGTCTGGCCGGCCGTGGCAATAACACGCTTGACAAGAACATCATGCTCGGAAGTGACATCGGGGTTGTGGAACACCACGATATCACCCTGTTTGACGGGCTGACCGAGCTCGAGGCTCACCTTTTGTGCCAGGATCTGGTCGCCAATCTCGATCGTGTCCTCCATGGAGCCGGTGGGTACCACAAAGGGCTCGACCACAAAGGTGCGGATCAGGAAGGTGGCCACGAGCGCGATCGCGATGACCGCGACCCACTCAAAAGCGCCCCTCAACGCGGAATGCTGCGATGGAACCATTCTCACTCCTCGCTCTGCGAATACGAAGCGTCCAGAATCTCCTGCGCGTATGCGCGCTCCTGGGGCGTAAGCCGTGCCGTCTCGATCAGGTCGGGACGCCAGCGGCAGGTGCGCTCGATGGCATTCTTACGGCGCCAGGCGTCAACCTTGGCATGGTCACCGCTCACGAGCACCGGCGGCACGCCCTCGCCGTTGAATTCAGCAGGGCGAGTGTACTGCGCATACTCGAGCAGGCCTCCGTCCTCGGCGGTCGAGAACGACTCGTCGACGTTGCTCATCTCGTCACCAAGGGCGCCGGGAATCAGGCGTACGACGGCATCGGCAACGACCATAGCGGGAAGCTCGCCGCCCGTGAGCACGTAGTCGCCGATCGACAGGCGCTCATCGGCATACGCATACGCACGCTCGTCGACGCCCTCGTAGCGGCTGCACACAAACAGCAGGCGCTCGCTTTTGAGCAGGCGCTCGGCCACATGCTGCGTAAAGGGCTCGCCACAGGGCGTAAAGAACACCACGGTGGGCTTGGGACCCTCGGAGCTAATAGCCTCGATGGCCTCGGCAATAGGCTCGACCTTCATGAGCATGCCCTGCCCGCCGCCGTACGGCTCGTCATCGACGGTACGATGGCGGTCGTGCGTCCAGTCGCGCAGGTTATACGCCTTAAAATCAAAAAGGCCGGCCTTGCGGGCGCGGCCCAAAATCGATGTGGACATGACGGGCTCAAACATCTCGGGAAAGACCGAAAGGGTCTCAATCAGCATGTTGTCCTCCCTACTTGTCCATATCGATCAGGCCGTCCATAACGTGGACGGAAATTGTTCCTGTGTCGGGAAGATCGAGCACAACCTGCTCGATCACGGGAATCAGCACCTCGCCGTACCGATCACCCTCGACAACCCAAACATCGTTAGCGGGCGTCGACATGATCTCGACGATCGTGCCGAGCGAACCGAAGCGCTCGTCGACCACCTCGCGACCCATCAGGTCGGTATAGGCGGCGTCGAGCGAATCGAGCTCAAAGTCGTCACGATTTGCCAGCACATAGCATCCCGTGATGCCCTCGGCGGCCGTCAAGTCGTCAATGCCCTCAAACGAGACCAGATCGCCATCGCCCGTATCGGTGACGGACACGACCGTGCAAAAGCGGTCGCGCTTGAGCGCCGGCGGCGTCAGGGCGACGCGCATACCCGGCGTCAATACAGAAGGAAGCCCCCGCAGCGGCTGCGCGAGGACCTCCCCCTTCCTTCCGTGCGGCTTGACCACACGGGCGATGTTTTTGTACTGGGACCTCAAGGTCCTAGCCCAGAACCTCTACCTCGACTGCAGTGTCGAGGCGAGCGGCCAGTGCACGGGCGAGCGTGCGAATGGCCTTGATGGTACGGCCACGACGGCCGATGACCTTAGCGACGTCATCCTCGGCGACAGAAACCTCGATCGTAGAGGTGTCGTCACCATCGATGACCTCAAGGCTCACGGAATCCGGGTCGTCGACGATCTGAACAACGAGATATTCGACGAGATCGGCGATGCGATCTGAGAGCATTGCCTCACCCTCGAGCTGTGCAGCGTCAACCTCAGGCACGATTTACTCCTCGGCGCCCTCAGCGGCCTCAGCGGCAGCCTTAGCGGCCTCGGCCTCTTTGGCGAGCTGCTTCTTGGACTTCTTGACGACGGTCTCGGTCTTCTCGCCCTCGTTGGCGGCCTTGACCAGAGCGGCGACGGCGTCGGTGAGCTGAGCGCCCTTGGACTGCCAGTCGGCGATCTTCTCGAGGTCGAGGTTGATGGTCTTGGGGGCGGTCATCGGGTTGTAGCGGCCAACCTCCTCGATGATACGACCGTCACGCGGGGCGCGAGAATCGGCGACGACGACACGGTAGTACGGACGCTTCTTAGCGCCGTGACGAGCAAGGCGAATCTTGACTGCCAAAGGAAACTCCTCCAACCAAGCAGCTTTAGGCTGCAACTACAAACAAACAGTTGAATATAATACGCCATCGACGCGGGCAGGTGAAGTCCGTGAGACCAACTTCTTCGGTGTAGTCGAGGGCAAATCCATATCTTAGACAAGAATTCGGGATTTGCAAGCACATACACGCACCCCACATGAGCTGCGCGGTATACTCATGACATGGAAAGACGCGAACATACATACGGTTATGAGGATGCCATGGGCGTCACGCCGCCTCCCTGGACGGGTCCGGCGGTGGGCCTGATGGACCTCGATGCGTTTTTTGCGAGCGTGGAGATGCTCGATCATCCCGAATGGCGCGGAAAGCCGCTCATCGTGGGCGGAGACGCCGATTCCCGCGGCGTTGTGTCCACCTGTTCTTACGAGGCACGTCGCTTTGGCGTGCACTCCGCCATGCCCTCAGCCGAGGCACGGCGCTTGTGCCCGCAAGCCATTTGGACGCACGGGCACTTTGATCGCTACCGCGAGGTGAGCGCGCAGGTCATGGCGATTCTTGCCGAGGAGACGCCGCGCGTTGAGCGCGTATCGATCGACGAAGCCTTTATCGATATTACACCGGGTCGCTTTGCGCCCGAGGACCCGCTGCTGGTTGCACGGCGTATAAGCGACCGCGTGGCAGCGCTGGGAGTGACGTGCTCCATTGGCGTAGGCTGCAACAAGACGGTCGCAAAGATCGCAAGCGAGCGGGATAAGCCGTTTGGGCTGACCATCGTGCGCCCCGGAACCGAGCAGCGCTTTTTGGCCGCGCTGCCGGTATCTGCCATGAGCGGCATCGGGCGCTCGGCCGAGGAGCGACTGCGCCGCATGCGCATCTACACGCTCGGCGAGCTATCACGTGCACCGGAATCCACCTTGGCCTCTATTTTTGGCGTCAACGGCGAACGCATGCGCCAGCGTGCGCTGGGACTCGAAATCTCCGAAGTCACGAGTCTCGATGAAGGGCGCGAGGTCAAGTCGGTCAGCAATGAGCGCACCTTTGCGAAAGATTTGACTGAGCGTGGGGACATCGAAGCGGCGATTGCGCTGTTGGGAGAGTCGGTTGGACGCCGCCTGCGCCGTCAGGGACTGACGGGCGGCACGGTAACGCTCAAGCTTAAGTATTCGTATGGCAGCGGACGCACGGCGCAGCGGCGGCTTCCCCACCCCACCGACGATGAGAACATCTTTGTGGCGGTTGCGCTCGAACTGCTCGACAACATCTGGCAGGAAGGCATGCATGTGCGTCTGGCGGGTATCGGGATGAGCGACTTTGACCATCAGGGCGGCATCCAGACCGACCTGTTCTGCGAAGTCGACGACCGCGGAGCCCAATCAAGCGACCGTCGCGACCTCTCAGTCGCGATCGATGCCGTCCGAGACAAGTTCGGCGACACCGCCCTATCTTTCGGCCGCCAATCCCGCTTCAATGATTAACCGCCTTTGGGCAAAAAGAAAGCCGGGCAGGTGCGGAAAACCGCAACTGCCCGGCGAAATGCGCGAGGCTAGCTAAAAGCCCCATATCAAATGAGCCACTAGAGGAGGTCGAGGGGGAGCTGGGGGGCGTCACCCCAGAGCTTTTCTAGGCGGTAAAAGTCGCGGGCTTCGGGAGTGAAGACATGGACGACAACCGAGCCGTAGTCCATGAGCATCCAGGTCTTCTGCTCGCGGCCCTCGATGGAGAACGGATGCTCGCCGCAAGCCTCGGCAACCTTCTCCTCGATCTCGTCGACAATCGAATCGACCTGGCGGTTGTTGGTACCGGTGGCAAGCACAAAGTAGTCGCACACGTCGGAAAGCTCGGTCAGGTCGAGCACCTGCACGTCCTCGCCCTTCTTGTCGTAGGCGGCCTGCGCGGCGGCGCGGGCGACATCCTCGGCGGCGACACCGCTCGCGGACAGCGAGGCGGCGGTGCGGTCGGACGTGGCAACGAAACTCTTGTGCTCCACACCTTCAAGAATCTGCTCGTCAGTCATGGTCTCGTCGGCCATGGAATACCTCTTTCTAGACACACCCGAGCTAGCGCAGCTGGGCGTAATGGTTGTAAATCGTAATAGCCGTGGGATAAAGATAGCGCCCGGACTGGATCACAAAGACCAGACCCTGCGCAAAACAGGAGAAGAACAACTCATCGAGCGAGGACTTCCCCACCATCTTGCGCAGCGCATGGGCATAGTCGCCGTGACGGTTGGGCTCGATGGCATCTGCCACAAAGACCACCATATCGAGCGGCGTCATGTCGCAGGCACCCACGGTGTGACGGTCGACAGCCTGGAAAACGGCCGGCGACAGCTCGGGGAAAAGCTGCGGAAGCTCATAGGCGGCAACGGGGCCATGCAAAAGCGGCGTCGCGGCGGAAGGAGAGCCGGCAACCTTGATGCCATAGTGAAGCGCGCGGGCCACGAGCTCATCATCGGAAAGAACCTTGTCCCAGTCGTGAATTAAGCCGGCGGCAGCCGCATCAAAGCGGTCAACGTCGTAGACCTCGGCCAGATGAAGTGCGGTCTCGGCAACACCCAGCGAATGCACATAGCGCTTGCGCTTATCTTTCATGCGAACATCGAGCAGCTCTTGAATGCGCTTGAGCAGCGCGCGCTCATCGCCCTCAAACTGATCCTCTACCGACAACGTAGCCCCCATCACTCAAAATCTTCTTGGCCCAAATCGGCATATAGCCTGCGCTTGCGAATGTAGCCGAGCACGGACTCGCTCGTAAGATAGCGCACGCTCATGCCACGGGCAACTCGCTTACGAATGTTCGTCGAGCTGATCGCCAGCGCCGGAATCTGAATATAGCGCACGTCGAACGGCAGCCCCGACTCTTTGATTCGGGCACGCGCCGTATCGATATCAAAGCCCGGTCGCGTCGCCGCAATAAAGGTAGCAAGCTCAGCGATTCGTTCGGCATCATGCCAGGTCACAATATCGATAATCGCATCGGCGCCCGTAATAAAGTAGAGCTTTACCTGCGGCGGGTAAAAATCGCGAAGGGCATGAAGCGTATCGGCCGTATAGGTTACACCCGGACGGTCAATCTCGAACCGGCTCGCCAAAAAGGCCGGGTTCGCGGCGGTGGCGAGGACCGTCATGGCATAACGGTCCTCGGCAGGCGTAACCGGCTTGTCCAGCTTAAAGGCGGGAGAGCCCGCCGGCATAAAGAGCACAGCGTCCAAGTCGAGCGACTCGCGCGCCTGCTCGGCAGTCACCAGGTGCCCGTAATGAATCGGGTCGAATGTGCCGCCCATAATGCCAAGCCGAAACTCCTTACCCTCTTTTATGGGAAGCTCGGGCAATCCGATTCCACCGCGCAGCGACATGGCTTACTCGCCCTCCGGGGTCTCAACAACGTCGACTTCGGTAGTGCCTTCGGAGCCTTCAATGGCATCAACCACGTCCGCGTCCTCGGCCGCTACGTCAATAACCTCAACGCCAGCGTCCTCGAGCTCCTCGTACTCCGAGAAGTCCTCAGCGCCCTCAAAGTCAAAGGCACGCTGGCAAATGCGGACCTCGTCGCCCGCACGGCAACCGGCCTTCTCGAGCGCGTCGTCAACACCCATACGCGCAAACTTATGCTGCAGGTAAATGACGGCTTCCTCGTTTTCCCAGTCGGTCTGGATGACCATGCGCTCGATGGCACGACCAACCACACGGAAGGCACCGGGCTCCTCCTGGACAATGCGGAACCGCTTCTCGCGCTGCAGACGGCGGCGCTCCCACTCCTCGTCGCGCAAATCGACCGGCTCATCGGAGACCGCCAGCTCGGCGCGCAGCTTAGCCACCTGCTCGCCCACGGCAAGCATCAGCGTATTGAGCCCGGCGCCCGTCACGGCGGACACGGCAAAGAACATATGTCCATCGTCGAGCGCGGCGCGCTTGAGGTCGGCAATCTTGTCGGCCGTGCCCGGCGCATCGCACTTGTTGGCGACAACGATTTGCGGGCGCTCCGAGAGCTCTGCGCCATACTGCTCGAGCTCACGGTTGATGATGCGGTAATCCTCAACCGGGTCGCGATCCTCAAAACCGCCCGTCATGTCGACGACATGCATGATCAGGGCCGTACGCTCAATGTGGCGCAGGAACTGGTGGCCCAGGCCCTTGCCCTCGCTCGCGCCCTCGATCAAACCAGGAACGTCGGCAACGACGTAAGAATACTCACCGGCACGCACCATGCCGAGGTTCGGCACGAGCGTGGTAAACGGATAGTCGGCGATCTTGGGACGGGCGGCACTCATGCGCGCGATGAGCGAAGACTTACCCACCGAGGGAAAGCCCACGAGCGCGGCATCGGCCATAAGCTTCATCTCGAGCTCAATCCAGTGCTCCTCGGCCGGTTCGCCCAGCTGAGCGAACGCGGGCGCGCGACGCACCGACGTCACAAAGTGGGTATTGCCCAGACCGCCGGCGCCACCGGGCGCCACGACAACGCGCTCGCCGTCGTGCACCAGGTCGGCAATCTCGAACATCGGGGTCTGCGTCTCGGGATCGAGCTCGCGCACCACGGTGCCCATGGGAACCTTCAGGATCAGGTCCTCGCCGCTCTTGCCATTGCGACGAGCGCCCTGGCCGTGCGTGCCGCGCTCGGCGCGGAAGTGATGCTTAAAGCGGTAATCGATCAACGAAGACAGCTGAGCATCGGCCTGGATGACGACATTGCCGCCACGACCGCCGTCGCCGCCATCGGGGCCGCCCTTGGGGACAAATGCCTCGCGCCTAAACGACATGCATCCGGCTCCGCCGTCGCCGCCGCACACGTTAATGCGGCTGATATCGGTGAACTGTGACAACAGAATCGCCTCCTACAAAAAGAGGGAGACCCTTGAATCCTAAAACTCAAGTGCCTCCCACATATGTGCTCTATGAAGGGTGAATTACGCGTTCGCGAGCGGGCGTACGCTGACCCTGTGCTTGATACCCTTGTGGAACTCAACGGTACCGTCGACCAGCGCGAACAGCGTGTCGTCCTTGCCACGGCCAACGTTCTCACCCGGGTGGATGTGCGTGCCGTGCTGACGGACGAGAATCGTGCCCGTGGTTACCGTCTGGCCGGCATAGCGCTTCGTGCCAAGGCGCTGACCGCGGGAGTCACGGCCATTACGGGAGGAACCGAGTCCTTTTTTGTGTGCCATTGTGTATACCTACTCTTTCGTTACGAGTGTAATCTACTCGGCGACGGGAGCCTCGGCAACAGCCTCGGCCTCTGCCTTGACAGCCTTCTTGGCGCGGGACGTAGCCTGGACCTTCACGATCTTCAGCTTGGTGAGCTGCTGACGGTGACCCTTCAGACGACGATAGCGCTTACGCTTGTGGAACTTGAAGACCAGCTGCTTCTCGCCCTTGAACTGCTCAACGATCTGAGCGGTAACCTTGGCCTTGGCCAGCTTGTCGGGATCGGTGACGATCTTCTTACCATCGTTGAGGAAGATGACCGGCAGGGTGACCTTATCGCCCTCATTGCCCTCGATCTTCTCGACGGTGATGACATCGTCGGTGGCGACCTTGTACTGCTTGCCGCCCGTGTTAACGATTGCGTACATGTTTACTTGCCCTTCATGCATCAGTTAGTGCAACAGCCGAATATAGTAGCAGGCGAAAATACCCCCGTCAACGAGTATGTGGAGCAAATCCACAAGTTCGCACAGGTATGGGGCTGACGAGTCGGCCCTCGTCGTCCTCGCATGCTTGATTCTGACGCTCGACATCGTAGGAGCAGATGGTCACGAGGTCTTGCATACCGGTGGAAACAATAGGTGCATCGACGCCCGGGGTCAAGCCCTGCAACAAAACATCAGCAGCAGAAAGCAAAATCTCCGGACGCATGGAGCCCTCGTTGTCGGCATGGGTGTCGAGCATGAGCACCAGATGGTCCGGACGCTCCCCCGCCGTGATCTCATAGCCCACCAGTGTGTGGTCAAGGTCTAAGCGCTTGCTCTTTTTGCCGCGCGCATAGTCAATACCATGACCCGCGCGCAGCGTGTCAATCGCAGCGCGCACCTCGTCGGCGCTCACGGGGGCTTCGGGGTCCAGGTGCAAGTCGATACGGTACGACAGACGCGTAAGCTGAGCCGTGAGCGCCGGCGTGCGCACGTCGATGTACGCCGCCTCGATGGGCGCCAGATCGGCCGGAGAGGCCGCAGCCAGGCGCCCAAACGCCTCGTCGAGCGCCACGAACTCGGTCATAAACAGGTCATACCACTCGCAGGTTGACGACGTACCCACCGGTAGCGCCGAAGAGAAGCCCACGCGCATGTGCGGAGAGAAGCCCTGCGTGACGGCATAGGGAAGTCCCGCACGGCGCACGATGCGCTCAATGGTATGGATTACTTCGAGATGGCCCAGGTACTTAAGGCGATCGCGTTTGCCATAGCGAACACGAAGCCTAAAGAGCGTGGGGCTGTCGGTCAGGCGCTCACTCATGCGCGATCACCCATCAATACATTCTTGGCGTGGAGCGTGGGGCAGATTCCGCAGCCGGTGCACGACGTGCGGGTGCAGTCGGGAGTCGTGACACCCTCGAGCGAGCGACGGTACTCGCGCTCGAGGAAGCCGCGCGTGCAGCCGGGGCTCACATGCTCCCACGGCAGACGCCAGTCCAACTCGTAGGGCAGGTGCACGAGCTCATTGAGGTCGATGCCGTTTTTGGCAGCAGCCTCCTTCCAGTTATCGAGCGAGAAATGCTCTACCCAGGCGTCAAAGCGAGACCCCGAGCGCCAAGCGTCGATGATGACGGGCGTCATGTCACGACCGGCGCGGGACAGCGCGGCCTCGATGAGCGAGGTCTCGGCATCGTGGTAATGAACGCGGACGGCACGGTTGCGAACGCTCGTGATGAGCAGCTTCTGGCGACGCTTGACGTCGTCGTAGTCGAGCTGCGGGCACCACTGGAACGGCGTGGCAGCCTTGGGGATAAAGACCGAAACCGAGATCGACACCGAGATCGAGCCGCGACGAGCCTTGGGCACCACGGAACGACCGAGCTCCAGCACGTGATCGGCCAGATTGGCGATGGCCACGATGTCCTCGTCGCGCTCGCCGGGAAGGCCCATCATAAAGTAGAGCTTCATGCGGTTCCAGCCGGCCTCGAAGGCCGCCTTGGCCGCACGGTCCAGGTCCTCCTCGGTCACGTTCTTGTTAATGATGTCGCGCATGCGCTGGCTGCCGGCCTCGGGCGCGAACGTCAGGCCGCCCTTCTTTTCGCCGGCGACCGACTCGGCCATATCCACGCCAAACGAATCCAAGCGCTGCGACGGAATAGACACGCGAATACCCGTATCTTCCAGGCGACGGTTGAGCCTGTCAAGCACGTCACGAATGCAGGAGTGGTCGGTCGTGGAGAGCGAGGTCAGCGACACCTCGTCATAGCCGGTCTTTTCCAGACCCTGAATCACCGACGAGACGATCTGGTCGGCCGAACGCTCACGCACCGGGCGATACGTCATGCCGGCCTGGCAAAAACGACAGCCGCGAGCGCAGCCGCGCAGAATCTCGATAGACAGGCGGTCGTGAACCAGCTGCGCATAGGGCACGCACGACTGCGACAGCGGATTCGTGGCGCCGAAATCCTCGACGACGCGTTTGTAGACCACGGTCGGCGCATCCTTGCCCTCGCGCGGCACGGTGTAGCCGTGCGGCGAGCAGGGCTCGTCGTGACGAACCTCATAGAGCGACGGCACGTAGTTGCCGGCAATGGATGCAAGCTGCTCAACAATCTGCGCGCGCGGGACTCCTTCGTCGCGCAGGCGGCGATGCAGCTGGCAGGTCTCGAGCAGCGATTCCTCGCCCTCGCCGATGAGGATGGCATCGAAGAAGGCCGCGTACGGCTCGGGGTTGTACACCGAGGGGCCGCCGGCGATGATGATGGGGTCGTCTTCACCTCGGTCGGCCGCTAACAGCGGAATGCCAGCGAGATCGAGTGCCTCAAGGAAGTTCGTCACCGCCATCTCGTGCGGCACATGCAGGCCGACGATATCAAACGAAGCGACCGGCGCTGCACCCT
The DNA here is from genome assembly GCA_900546475.1 of uncultured Collinsella sp. Taxonomy (GTDB): domain Bacteria; phylum Actinomycetota; class Coriobacteriia; order Coriobacteriales; family Coriobacteriaceae; genus Collinsella. The sequence goes on from URDI01000003.1 coordinate 47,555, forward strand.
CGAGCGAGAGCAGCGGAATGCCTGCCTCGCGCATAGCGTCACCCATATCGGGCCACGGCACATAGCCACGCTCGCAGGAGATGCCCTCGGCCTGGTTAAGGATGTTGTAGAGGATGGCGATACCCTGGTTGGGCAGACCAACCTCGTACACATCCGGGTAGATCAGGCAGCAACGGTAGTCGGCATCGGCCTTGGAAAGCGTGCCCCACTCGTGATCGATATAGCGGCTCGGCTTTTCGACCTTGGCGAGCAGCGGCTCAATTAAATGAAAGCAGTCTTGATACGGAACGCGCAACAGAAAACCCCTAAGCAGCGAGATCGGATGCGTCTTGGTAGGACGCCATAGGACGGGTAGCGCCCGCGACCGTGGTCACCAGATCGCGAACGCGGGAGAACGTGGCAGTGACCACCTCGTTGGCACGGCTGTAGTCGACATCGCGCTCGTAGAGCGAAACAAGCGCACGGCCCATGCCATAGGTGCCCGCGGCAGCAGTGAGCGCCTTAACGGCAAACCCAATATGCGGCGTCTGCTTGACGAGCGCGCGGGTGACCGCGCGGATCACAAGACCGCCGGCAAGCACGCCCGCGACCTCGTAGCCGCGCTCAGGCTTAATGCCGCGTCCAAAGACGGCAGCGAGCTCAAAGAGCATGCCCACCTGCGCCAGCGCCATAACGGGATAATCGGCGCCCGGCAAAAACACCAGCGCACCGGTCGCCATATTGGTGAGCGCGCACGAGGTGATGATACGATTAGCTGCCGCGATGCGCATAAAGGCAAAGTTCGCCGCAAAAGCCGTTTCCTTGTCGGTGCGATCGAGAATCCAGCGGGCAAGCGTCTCGAGCAGATACGTCTTATCGGTTGCCGCTACCACGCCGAGCATAGGCGTGGACTCCTCGATAAACGGCACCTCCACAGCAGACTCGGCAAGCACGCACACGGGCGCGCCGGCGATCACGAGCTCCTGCACGGCACTCTCCAAGCGGTCGGAGCCGCACGAGAGCACCAGCACCACATCGGTATCGGTCTTTGGAGCAATTCGCTCCTCCCCCAGACGCTCGACGCGCACAATGCCCGAGGTCGTCTGCGGCACAAAGGCGTCACGCACCGTCTCGGCCAGAAAGCGCGAGGCGGACGAATCCAGATAGACCGAGACGCGCACCGGCGTATCGGAATCCTTCTTAACGGACGCGCCCATCTTAAAAGCGCGGGTCAGCTTATCTACGGGAATTTTCATAGCAAACCCCTCCAGCGATTACGCGGCGCCCGAACGATGCCGCCATATGGATTGTACGATACCCACCGTCAGCAGCTGAATCATCATCGAAGACGAACCGAAGCTAATAAACGGTAGCGGAATACCGGTAATCGGCATCATGCCGATGCACATGCCGATGTTTTCGAAGGTCTGGAACGCCCACATGCCAACGATGCCCACACACGATAGGCGCAAGAACAGCGACTCACACTTAAAGGCGACGCGAATCGTCGAAAAGATCAGCAGCACGTAGAGGCATAGGAGCAAAAAGGAACCGCAAAAGCCAAAGGTCTCGGACAGGAAGGCGAAGACGAAGTCGGTGTGGAACTCAGGCAGAAAGCCGCCGGCCGACTGCGTCGCATGGCCCAAACCCTTACCAAAGAAGCCACCCGAGCCAACGGCGATAAGCGACTGCTGCAGGTTGTAGGCATCGTCCGAATCGGCATTATCGGGGTCGATAAAGACCGTCAGGCGGTTCATCTGATACTGCTTGATGAGCACATCGTGGCCGAGCAACGAATCAAAGACCGAATCGAGCGCCAGGACGAGGGCCACCAGGCCCACGAGCAGGGCCAGGGTCGACAGCACCCATTCGCGGCGTGCACCGCTCATGCAGATGACGATGGCGCCCGAGACCAGCACGACCAGGCCCGAGCCCAGGTCGCCCATGGCGACGACGGCCAAAAACGGAATGGACAGCATGCCGCAGAGCTTGACGTAGTCGCGAACGGTATCGATGCGGCCGTTATACTGCGAGCCAAGCGTGGCGATAAAGAAGATGGTGATGAGCTTGGCAAGCTCAACCGGCTGGAATGTCAAGCCGATACCGGGAATCTTGATCCAGCCCGTCATGCCCAGACCGCCCGTATAGGACAGACCCGGAATCTTGGGTGAGAAGATAACGATCAGGTCGATGACGAGCAACGCTGTCGAGAAATTGGAAATACCGCGCAGGTCGGTACGCCAGACCAGCACCGCCAGCACCGCCCCGATGCCAATTCCCAGAAGATGACGTGAGAACGAAGCATCGGCCTTAAACTGCGAAGCCGACCAGATAATGATGGCACCGTAGGCGACGAGCGCCACTGTAGCCACGAGCACACCGATATGCACCTTTTGGCGAAACGTGCCGCGCGAGGCCGAAAGTTGCTTGTTGACGCGGTCCAGGCTGCTGCGAGAGCCGGTCTTGGTTGAACGGAACAGATCCGCCGGAGAAAAATCCATCGCAACCTCCTATCGAACCGAAGAATCGCCCGAGGCCGAAGAGGTATCGGGCTCGTCATAAATCACGCCGAGCACATCGCGCACGACATGCATCGCGGTATCTGAGCCACCGCCGCCCTGCTCCAGAACAGTAGCGATGACATACTTGGGATCATCGGCCGGCGCATAGGCGCAAAACCACGCGTATTCGTCCTCGCCGCTTTTCTCGCCCGTGCCCGACTTGCCGTATACCTGCGGCGTCAGGGTGCCAAAGTGAGCCGCCAGGGACGTCGATGCCGTGTAAATCACGTCGTGCATGCCGTTGCGAACAAGAGCCAAATCCGAATCGCTGTTGATCTTGGCCTCCAGGCGCTTCTTCTTGCCTTTGCCGTTGTACTTATAGGCATCGCCGTCGCCATCGCGCGACACGGCAGACAAAAACACGTGAGGCACGTACTGCTTACCGCCGTTGGCAAGGCCCATGTAGGCGCATGCCATCTGCAGAGGCGTCACCAAAATGTCGCCCTGGCCGATGGCAATGTTGGTCATATCGCCGGCATTCCACTTGCGGTCCTCGGCAGAGGCGTCGGTAAAGTACGACTCTTTCCACTCGGCATCGGGAATACGGCCCGCGCCCTCACTCGGCAGATCGATACCGCAGGTCTTGCCTAGGCCCCAGCGACGAAAGACCTCCTGCAGGCCCTCGGAATGTTGCTCGTCATAAAAGAAGGCCTTGCCCATGTCGTAGAAGACGGGGTCGCACGAGTTGGCGATACCCGACTGCAGCGTCATGGTGCCGTGTCCAGACGTCAGCCAGCAGCGCTTGCCCCAAGCCTTGCCCAGGCCCGTCCAATAGCCCGTGCAGTTGGTTGTCTGCGTTGAAGTGTAGGTTCCAAACTCAAGACCGGCCAGTGCCGAGAGCGGCTTGATGGTCGAGGCCGACATGTACTGTCCGCTAATGGCGCGGTTGAGCAGCGGGTGCGAACCCTTGTCATCATTGAGCTCGGTCCACACGTCATTTGAGACGCCGCCGATAAAGACGGACGGATCGAACTTGGGCTCGCTCGCCATGCCCAGGATCTCGCCATTGTTGGGATCGAGACACACCACAGCGCCGTTGCCGGCATTGCTGTAGCCAGTGGTCTTGGCAAGCTCGATGGCGCTCGCCAGCGCCGTCTCACAGGCCTGTTGGATCTTAAGGTCGAGCGTGAGCTTAATGTCGGAGCCGGCCTTGGCGGGCACGGCGCCGGCCTGACCGGTCACATTGCCCGAGGCATCGACCTTGACGGTCTGCTCGCCACGAATACCCTGCAGCAGGTTTTCGTAGTAGCTCTCAACACCCGCCTGGCCCACGATATCGCCCGACTGGTACGTAATCTTGCCAGCAGAAGCATCATCATCGCCAGAGGTTTTCTTATTCTGGGCCTCGAGCTGCTCGGAGGTAATGGTGCCGGTATATCCCAAGATATGGCATGCCGTCTCGCCATATGGATACTGGCGCTCGGTACGCTCGGCAATCTTGACGCCCGGGAACTCGCCGGCGTGCTCCTGAATATAGGCAACCGTGGAGCGACGGACGTCCGTCGCGATGGTATGCAGGCTCTGAGCGCCCTCGGAATTGTCCTGAATATTGCGCAGCACCGCCACGTAGGGCATACCGAGCACGTTGGCAAGATGGCGAACCAGAACCTCATCCTCGGCAAGGTCGCGGTAGGCCACGACAGCAAGTGAGGGACGGTTCTGGACAAGCGCCACGCCATTGCGGTCGAGGATGCGGCCGCGCACAGCGGGTGTGGTAACGGTGCGCGTCTGATTGCTATTAGCCTGCTTTTCGTAATAGTCCGACGAGACCATCTGCATGCCCCACAGCTTGACGGCAAGCGCCGCGAACATCGCGCCCACACCCGTGGTGAGGATGGAGAAGCGGCCCTTAAAGGCGGTCGCCGCGGTATTGCCCTCGCCCTCGGTGGCGCGCGGGGCCGTCCCATGCTGCGTATCGTAGGTAAAACGAGAATCGCCGCGACGCATAATGACCAGTGCGACCACGATGGCCACAACCAGCACGATACCGGCGATAATAACCGTCATCTGGGAAGACATCTACGAGCCTCCCCTATTTGAGCTTACGGGTCTTGGGCTTAAAGCGCATGCCCGTCTGGCGTCCGCCACGTGCGGAGAATCCATAACCGGACTGCGGCACGACGCTGGACATCAAAAACGGAATGGCAACCAGACCCGTCAGGATCGAAGACGGCAGCGCATGGCCGAAGATCGCCACGACAAAGCTCGTCTCCAAACCCATAAACAGCAAGATGATGCTGTAGATCACATTAATGACGAACGCGAAGGCGCCCACCGTGATGCCGCGCGCACTCGGGGCACCGCCCGTCTGACCGGCAGCGCTATGCACCAGGGCAAAAGAACCCACGGTCAGCAGGAGCGACATAACGCCCACCGGCACGGCAGCGGAAAGGTCATAGAACAAGCCGCTGCAAAAACCGCACACGACGGCACGGGTCGGGTCGCCCGAGAACACGCTTAGGCACACCAGGATAATCATAAAGTTGACGCGACCGCCCGCAATGGAGATCTGCGGTGCCAGGCCTGCCTGCAGCAGCACGCACACAATGGCGGCGATTACAAACGTGCGGGAGCTCATCCCCTGCTCGTGTAGATCCATGGACATGCCCCCTATTCGCTCGAGCCGGAATCGGTCGTCTCGGACGTGTCGGAACTGTCATCCGGGCTCTCGTCCTTCGTCTTGGTCGCAGCATCGCGCGACGTTCCCTGCGGCGTGCTGTTGGCCGTGTTCACGTCCTCATCCGAGGCCGACTGTTCGTCGGTCAGCGAGGTAATGACCAGTACTTCCTCGTTGTTCTCGGCCGTCGTCTGGGCGCGCACCACAATGGTGTAGTACACGTCGTTAGCCGATTTCTCAACAGACGAAACGGTGCCGAGCGGAAGGCCCTTGGGGAACACACCGCCAATGCCCGAGGTCACGATGATGTCGCCAACCTTAACGTCGGAATCGACGCTCACGTACTCAAGACGCAGCGTGCCGTCAGCCTGACCCTGCAGCATGCCCTGGGCGCGCGTGTCCTGCACCATAGCGGACACGCCCGAGTTCTCATCGCCAATCAGGCGCACGGTGGACGTCTTGGCCGAGACCTCGATAATCTGGCCGATAACACCGGCAGAACTCGTCACGGGCATGTTGATGGCAAGGCCGTCGGCAGAGCCCTTGTCGATGGTAACGGTCGAGGTCCAGGCATCGCCGGAGGCACCAACGATACGAGCAGCGGTCGATTTGAGGTTGTAGGTCGACTGCAGGCCGACCAGCCCCTCCAGTCGCTCGGCGGTCTTTTGAGCCTCGGAGAGCTCGGCAACCTTAGAGGTCAGTTCCTCGTTTTGCTTCTTAAGCTCGTCAAGCGTGTCCTGCGACGCCGTAAGGTTAGAGAACACGTTACCGATCGCATTGAAGGGAGCCGCCACAGCCGAGCCCACAAAGCGCACCGGCGAGGTAATCGTCGTCACGCCCGAGCGCACGGCATGAATCGGTCCTGCCTCGCCCTCGCGGATGTAAAACGTGAGCAGCAACACCGAAATCAGGCTGAAAACAATCAACGGGCGCATACCCGTTGATTGTCGCTTGGTATTCAGATTTGTGGAGAAACCCGAAGATCGTGCCAAATGGAATCCACCTTTTGGAAATTAAGCATTGGTCTGGACGAAGCCGCCATCAAACGCATTGGCCTCGAGCACGCGGGCACAGCCGTTAACAACGTTATCGAGCGCCGTGGGGCTGACGTTGACCGAAACGCCGGTCTCATCGCGCAGGCGCACATCGAGACCGCGCAGCAGCGCGCCGCCACCGGTCAGCAAAATGCCATAGTACATAAGGTCCGAGGCAAGATCGGGAGGCGTAGCGTCGAGTGCGTCCTTGACGGCCTTGGCCATCTCGTCGAGCGGCTTGTTGAGTGCGCGACGAATCTCCTCGCTCTCGATGCGCACGGTCTTGGGCAGACCGGTGATCACGTCGCGGCCGTTGACCTCGACGTCGAGCTCATCCTTGAGCGGCACGGCGGAGCCGACCTTGATCTTGATGTCCTCTGCCGTACGCTCGCCGATGGCCAGGTTGTAGGCATCACGAACGTGCGTGAGGATGGCCTGATCGAACTCGTCGCCGGCAATACGGATGGACTGCGAGACGACGATGCCGCCCATAGCGATAACGGCAACCTCGGTGGTACCGCCGCCGATGTCGATGACCATGGAGCCGGTGGGTTCCTCGACGGGCAGGTCGGCGCCGATAGCGGCTGCCATAGGCTCTTCGATCAGATAGGCCTGGCGGGCACCGGCCTGGATCGTGGCCTCAAAGACAGCGCGCTTCTCAACCGACGTGACACCGGAGGGAACGCAGACGACAACACGCGGACGCGGAGTCCACGGATAGCGCTTCTCGGACGCCTTATCGATAAAGTAGCGAAGCATGGCCTCGGTAACATCGAAGTCGGCGATGACGCCGTCCTTCAGGGGACGAACGGCCACGATGTTGCCGGGCGTACGGCCGAGCATGCGCTTTGCCTCGATACCGACCGCCAAGATGCGCTCGTCGTTCTTGTCGATGGCGACAACAGAGGGCTCGCGAATGACGATGCCCTTGCCGCGCACGGAGACAAGCGTATTTGCGGTGCCGAGGTCGATGGCAAGATCGCCCGCATAGCTACCGAAGAACATATCCATCAAAGAAAACAACGCAACTCCTGATGTGTTGGATGATTGCTGGAAAACTACTAGCTCATCATACTAGCGCAAGCCCGGCGCCTCACTTGCGGTGAAGCGCCGGGCAAAGCTAAATCCCATAAGGTCACTACTGGTTGTCAGCAGCCGAGAAATCCATATCAAGCGAAGAAACGGCCCAGCCGATATGGTTGTCGGAGCGCACGAATTTGACGGTGTACTCCTGCTCGCCGCCCTTGGACAGCGATGCCTTCACCTTGGCGGTCGTCTCGGTCATGGACTGATCCATGCCCTCGACGGACACGGTGGCACCCTGCGGAATCGAGGAGATGATCATCGACTTAGCGTCCTCGGACAGGCTCGAGGCCAGGCAAGACTCGGCCTTTGCGGCGTCACCGTCGCCGGCAGCCTGGAACAGATCGGTAACGACAGACTCCTGAGACGGGAAGCCAAAGCCGCGCGTGTAGGCAAAGCCCAGACCGCCCGCGGCGATCAAAATAAGCAGAAGCAGAACGATGAAGACTTTAAGACCCGTATGGCGATGGCGACGACGGACCTTGGCCTGCTTACGATCCTGACGGTCCTGCTGGACCATCTCGGACTCGGACAGCGTAAAGAAGCCGGTGTCCGAGGGATCGGGCATAAACTGACCGGTCGCGCCCGTAGGATCGAGAGGATCGACGGCAGGAGCGTCCATCGCGGGCGCCGGAGCCGTGGCCATAGCCGTCTGGGCAGACAGCGCGGCAAGCGAATCGTGCACGCGGGCAAGCTCATCGGCCTGCTCGGAGGTGAGCTGGTAGATGCCATCGGCAGTAGCGGCGTTAAAGGCATCGAGTGCGTCGGAGGGGCGGCCGGCGGCAGAAAGCGCCTGACCCATGCCGGCGTTGAGCGCACGCGTGTCGTCGCGGGGGCCGGCAAAGTCGATAGCCGTGCGGTAAGTCTCCACGGCATCCGCCGGACGGCCGAGCTTAATGAAGCAACGACCGAGCTCGCCGAGCGCGGCGGCAGGAGCCGGATTGGCGCCGTCGATGGCAGCCTGACGGAAGGCGGTTCCCGCGTTGGCATAGTCGCCCGACTGGAACAGCGCATTGCCCAGGCCCAGATAGGCCTTGAACGGCGTGGCATAGGAAGCATCCTGCGTAGCAGCAGAGAACGCCTGAGCGGCCGTCGTGTAGTCGCCCACGGCGGCAAGCGCCTTGCCGCGGTTGGTGAGCAGCGCGCCGCGCTTGCCGTAGGTGCCGTCGTTGAGGGCGGCGGCATAGGCCTCGGCGGCCTCGGCATACATGCCCAGGTGCATCAAGGCGTTGCCACGAAGGTGATCGGCCTCGCCCATAATCTCATCGGGAGTCTTTGCCGCCCCAAGCATCTGGGCTGCAGTGGAAAAATCACCCGCGCGGTAAGCGGCGCGGCCCTGTTGGATCAGCTGGCTATTCAAGGAAGTCCCCTTTACTCGTGAACGATCTCGACATGGACGATCTCGTCGCCGGCACGCAGCTGCGAAATCACATCGAGACCCTCGACCGTGGTACCAAAGACGGTGTAACCGGAATCGAGGTTATGCTGGGCACCCAGGCAGAAGTAGAACTGCGAACCCGCGGAATCGGGGTCCATGGAGCGTGCCATGGCAAGGGCGCCATCGACATGGCTGTTGCGCGGATTGGTGGCAAACTCGCCCTTGATGCAGTAGCCGGGGCCACCGGTACCGGGCATGCCGTCGGGGCCCTCAAGACCGGCGGCGACGTCGGCGCCGGACATGTCGCGGGTATTGGGGTCGCCACCTTGGATAACAAAACCGGGCACATAGCGATGGAACTTAAGGCCATCATAGAAACCCATCGTGGAAAGCTCGCAGAAGTTCGCGACATGAATGGGAGCGCCCTCGCCGTCAAACTTGACCTTGATGGTACCCTTCGACGTCTCGATTACGGCGCACTCGTCGCCGACAAGCTGATACTCGGGCGTGTAGAGCTCTTTCTTAAAACCAAACATGTGGTTCCTTCCTCGTGCGTTTAAAGCATATTTGTACGAATTGTAGCAATAAGCACGGGCTTACATCAATTGCGCACGTAGGTTATGCCGACTATGGCGAACTAATTTTAGGAACGCTGCTGCGGCTTCCAGGAACCCACATTGGCGTCGTACTGGTTCAGCGCGCTGTTGCCGCCCTGCGCGATGGGCGCCAGGATCTCGCTTTGGTGGGAACTCATCGACTCGCCATCGGGAATGGCCAGCGAGATATCCCAGCTCTGGCAGATCACGTCGACGCGCTCATACATCCACTCGGCAAGCTGCTTTAAGTGGGCGATGTCATCCGCATAGACCGTATCGTCCTGTACTTTCAGGTTGTTAAGCTCATCTTGCGTCTTTTTGATCTGATCACGCAGGGCGTAGGCACTCTGCGACAGCTCCTGACGGGTGGACAGCGGCGTTCGGAGATAGCCGTTGTTAAAGGAATCGATGACCTCGCCGATCTGATCCTCGTCAGCATAGGACACGATGGTCTGATACAGACCGTCGAGCCTGGTATAGAGCTGATCATCGGTGAGCACGGTTTCTTCCTGGACCACCTCGGCAGAATCGTCCTGCTTGGTATCGTCCTCAGTGGCCTCGCCCTTTTGACGCGTGGGGAAGGTCGTCTGCGCGGCCTGGCCAAACTGGTCGTAGAAGCCGGGCATGACACCCATGGGATCGGTCGTCACGAACCAATAGGCACCGCCGCACACGACGGCAAGGACCGCGATGACGACGAGCGGCTTGGGGATATGACGCTTATGCTTGTGATAGGCGTCCTCGTCGGGGTGCACCTTGCGCTTGGGTTTTTGAGCATCGTCATGCAGGGAAACGGGCGTGGGAATATCGACCTTGGGGATACCGAAATCCTTATCGAAAGCCGGCAGCACGCAGGTCTCATTGGGGTCGGCGGCGTCCGAAAGCACCGCAGCGGCAGAGGCCGGCGCATGCGGCACCTCGGTATCGATCTGCTCTTGCGTTAGGCGCGGAAAGCCCGCCGTGCGGCCCGCTGCCAGGTCGGATGCTGCCGCGTCCTCGGAGAGGATACCCGGAGCGGGGCGTCCACATTTGGGGCACGTACGATCATGCGGAGAAAGACGGGCACCGCAGCCCTCACAGAACACAAACTCGGTGTGCTCGGGACCATCGCCCGAACCCACATAGGCGTTGCAGTAGGGGCAGAACGAGGCGCCGTCCTCGATAGTCTTAAGGCAATGCGGGCAGATCACGGCATCCTCTTTTCGAAGCAATTCAAACAATCGAGGTTAGAGCATAACATCGCCACGGCCCCACAGGAGCAAGGCACCAATTCAACATCGCCAGGGCGCGTAGCTACTTCTTCTTTTTGCTTGGCATCGAAACTTTGATGCCTTGGGCGGACTTGGTTACGCGGGAGCGCTTGGCGCCCGTGGGCTTCTTTTTCTTGGGCTGGGCCTGGGCCACGCCCTCGAGTGCGCGGGCCTCGGCCTCACGAACGGTGCGAGCTTCGCGGCGCTGCGCCATGTCGGCGGCGACGCGCTTGGCAAAACGCTCCGCCGTCGAACCCGTCGAGCTCACCTTGCCGCCACCGCGACCCAGGCGGACGCGAACACCGCGGCCAAAACCAGTTGCGGCATGACGACGACGCGGCTTGAGCGAATCCATCATCGTGGCGAGCTTAAAAAACACCGAGCAGGTAAAGACCACGACGGCAGCCAAGATAACCATCTGGCCCATTGTCAGGTTGGCAATAGACAGCAGCTCCGGGAATCCGATAACGCCCACCAGGATGCCGGCAACTACAAACACAAAGAGCACCACACGTAAGGGCGTGAGAGGCTGCGAGATGCGCCAGATCAGGCTGACGCTCGCCGCGCACGACGTAAGCAGGCACATCGTAGACAGCGTGAGCTGGCTAAAGCCAAACACCCGCGCCACAAAGATATCGAGCGCTGCAGCCAAAATGACCGCAATCGACGCCGGCAGTGCCCGCTTGAGCACGTTCGTCAGGAACGATCCCTTCACGCGAGCATTGTTGGGCTCCAGGCCCAACACAAAGCCCGGCGCGCCAATACAGAAGAAGTTAATGAGCGTCATCTGGATGGGCTCGAAGGGGTACGGCGGCAGCGCGATGCACAGCGCCGCCAAGCCCATCGAGAACAGCGTTTTGGTCAGGAACAGCGAAGCCGAACGCTGCAGGTTGTTGATGGAACGACGGCCCTCGGCCACCACGGCGGGCATCGAGGCAAAGTCGTTGTCGACGAGTACGATCTCGGCCACGTTGCGCGCGGCATCGGAGCCGGCTGCCATGGCGACGGAGCAGTCGGCCTCCTTGAGCGCCAGCACGTCGTTGACGCCGTCGCCCGTCATGGCCACGGTGTGCTCGCGGCGCTTGAGCGCCTGCACGAGCTCGCGCTTCTGCTGCGGGGTCACACGACCAAAGACATGGTAGCGGTCCACTGCGGCATCGAGCTTGGCCGGCGTATCGAGCGTCGTGGCGTCCACATAAGCGTCCGCCCCCGGCACGCCCACCACGCGCGCGATCGACGACACCGTACGCGGGTCGTCGCCACTGATCACGTTGAGGGTCACGCCCTGCTCGTTAAAGTAGCCGATGGTCTCGGCCGCCGAGGTACGGATCTCGTCGCGGATGGTCACAAAGCCCACGGGCTCGGCCTCGCCCACCATATCGCCATCGGGCGTAAAGCCGTCCACGCGCGCCACCACGAGCACGCGGCAGGTATCGGCAAGCTCGGCGACACGGTTCTCGACCTGCGAAAACGCACGCTCCGAAAGCACAAACTGCGCAGCGCCCATCACATAGGAGCCCTGCGCAAACGAAGCGCCACTCCACTTTTTGGAGGACGAGAACGGAATGACCGACAGCGGCTCAGACACCTCGACCGGGCGATCGGCGTAATAGTTGAGCAGCGCCTGGCAGGTCTCGTTGGCATCGGCCGAAGTCGCACGCGCCACGTTAGCCAGCGCAAAATCGAGCACCGTGGTATCGACGGGAACGGCGGCGTCGCTCTCCCCCGCACCCATGCCCTCGACCGGCAGCGGATACGTGCCCTCGACCTCCATGCGACCCGACGTGATGGTGCCCGTCTTGTCCAGGCACAGCACGTCGACGCGCGCGAGCGTCTCGATGCAGTAGAGCTGCTGCGCCAGCACCTTGCGGCGGGCCAGGCGCACCGTGGCGATGGCGAGCACCGACGAGGTCAGCAGCACCAGGCCTTGCGGGATCATGCCCAGCAGGGCGCCCACCGTGGACAGCAGCGCCGACGAGGGCACGCGGCCGGCCAGCAGCTCGGAGAAGCACCACGAAAGCGCGCTATCGCCCGGGGTTCCCGCGGCATCCCACAGCTCGCTCACACTCGAGGCAAACAACGCCAAACCGAGCGGAATCATGATGATGCTCGCAAAGCGCACGATGGCGTTAAGCGCGTTCATGATCTCGGAATTGACCTTTTTGACGTACTTGGCCTCGTTATTAATTTTGGCCACGTAGTTGTCGGCGCCGACATGGATCACGCGGGCGCGCAGCAGGCCCGAGTCGATAAAACTGCCGCTCATGAGCTCGGAACCGGGCTGTTTCTTAATAAGGTCGCTCTCGCCCGTCAGCAGGCTCTCGTTCACGAGCGCCTCGCCCGAAACCACCACGGCGTCAGCGGGAATCTGGTCGCCACGCCCCAGGCGGATGATGTCGTCGAGCACGATCTGATCCAGGTCGAGCTCCACCTCGGCACCGTCGCGCACCGCGATGGCCTTCTTGGAGGTCAGCAGCGTGAGCTTATCGACCATCTTCTTGGAACGCATGGACTGAATGACGCCAATAGCGGTATTGAGGAACACCACGAACAGGAACGTCAGATTCTTAAACGAACCGGTCAAAATGACCAGGAACGCCAAGATCACGTTGATCAAATTGAACAGCGTGCAGAGGTTCTCGATGATGAGCTCTTTGACCGACTTGGTCTTGAGCTCCATGTTGCGGTTGATCTTACCGGCGGCGATGCGCTCCTCGACCTCGGCGGTCGAGAGTCCGCGCTCGATATCCGTTGCTGCCATACCACGTCCCATCACGTCGCGTCGGTATAAGAAAAACCGCCCGGACCATGCGAGGTTCGGACGGTCTTACGTTCGATGGTGCCCCATGTTGGATTCGAACCAACGGCCTTCTGCTCCGGAGGCAGACGCTCTAATCCCCTGAGCTAATAGGGCCAACGGTTGGCATTATACCCAAGTGCACCACGGGCTATCAAAATAAAAGAAAAAGCTTTGCAATTCCGGGGAAGACGCGGCGCAACGGCACACTTTAGAAGGCAAAAGCGAATCAGATAGTATAAACTCTCATGCACCATATATACACGGCTCGCGATGCGGGCCGTTTTTGCAAGGGTTATCCATCGAGGTGAGAGGCACACCATGATTGCAATTTTAAAGCAGAGCGCCAGCGACGAGGCCGTCAGCCATATCGTCAGCTGGATTGAGAAAAAGGGCCTGAAAACCGACGTCTCGCGCGGCGAGAACGAGACGATCATCGGCCTGGTGGGCGATACGACCAAGATCGACCCGTTCCTGCTCGAGTCCATGGACGTCGTCGAGCGCGTGCAGCGCGTCTCCGAGCCGTTCAAGCGCGCCAACCGCAAGTTCCACCCCGAGGACTCCGTCATCGACTGCGGCCACGGCGTCAAGATCGGCGGCGACCAGTTCCAGGTCATCGCCGGCCCGTGCTCCGTCGAGGGCGAGAACCTCATCCGCATCGCCCGCCGCGTGAAGGCCGCCGGCGCCACGATGTTGCGCGGCGGCGCCTACAAGCCCCGCACCTCCCCGTACGCCTACCAGGGCATGGGTCCCGCCGGCCTGGACCTGCTGTGCGAGGCGTCTGCCGAGCTCGACATGCCGATCGTCACCGAGATCATGGACCCGCGCGACGTGCAGGTCTTCCTGGACAAGAAGATCGACGTCATGCAGATCGGCGCCCGCAACGCCCAGAACTTCCCTCTGCTCAAAGAGGTCGGCAAGACCAAGACTCCGATCTTGCTTAAGCGCGGCATGTCCGGCACGATCGATGAGCTGCTCATGGCCGCCGAGTACATCATGAGCGAGGGCAACGACAACGTCATCCTGTGCGAGCGCGGCATCCGCACCTTCGAGACCCGCACCCGCAACACCTTCGACCTCAACGCCGTGCCGGTGCTGCACCACCTGTCGCACCTGCCCGTCGTCGCCGACCCCAGCCACGCCACCGGCTACACCCGCTACGTTGAGCCCATGGCGCTCGCCGCGACCGCCTGCGGTGCCAACGGCCTGGAGATCGAGGTCCACGACGAGCCCAGCCGCGCATGGTCCGACGGCGCTCAGGCCCTCACCCCCGATCAGTTCGACGACACCATGCGCCGCATCCGTGCCATCCGCGAGGTCGTCTGCCAAGAGACCATGGAGTAGCCCATGGGTACAGTGAGAAACGCGCGCGTTAACCAGGGCGGCCCCAAGTGCGCCGGCATCGTCGGCCTGGGCCTCATCGGCGGCAGCTTTGCCCGCGGCTATGCGCAGGCGGGCGTCCGCGTGCTGGCCTGGGACCCCGATGACGATGTCATGACGGCCGCCAGCATGGGCACTGTCGCCGGAGAGCTTAACGACAAGACGCTCGGCGAATGCGACATCATCGTCCTTGCCTGCTATCCCGAGGCATGCATCGAGTGGCTCGAGGCGCACGCCCAGGCGCTCGCCGACGCCACCGACACCGAGGCCATCATGGGCCCCGTGGTGATCGACACGGTGGGCGTCAAGGGCATCGTGTGCGAGCGCGCCTTTGAGCTTGCCCGCGAGCACGGCTTTTACTTTGTGGGCGCGCACCCCATGGCGGGCACGCAGTACTCGGGCTATGCGCACTCCCGCGCCGACCTGTTCCAGGGCGCCCCGCTCGTGCTCGTACCGCCCGCGGTGGACGATGCGCTCAAACTGGAGCTTTTGGGCCAGGTGCGCGAGATGGTACGCCCCTTGGGCTTTGGCAAGTTCAGCGTGACCAGCGCCGCCGAGCACGACCGCGTCATCGCCTTTACGAGCCAGCTCGCGCACGTCGTCTCCAACGCCTATGTTAAGAGCCCGACCGCTCAGGTCCACCACGGCTTTTCGGCCGGCAGCTACCGCGACCTCACCCGCGTGGCGCACCTCAATCCGCAGATGTGGTCCGAGCTCATGATCGACGACGCCGACGCGCTCGCCTTCGAGATCGACCATCTGATCGAATCGCTCGGCGCCTACAGCCGCGCGCTCAAGGACCGCGACCAGCGCTATCTGGAGAACCTCCTTGCCGAGGGCGACCGCATTAAGCGCGCACTCGACGACGAGGCCTCCCACTAGACCACCCATCACGCCAGGTCGAAAGGACCGAAGCTTATGGCGATTACCATCGATATCGACACCGCACGCCCCTACCAGGTGCATGTGGGCACGTTTTTGCTGGAGCAGGCGGGACCGCTCGTGCGCGCCACTGCCGGCGGCACCAAGGCCGTCATCGTTACGGACACCAACGTGGGCCCACTCTACCAGATGCCCGTTAAGCAGAGCCTGGAGGCGTCAGGCTATGAGGTGAGCATCTGCACCTTCGAGGCCGGCGAGGCACACAAGCGCGCAGAGACCTACATCAACATCCTGGAGTTTGTGGCCGAGCATGAGCTTTCACGCTCCGACGTGATCGTGGCACTCGGTGGCGGCGTTGTGGGCGACGTGGCTGGCTTTGTAGCCGCCACCTACATGCGCGGCTGCAAGTTTGTGCAGATCCCCACGAGCCTGCTCGCCATGGTGGACTCGTCGGTGGGCGGCAAGACGGCCATCGACCTAGCTGCCGGCAAAAACCTGGCCGGCGCCTTTTGGCAGCCGAGCGTAGTTATCGCCGACGTGGGGTGCCTGGCCACCCTCACGCCCGAGCAGTTCGCCGACGGCTGTGGAGAGGTCGTCAAACACGCCGTGATCGCCGATCCCGAGCTTTTCACCGAGCTGGAGAAGACCCCGCTCACGCTGGAGCTCCTCAACCGGGACGTGGCCCGCGTGGCGCTCATCATCGCCCGCAATATCGACATTAAACGCGCCGTGGTTGTCGCCGATGAATGCGAGACCAACCAGCGCAAGCTCCTCAACTTTGGACACAGCGCCGGACACGCTGTCGAGGCCTGCGAGCACTTTGAGCTCGGCCACGGCAACTGCGTGTCGATTGGCATGGGCATCATCACGCGCGCCGCAGCCCTGCATGGCGTCTGCGATGCTGCACTGCCCGATCGTATTGAGGAACTCTGCGCCCGCCATGGCCTCAAGACCCGCTGCGACCTAGATGCCGATACCGTCTTTGCCGAGGCGCTCCACGACAAGAAGCGCGCGGGCGACACCATCGACCTGGTGATTCCGCACGGCATTGGCCGCTGCAGCATCGACCGCACACCGCTTTCCACTTTCCACGAACTCATTGCCGAGGGCCTCGGCCAGAAGGGAGACGCATCCGCATGCTAGCCCGCATCACCCCGTCCCCGCTCAAGGGCACCGTTCCCGCCATCGCGTCCAAGTCGATGGCGCATCGCCTGATCATCTGCGCTGCGCTTGCCAACGGCGAGACACACGTCACCTGCAATACCACCTGCGCCGACATCGAGGCCACGGTGCGTTGCCTTACGGCCCTGGGTGCTCGCATCGAGACCGTCGAGGACGGCTTCCAGGTCCACCCCACCATGAAGAGTGTTGAGTTTGGCCTGCTCAAGGCCCTTGCCGGCGGCACGCTTGACTGCGGTGAAAGCGGCTCCACGCTCCGCTTTATGCTGCCTGTCGCCTGCGCGCTGGGTGCAGAAGCAACTTTTGTGGGTCAGGGGCGCTTGGGCGCCCGCCCGCTCTCCCCGCTCTCGGACGAGATCATCGCCGCCGGCTGCGACCTACAGGGTCTGGGCGGTTTTCCGCTCAAGACGAGCGGCCGCATGCGCCCGGGCACCTTTGTGCTTCCGGGCAACGTGAGCTCGCAGTATATCTCCGGCCTTCTGCTGGCAGCCCCGCTGCTGGCCCAGCCCTCCTGCGTGCAGGTAACCGGCCTCATTGAGAGCCGTCCCTACATCAACCTGACGATCCAGGCCATGAAGGCCTTTGGCGTCGAGGTCAACGTCGAGCGTATTCCGGCCAAGGACGGCCAGCCCGAGGTCACGAACTTCCGCGTGAGCAGCGGCTCGTACCGCACGCCCGGCAGCGTAGCCGTCGAGGGCGACTGGTCCAACGCTGCCTTTTGGCTGTGCGCCGGTGCCATCGGCACCGACCCAATCACCGTCGAGGGCGTGTCGCTAAGCTCCGCACAGGGCGACCGTAACGTGCTTGCCGCGCTTTCGCGCTTTGGCGCCCGCATCGTGCGCTCCACCAACGCCGCCACCGTGCAGTCCGACAAGCTCGCCGGCTTTGAGATGAGCGCCCACGACATTCCTGACCTGGTGCCCGTCATCTCGGCCGTAGCCTCGCTGGCGCAGGGCCGCACCTTTATCCGCGATTGCGCCCGTCTGCGCATCAAGGAATCCGACCGCCTGGTCACGACCACCCGCGAGCTCACCGCGCTGGGCGCGCAGGTGCGCATTGCCAGCGATGACCTCATCATCAAGGGTGTCGATGCCTTCACCGGCGGCGAAGTCGATTCGCACAACGACCATCGCATCGCCATGATGGCCGCGATCGCCGCGAGCCGCGCCACCGGCGAGGTCGTGATCCACGGCGCCGAGGCCGTCAACAAGTCCTATCCCGATTTCTTCGACCACTACCGCCTGCTGGGCGGCAAGGTCACACTCGAGGAGGAATAGCATGTCCTCGACCTTTGGCAACGTCTTGCACTTAAGCATCTTCGGCCAGTCGCACTCCCCCGCCATCGGCTGCTCCCTCGATGGCATCCCGGCGGGCATCGCTGTTGACCAGGAGCGGCTGCAGGCCTTCCTTGACCGTCGTGCCCCCGGTCGCGACGAGACCGCGACCAAACGCCGCGAGGCCGACGCCGCCCACATCATCGCCGGTGTGGTCGATGGACATACCACGGGAGCACCCATCGCCGCGATTATCGAGAACACCAACACGCGCTCAAAGGACTATTCCGAGCTGCGCCGCAAGCCCCGCCCCGGACACGCGGATTTTCCGGCGCGCGTGAAGTATCACAACATGCACGACGTCGCCGGCGGTGGGCATTTCTCTGGCCGCCTAACGGCACCCCTGTGCATTGCCGGCGGCATTGCGCTGCAGGCACTCGAGGCCCGCGGCATTAAAGTGATGGCGCATGTGGCGCAGATCGGCGGCATCTCCGATCTGCCGATGGACGACATAGTCTATCGCGAGGCCGACCGCAAGGCGATCCTTACGAACGATCTGCCGTGCATTGACGCCGCCGCAGCCGGCCGCATGCGCGAGGAAATCCTAGCCGCGCGTGACGAACTAGACAGCATCGGCGGCATCGTGGAGTGCGGCATTTACGGGCTTCCCGCAGGCATCGGCGACCCCATGTTCGACGGCATCGAGAACCGCATCGCGCAGATCGCGTTTGGCATTCCCGCCGTAAAGGGCGTGGAGTTTGGCATGGGCTTTGCCGTGGCCGCCATGCGCGGCAGCGAGAACAATGATCCGTATCGCATCGATGCCGAGACCGGCGAGATCGAGGTCGAGTCCAACAACGCCGGCGGCATCCTGGGCGGTATTTCGACCGGCGCGCCCGTCATGTGGCGCATGGCCGTAAAGCCGACGCCCTCCATTGGCCGTGAGCAGCAGACGGTGGACATGGACGCTATGGAAAATGCCGAGCTCTCGGTCCACGGCCGCCACGATCCCTGCATCGTCCCCCGAGCTGTCCCCGTAGCCGAGGCAGCCGCCGCCCTTGCCATCTGGGACGCCCTCCTCGAAGACGCCGCTCAGCGCTAACTACCCACCCCTCAACATCCCCCGACACGTGAAAGGGGTCTCCATGGACCTTGCTGACATCCGCCAGGCCATCGATGGCATCGACACCACGCTCCTCAACAGCTTTGTCGAGCGCATGGACATTGCCACCGAGGTCGCCAAGTCAAAAATCGAGATGGGCAAGGCCGTCTTCGACCCCGCCCGTGAGCGCTCCAAGCTCAACAACCTTGCCAGCCGCGCGCCCGAGCGCTACGAGGCGCAGACCATCACCCTGTTCCGTCTCCTCATGAGCATGAGCAAGGCCGAGCAGCAGCGCTATATCAACGAGCTCAAGGGCATCACGGTCTCGCAAAGGGCACACGCCACGGCCGAGGCCTTCGATACGCCCTTCCCCCAGACGGCCACCGTTGCCTGCCAGGGTGTTGAGGGCGCTTACAGTCAAATCGCCGCGTGCAAACTCTTCGATGTGCCCGACATCGCGTTTTTCGAGACCTTCGAGGGCGTTATGCGCGCCGTGCGCGACGGCTTCTGCGAGTTTGGCGTGCTGCCCATCGAGAACTCCACCGCCGGCTCAGTCAACGCCGTCTACGACCTGCTCGCGCAGTTCGACTTCCACATCGTGCGCTCGCTTCGCCTCAAAATCGACCACAACTTGCTCGTCAAGCCCGGCGCCATGCTTGCGGACGTGCACGAGGTCTACAGCCACGGCCAGGCCATTGCCCAATGCGCCGGCTTTATCGAGGCGCACGACCTGCACGCCACCAAGTACCCCAACACGGCCATGTCGGCCGAGATGGTCGCCAGCTCCGAACGCACCGATGTTGCCGCGATCGCATCGCGCAGCTGCGCCGCACTCTACGGCTTGGAGGTACTGGAGCCCAACATCCAGGACTCGGACAACAACTACACGCGCTTTGTCGTCATCAGCCGCGAGCCACGCGTCTACCCCGGCGCCAACCGCACCTCGCTCATGATTACCACGGCCAACGAGCCGGGCGCACTCTATCGCGTACTCGAGCGCTTCTACGCGCTCAATATCAACCTCATCAAGCTCGAGAGCCGCCCCATCCCCGGGCACGACTTTGAGTTTATGTTCTACTTTGACCTGGACTGCCCCTTTAGCAGCAAGGCCCTCGATGACCTGCTCGATTCCATCGACGACGTGTGCGAGAGCTTCACCTACTTTGGCAGTTACACGGAGGTGCTCTAGATGACCGATGTCGCCGCAACCCGCCCCTACGGCGTGCTGGGCCGCGTGCTGGGCCACAGCTACACCCCGACCATCTACAAGGAGCTCGCGGGGCTCGAGTACGTACGATTTGAGCGCGAGCCCGAGGATCTTGAGGCTTTTATGACGGGCGACGAATGGGAGGGCACCAACGTGACCATCCCCTACAAGCGCGCCGTCATGGAGTATCTGGACGAGCTGAGCCCGCTCGCCGAGCGCATGGGCAACGTCAACACCATCACGCGCCTGCCCGACGGCCGCCTGCACGGCGATAATACTGACTACTTCGGTTTCCAGTGCCTGGTCGAGGAGTTGGGCGTTGAGGTTGCCGGCAAGAAGGCCCTCGTGCTCGGTGCCACCGGCGGCGCCGGCACCACGGCAAGTATGGTGCTGGGAGACATGGGCGCCATCGTCGTACCCGTGGGTCGCACGAGCGAGGTCAACTACGACAATATCGCGCAGCAGTCCGACGCCTCCCTACTCGTCAACTGCACGCCCGCCGGCATGTTCCCCCATTGCCCCGACGCGCCCTGCACGCTCGAAGGCCTCGATGCGCTCGAGGGCGTCATCGACATTGTCTACAACCCCGCCCGCACGGGCCTGATGCTCGAGGCCGAGCGCCGCGGCATCCCCTGCATCGGCGGCCTGCTTATGCTTGTTGCCCAGGCGGCACAAGCTGCCGAGCGCTATACCGGCAAAGCCACCCCGCGCGAGAGGATCCTGGACATAACGGAGCGCCTGTCACGCCGCGAACAGAACATCGCGCTGATCGGCATGCCGGGCTCGGGCAAGACCCGCGTGGGCGAGCAGATCGCCCAGCTCACGGGCCGCGAGCACATCGATCTCGATCGCGCCCTCGAGGAGCGCCTGGGCATGCCCTGCGCCGACTTTATCATCAAGTGCGGCGAGGCGGCCTTCCGCGAGCAGGAGACGGCAGCGCTGGCCGACATCTCCAAGCGCAGCGGCTTGGTGCTCTCCACCGGCGGCGGCGTGGTTACGCGCGACGAGAACTACCCTCTGCTGCACCAAAACAGCCAAATCGTGATGCTCAACCGCAAGCTCGACGAGCTCGCCCACAAGGGCCGCCCCATCACCGCCCGCGATGGCATCGATAAGCTCGCCGAGCAGCGCATGCCGCGCTACCGCGCCTGGGCCGACTACATCATCGACTCACGCGACTGCGCCGCCAAAACCGCGGCCGCCATCGTCGAGACCCTCTAACCTGCCAAAAAGGGACAGGTTTATTTTGGCAGGTTTTATCTGGGCAAACGCCGAAGATCGCAAGACCAGCCACGCCAACCAACTGCAAAGGAAGCAACCATGAAGGCACTCGTCATCAACGGCCCCAACCTCAACATGCTCGGCATTCGCGAGCCGGGCATCTACGGAAGCGATAACTACGACCGTTTGGTCCAGATCTGCCAGGAGGCAGGCGCCACGCAGGGCTTTAACGAGGTCGAGGTCTTCCAATCCAACCACGAGGGCAGCATCGTCGACAAGATCCAGGAGGCCTACGGCAAGGTCGACGGCATCGTCATCAACCCGGCGGCCTACACGCACACGAGCGTCGCGATCCTCGATGCCCTCAAGGCCGTCGCCATCCCTGCCGTCGAGGTCCACATCAGCGCCGTCGAGACCCGCGAGGACTTCCGCCAGGTGAGCTATGCACGCCTAGCCTGCTTCGCCACCATCACCGGCGAAGGCCTGATGGGCTACGCCCACGCGCTGGAGCTGCTGAAAAAGCATCTCGAAAAGTAGCCTCGCGGATCAATTCATTAACACCGATTCACACGAACAAAACTCCAGCGCCGGCAGCAGTGACCTCGCTGCTGCCGGAATTTTATTACTGGCATATAATCGTTGCAGTCACACTACGTCTGGAGACGCGCATGTTAAGCATCCATCTGGGGGATTACCCCGGTTCCATCTACGATACCGAAACCTATTTTAGGAACTCGTACCTGGATTCCTGGTTCGAGGACCCCCTGGCAGCGCAGATGATTAAAAGTGTTGACGGTTCAGAGCTCATCGGCCCCCACAACATCGTAAGCAAGCAGCTGGGCTCAATCACTCCACTCGAACTGTCCGGCGGCGTTAAGACGCTGCTGCTGGTGCGCAATCTCCCAAACATGGTGTTCAATGCATCCACTTGCGGAGATAACTGCGCCCGCTGGCTGCTCAAAATTGGCAAAGAGCAGGATGTACTGGTAACCCTTTACCACATCATGAAGTTCCCCTGGAAGCGTTTTGAGATTCGCATCAATAACGATGACCGCATCGTCAGAAACATGCAGGAGTTTGTCGGCGCCACGAATGACTTTTTGGATGTTGATGAGTAATGAAGGGAACGCACACCGTTGTCGTAGAGCGCGCAAAGGTCAAATACACACTCACGTTTAAGCGCAATATTTCCTTCATCCGCGGCAACAGCGGCACGGGCAAAACGACACTCATCTCGATGATCCGCGACTACAACGATCGTGGACCGGAGGGCGGCGTCACGCTCAGTTGTGACGTTCCCTGTGAAACGCTATCTGGCAGGCGTTGGGAGCGCGAGCTGTCGATCATCGAAGATTCGATCGTCTTTCTAGATGAGGGCAACGAGTTTATCTACTCAAAGGACTTCGCCAAAGCCATCAACGGATCGTCCAACTATTTTGTTCTGATATCTCATCGCGACGCCAACGAACTCCCCTACAGCGTCGACGAGATCCTAAAGCTAGTCAACACCACAAGCAAGACGATCAATGGCCGCAAGAGCGACAGACGCTTCTACTCGATGACCAAGCCGCTATATGACCACACGGCAAGCATGCTGTATCAGGATCTAAACGTTGGATTCGAGGTACCCGACGCCGTAGTTGTCGAGGATAGCAAATCTGGCTATCAATTCTACAACGCTCTTTGCAACCGACTCGGGATTTCCTGCTATACCGCCACCGGCGTTGCGAATCTAAAACGAACAATTCACGAGTGCCCCGAGCAAAACATTCTTGCCATAGGAGACGGCGCAGCGTTTGGTCCCTACATCGAAAAGGCTCTCGGGCAGCGCGTTTACAAGAACGTTCGCTTGTTCCTCCCCGAATCGTTCGAGTGGACACTCCTGCGCTCCGGGCTCATACCCAGCAGCGACATTCCCAAGATCCTCGAGGATCCCTCAAGCTATATCGAAAGCCGCGACTACCTGAGCTGGGAGCGGTTCTTCACCGACGTATTGATCAAGTACTCGGCAGACACTCGCTACGTCTACAGAAAGGCACGGCTCAACGAGCAGTACCTAAAGCCGCAGGCGATGGATGCAGTTGCAAGCGTCTTGCCCGAGTGTCTGAAGGCATAATGGCAGTGGGGAGGACCAACTTGGTCCTCCCCACTTTTAATTACGCCTTCCTGATCACGTATGCCAGGCCGATATCGCAGGCGCAACGCACGATTGATGCAAAGAGCCACGATGTTGGCAGCGTCATAAGTAGAGGCATGGTCTGCCAGGGGATAAACCAATCGACCGCGTGGATTGCAAAGATCGCCAGACTGGCTTGTCCGCAAAACACGAGTCCTCGCTCAAAGGACCCCAAAACCGGCACGTCTTTCAACTTCTCCAACGCCATCGAAACCCAACAGACGCAGTAGCTACCCGCAACAGCAGCAACCGTCGCAACAACAAATCCATCCACGCGGCGGCTCGAAAGCTCAAGCCCACTCAGCGCGGCAAGGACGAGCCAAGCAACACCGGCTCCAATAAACAGCAGAGGCTTGCTCACGCTCGGCTCCAGCCCCCTTTGACGCGCCGTATAACCAATCCACATCAGCAAGACGATATAGCAGCTCAAATCCAAATCGAGCGGCAGGTAAGCACTAAAATAGCGAGACACGCTCAAACCGCAAAAGGCAATCGCGGCACAGACAACGCCCTGCCAAACAACCCCAATCCTGCGGCGATCAAACAGCCGCACGAGCGCATTAAACAGCAGGCGCGACGTAAACAGCGCCGCCAAAAACCATGCCATGCCAACGGCGGTAACGCCAAACCCAGGCACATCAACGCCCGAGGCAAACACAAGCGTCTTAAGCCCCGCAACCAGCGTACCGCTTGTCAAAGGAGCGCCGCTCATTAAGAACGTCGGCACCTGCCACGCCAGTGCAAGAACCACATACGGCACCAGCAGGCGCGACACCGAACCACTCAGCAGCTCGCGCCACGGCTTCGGCCTAAACGTATACCCGGCAAGAATAAAGAACACCGGCATGTGAAACGAGAAGATCGCGTGCCGCAAGGGAGAGGGATTTGGAACGGTGTGCCCCACAATGACCAGAATAATTGCGATCCCCTTTGCAATATCAATCCAGTCGAGCCTTTTGCTTCCCATGCGAACCCTTCAAAACCGCAGCACACAAGATGAAAAAAGCCCAGACCACCTAGCGGTCCGGGCTTAATAAACGATGGTGCTCCATGGCGGATTCGAACCGTCGACCTTGGGATTAGAAGTCCCCTGCTCTATCCAACTGAGCTAATGGAGCAAATAACCGCACGCCCAAGCAAGCGCAAGCCTGTCAGGCGCAAGTAATTATAACCTAGTTGAACTGCTCGCGATATGCCTTGCAGACCTCATCGACCGGGCCGTCCATGCGAAGGTCACCCTTCTCGATCCAAACGGCACGCTGGCAGATGCGCTCAACCTGCTCCATGGAGTGCGAAACGAACAGAACCGTCACGTCACCGCTCTGGATAAAGTGCTGGATGCGGGCCTCGCACTTCTGCTGGAAGAACACATCACCGACGGACAGCGTCTCGTCAACGATCAGAATATCGGGCTCGGTAATCGTCGCGATTGCAAAGGCGATACGCGCCACCATGCCCGAGGAGAAGTTCTTAAGCGGCATATCGACAAAGTTCTGCAGCTCAGCGAACTCGATAATGCCGTCAAAGTTGGCGTCGATGAACTCCTTGGTATAGCCGAGCAGGGCACCGTTCAGATAGATGTTCTCGCGGGCGGTCAGCTCGGGGTCAAAGCCGGCGCCGAGCTCAATCAGCGGTGCGATGTTGCCATGGACCTTAACGCTGCCCTCGCTAGGCTCAAGCACGCCAGCGATAATCTTGAGCATCGTAGACTTACCGGAACCATTGGTGCCGACCAGACCCACGACCTCGCCGCGATGAATATCGAACGAGATATGCTTGAGCGCCCTAAACTCCTCAAAGAACAGCTCATGCTTGGCAAGCTTGATGAAATACTCCTTGAGATTGGTCAGCGACTCGGACGCCATGTTAAAGATCATGGTGACATCGTCGACCTCGACAGCCAGAGGCTGCTCGCTGTAATCAACAACAGATTCAGTCATCACAGCACTCCTTAAATGTAGAGGATAAATTTGCGCTCGGACTTATGGAACACGGTGTAGCCAATAACAAGCGCAAGGACCGCCCAAGCGACGCACATACCAAACGTCAAAAGCGAGGGCGTAGTCTGGAACAGGAAGATATCACGCATAAACTGCAGGTAGTTGTACATGGGGTTCGCATACACCAAGATCCGAACGATATGCGGCATCTGAGCAACAAAGTCGGTCGTCCAGAAAATAGGCGTGATATAGGTCCAAGCCGTGATGACAACACTCCACAGATGCATAACGTCGCGGAAAAAGACCGTGAGGGCCGAGAGCATCATACCCAGGCCCATGCAGAAGCACATAAGCAGCAGCAGGCAGACCGGCAGCAGAATCAGGTGCCAAGAAGGCATAACACGGAACCACAGCATAACGATGGCAACGGCGACCAGCGAGAAGGCAAAGTTAACCAACGAGAAGAGCACCTTCTGCACTGGGAAGACCCAGCGGTGCACCTTAACCTTCTTGAGCAGCGGAGCCGCACCCACGATCGACGTCAGGGCCTGGTTCGTGGACTCGGACATGACGGCAAAGGTGACGTTACCCACGATCAAATACAGCGGGTACATCTCGGGCGTAATCGAGCCGTTGCGGCCCTGGGCAAAAATCGTCGAGAACACGATGGCCATGACGATCATCATCAGCAGCGGGTTGAGCACCGACCATGCGACGCCCAGAACGCTACGGCGATACTTGATCTTAAAATCCTTGGTAACCAGCTGACGAAGGATAAACGCGTCCTTCTCAAATTCGTTCTTAGCAAACGTCGCAGGCAGACTGCGAGTTTCTTGTTGCTTTGTCTGATCCGACACGGATGCAACTCCTTTACTCGTAATCGTTGACAAACGAACAGTATAGACCCGCCCTCAACGCCATAAGGCGGCGTTGCGAAACTGGAGAACTATCTCACAACATCGTTTTCGGAACGTCTTTCACCAGACAGCATGCCGCGAGCGACAACCACAAGCACGGCAGGAAGACCAAATTGAGCAGCCACGATATAACGAGGCCAATACCAAATAGGACTCGCAATAAAGAGCGTTCCGTACAACAGCAAAAAAGCAAAAGCGGCAATGCGAAACGCGAACGCCCACGCGATACCAAAAGAACTGCCGAAAACATAAGCAACCAAAAGACAACGGCGCCAGAAATAGACCAAGCGCTCAGTCCAATCGCCACATCGACACCATCGTCGAGAGGTGCAAGCAAGTTGCGAAATGTAACTCCCGTAGAAGCCTTTGCGTCGGCCACAAGGTTATACGGAACGCCCATGAGAAAGTTTTCAGGCAGACCGTCAGCGCCCTTTACATTTGGGGCCCAAAAACCAAACGTCTGCAGTTCCCACGCCTCAAAGTATATCGAAGGGTTACGCGAAAGCATCGAGGCCCAATGGGTCCAAAATTCATCCTTTAGACGCTCCGCATTAAAGCCTTCATTCCATTTAAGCGAATCGATACAACTGGGAAGATACACCTCTTTGTAACGATCAAGCGGAAGCAGCTCGTTCATATAAGAACGATCGGACTCGGACATACCTCCATCGAGTGCGGCAACGCGAGCCATCTGAGCAAGCGGAATACCCACTGCCTCAACATCCTCCGATGGAACAACGCCCATAGCCGAGTACACGGGCCCCGTAATAGCCAAACATGCAGCAATTGCAATTCCAAGAGGAATAGCCAAACGGGAACCCGACCCCATCGGGCCAATACGGCCGAGTCGGCCCAAAACTGCAATTATCGCAAGCACCACGAATAGCGTGGCGCAAATATACAAACCGTTATTCCGCAGAAGCATAGCGTCCAACGCCAGGGCCCCAAAAACGAGCAAACGCAACGCGCTCGACCAGGAATCCTTTCCCATGACGGCATCGGCAAGCATGGTCACCATCAAGACAAGACAGCAGGAAAACAACGGATCTTTCCAGAGCGCCACAGAATATAGAGCGCAATACCGAGACAAGCCAAAATAAACTACGAGCAGCCAAGACCAGCGAGAGGAGACCCCCAAGCGGGAAGTCACCCAAATTGAAAGATAGCCAAACGCGCTGGCAACACAGGCCATCTGAAGCACCGTTAGCAAGGCAACGCCCACCGAAGGGCTCATCCCCATGAGGCCTGCAATTTTGATACAAGCAGCCATCATCATGGTGAATACAACCGGATGATGGTTGCTCAAAGGGTTCCACCCCATAATCTGAGCAAACGATGAGAAGGTATCCCAAAAAACAGGCCAGGAAAATACCTCAGGAAGAACGGCAGATATAAAAGAAATATCACTAGAGCACGGACCGCAACAGATAGGAATCGAATGGACGAGTCACCATCATTCGCCCGCGGCGAGTCTTCGCAGAAAACACAGCAGCGGCAACGACAAGACAGCTGAACAAGCACCGACAAGACCCAAAAGACCAGCGCCGACATCACCCAAAAAGCAACACAATCAATCGCGGAATACGGCTCAATATAGTTCTCGTAAATCCCGCCGGCAATCACCGGTTCTGTCACGCGAATATGCGCTCCCAGCACAAGAACAAACGAAAATACAAGGGAAATCACTAAGCAGCAAGCTCTACCAACAACAGACGGAAATGCAAAATCCCTGCACGTAAACTTATTGAAATTAACCAATGATGCGATTATCGCAACACATGCCAAGACAGATGGAAACAGGTCGAAGGAACCACTACAATACGTCACCGTAGTGATGCTTGCTGCAAACAGCAAAACAGCACGTGTCACATCTAATAACCTGAACTCTCGAATCAATGCGCCCATCCTAACCACGAAACAAACGATTCGATTGTACGCGACCAAAGGAACCTTC
Organism: uncultured Collinsella sp.; assembly: GCA_900546475.1. GTDB lineage: Bacteria > Actinomycetota > Coriobacteriia > Coriobacteriales > Coriobacteriaceae > Collinsella. The sequence continues at coordinate 76,082 of URDI01000003.1, forward strand.
ATGGCCGAGCAAACGATTGCCGTTATTATCCCCTGTTACAACGAGGCAGTCACCATCGGAAAAGTCATCGACGACTTTCACCGCGAGCTTCCGCAAGCGACGGTCTATGTCTATGACAACAACTCGTCGGACGATACCTCACGCATCGCCACCGAGCACGGCGCCACGGTCCGCTTTGAGCCCCGTCAGGGAAAGGGCAACGTGTGCCGCCAGATGTTTCGCGATATCGACGCCGATTGCTACCTGATGGTCGACGGCGACGACACCTACCCCGCCGAGGCGGCAAAGGCCCTCTGCGAGCCTATCCTCAACGGCGCGGCCGATATGACCGTAGGCGACCGCCTTTCCAACGGCACCTACGCCGAGGAAAACAAGCGTGCTTTCCACGGCTTTGGCAACAATCTGGTCCGCGCCATGATCAAGTGGATCTATGGCTACAGCTTCGATGATGTCATGACCGGCTACCGCGCCATGAGCCGCCCGTTCGTTAAAACCTTCCCTGTGCTTTCCGAGGGCTTCCAGATCGAAACCGAGCTCTCGATCCACGCCGTCGACCACCGCTGGCGCATCAAAGATGTGCCCATCGAGTACCGCGACCGTCCGGAAGGCTCCGAGTCCAAGCTCAATACCGTGAGCGACGGCATTAAAGTCGTCGCGATGATCGGCACGCTGTTCAAGGACTACCGCCCGCTGAAGTTCTTCAGCCTCGTCGCGCTTCTGTTTGCGGTGATCGGCCTCGCCCTGGGCATGCCCATCGTTGTCGAGTATTTCCAGACCGGCCTCGTTCCGCGCTTCCCCACCGCAATGCTCGCCGCATCTTTCATGTTCCTTTGTGGCCTGAGTCTCGCGACGGGGCTTATCCTTGATTCCGTTGCAAAGGTTGAGCGTAAACAGTGGGAGGTCAACGTGTATAACACATATGGCTGCAGCATTCCCTCCAGCGCAAATAAAAACGAGAGGTAAGTCGCATGCCGCTCATTTCCATTGTCGTGCCGTGCTACAACGAGCAAGAATCGCTTCCGATCTTTCTTAAAGAGTTCGACAACGTCGTTCGCACCATGACGCAGCAAGACCCCGGCATCTCCTTTGAGGCAGTCCTCATCGACGATGGCTCGGCAGACAAAACGCTCGCCGTCATGAAAGCAGAAGCCGCGGCGGCGCATCCATACGCCATCCGCTGGCACTCTTTCTCGCGCAACTTTGGCAAGGAGGCGGCGCTACTCGCCGGACTCCAGCACGCAAAGGGCGACTATGTCGCCACCATGGACGCCGACATGCAGGACCCGCCCTCGCTCCTGCCGCAGATGTACGAGATCCTGCAGACCGAAAACTACGATAACGTCGCCACACGCAGGACCACCCGCGAAGGCGAGCCTCCCATCAGGTCGTTCTGCGCCCGTATGTTCTACAAGATCATCAACCGCATTTCCAAGGCCGACATCGTCGACGGAGCACGCGATTTTAGGCTCATGAAGCGACCTATGGTCAACGCCATCATCTCTATGGGCGAATACAACCGATTCTCCAAGGGCATTTACGGCTGGGTTGGCTTCAAGACCAAATGGCTCCCCTACGTAAACGTCAACCGCGTGGCCGGCGAGACCAAATGGAGCTTTTGGTCGCTGCTCCTCTATTCCATCGACGGCATCGTCGCGTTTTCCACGGCGCCGCTCTCCCTCGCCGCCCTCACGGGTATCGTTTTCTGTCTCATCGCCATCCTGGGATTCGTCGTCATCCTAGTAAAGACGCTTGTCTGGGGCGATCCCGTCGGCGGATGGCCGTCGCTCGCCTGCCTCATAACGCTGTTTGGTGGCATGCAGCTCCTGTGCCTAGGAATCATTGGCGAGTACTTGGCAAAAGCCTACTTGGAGGCCAAGCGCCGCCCCATCTATATCATTCGAGAATCCAACGAGGAATCTGATGACACGGCCCAATAACAGCACGCTCAAGAATGTGGCGTTCTACGCCGCCTGCTTCGCATTTTCCGTCGCACTCTTTGTCGCACTTGCAGTGGCAGGGCATGTCTACCCCTTTGGCGACAACTCGTTTCTCACCAACGATCTCAAATACCAATACATCGACTTCTTTGCCTGGTTCCGGCGCGTCCTTTTAGGCGAGGCAAGCCTTCGCTATTCCTTCTCGCAGGGACTCGGCATGAACACATGGGGGCTCTATAGCTACTACCTCGCCAGCCCCTTCAACCTGCTCTGCGCGCTGTTTCCCGCAGACAAGCTGACGCTCTTCGTGTTTGTTATCTCCGCGCTCAAACTGGGCTGCATCCACATCAGCAGCGCTTGGTATGTGCAAAAGCGCTTTGACCTACCCAAGCCCGCAGCATTCCTGCTTTCCCTCTCATTCACGTTTTGCAGCTGGACCATCAGCAACCTACGCAACCCGCTCTGGATCGATTGCCTCATCCTGCTGCCCATCTGCGCCTACGGATGCTACGAGCTCATCCGCAAGCAGCGCATGATCCGCCTCGTCATCGCAACGGCGCTCAATGTCATGTTCTGCTGGTATACGGCCTACATCAGCATCCTGTTCCTCTGCATCTTCGTATTGGTCGAATTTGTCGATTATGTTGCAGAAGAAGGTTTTAGCTGGAAGCTCATGCTCGATCGGGCCCTGCGATTCGCCGGGGCTATCGTGCTTGGACTGCTTCTGTCCGCCTGGACCTTTTTGCCGACCATCCTTGCCATGTCCAAGGGCGGTCCCGTTCTAGCACTCGGCCCCCTACTTAAAACCAACCTCAAGTCGCTCATCAGGGGCTTTCTTCCCTGCATGTGGGTAAGCAACGAAAGCACACCGCAGTTCTATTGCGGCATCGTCATGATGCTGCTTGCGGTGAGCCTGCTGGTTAACCGCACGGTTTCGATCAAGACGCGCATCGCAACACTCGTCGTCACGATAATCCTGGTCGCAAGCTCCGCTTTGAGCCCACTCGAGTACATCTGGTGCGGCATGCGCGTTCCCAACGGCTTCTACTCGCGCACGGCTTTTTTGCTGAGCTTCTTTGCGCTGTGGGCCGCAGGACACGCGCTGCAGGCGCTCAAAAACCAGCCCAAATTGCGTCAAGCCTATCGTCCCGTCGTCATCATGCCCCTCCTGGCACTAACCGCCATTGAGTTGTTTGCCAACGCCCATGTTATGTGGAACCAGCTGTACACAGGCTATTCCGAAAAAGCTAACAGCGCCTATGTCGCCACCGCAACCGACACTATCACGACCATTCAAGACCAGACTTCGGCGTCGTTCTATCGCATTGACCGCACAACCACACGCGTCGACAGCGCCGCCCTCAACGAAGGCCTGGCGCTTGGGTACAACCAGTTGTCTTCGTATTCGTCTGCCAACAACCCGCAGGCCATCGCACTGCTCAACTCCCTTGGATACAGCAGCGTCGGCGAATTCTCGACCCGTTATGCCGAGCCCATTCTCGCCGTCGATGCCCTACTGGGAGTCAAGTATGCCATTCCTGAGAACGCACCTGCGGGATACGTTTCGGCCAAGATGAATCAGGCCAACTCCACAAGCGCGGTGTACGAGAACCCCTATGCGCTCAGCATTGGCGTCGCAGCCTCAAGCGATATCCAAAACAGCACGCTGAAAAACGAGAACCCCTTCGAAAAGCAGAACGACCTCTACAGCAAAATCCTAGGCCGCGAGGTCAATCTCTATACCAAGATCGAGGCCGCGAGCACGGAGAATAGCGATAGCTTAAAGCAATGGAGCGTTACTGTTCCGGCAAGCTCCATCGGGTATCTCTACATCAACAAAGATGCGACCGCCGGCAGTTATTGGCCCGTCGCCCTCACCATCGACCAGCGAACAATCAAAAACGAGGCTTGGAGATTCGACAACAATATCCGACAGATTGCAGGCGCATCGGACACCCCGAGCCAGCATACGGTGGCAATCGGAGTCGCAGAGGGCTATACAGACATGCCCCAAGACAATGAGCCGGTCTTTTACGCCCTCAATCTGGACGTTTTCGAGCAGATTATTAGCGAGCTTAAGACGAGCGAGTTTATTTCGACGGTTTTTAAGGACGGAAGGATCGAAGGCGAGTATACCGCCAAGGATGACGGCAACCTGCTGCTGAGCGTTCCGTACGATGAGGGCTGGAACGTAACGGTAAACGGAACGGCCGCAGAACTAACGCCCGCCGCCGATAAGGGCTTGTCGTCCCTGAACATACAGAAAGGCGCGAATAGGATCGTGATGACCTACAAGACCCCGGCCGCCTTTACGGGGCTTGCAGTGAGTCTGGCGACCGCCACCGCTCTTGTTGCAGCGGGGCTATACGCCAGGCATAAGAAAAGCCGCCGTTAAAGAACGGCGGCTTTTACTCTCGAAAAGTTAATAGCGGCTAGAGCGTCTTGAGGTACTCCCCCAGCTCTTCCTCCCAGTCGGGCATGTCGAAG
>URDI01000004.1:0-71438 GCA_900546475.1 uncultured Collinsella sp.
CGTGACGGCGGTATCGTGGCGTTCATCACCTCGCAAGGGGCACGGCGAGGGACCCTATGTTGCGGAACTGGTCGACGACGACGAGCGTGCCGGCGGGCGCGGAGGAGAACAGCGCGTCTAGAGCGCCCTCCCGGTTGCGGACGGGGGCGCTGGCCAGCACCTCCCCGCCGCGGTCGATAAGGCAGGCCCAGTGGGAGGACTTGCCGACGTCCAGGCCGAGCACGGCCCCCGGCCTGGTCGATGGCGCTTTCACGGTGGTATCCTTCCGGTAGTCGTTCGACCGGATGGCCTCCCCCTCGGCACTCACATTACCAGCCGCGGCACCTGCCCGGCACTTTCCTATCAGCCGTCGGGGGCGGCGCGTCCCGCGCCGGCAGCACCCAACGGGCCCTCTCGGGGGCAGGGACGTTCGGCCGTGCGCGGGCGCCCGGTCGGCGGCCCGTTCTGGGCGCGCCTCAATCGTAGCCCGAGACGGTCCCGGGCTGACAATTTCGACTGTAATGGACGTTCTTTAACGACTATTCATTTAAGTGCGTCCCCAATGAGTGCTAGAGCAGATGCTCTTGTGCCCAGGTGATGATGTCGCTCGACTCGTAGAGTGGCTTGCCGTCGATGAACAGGCAGGGAACCTGGCGTTTTCCGCCGACGGCGATAAGCGTCTGCTCGGCATCGGAATCGGTCGAGATATTGCGCTCGGGGATGGTCACGCCGTTATCGGCCAGGAAGCGCTTGACCTTCATGCAATACGGGCAGCCGGTCATAACGTATAGCTCGAGTTCGTGATTAGTAGCCATGGGTCTCCAATCGGTTGAAGTTTTGATTGAGATACCCAAAGCCGTCGCGGTCTATGCGCGAGTTTGCGATGACTCGATGGCCTGAACCAAAAACGCCGTGGCTCCGGTGCCGCAGGGCTTGTCGTAGTAGTCGATAAAGCGCTGGTCGGCCAGATAGCCGTGAGCGAGGCCCAGGTATGCGTCGTCTTGGGGCTGGTGTCCCCAGTTAAGGCCAATCCATCGACGGTGCATTGCGACGAGCTTGCGGGCTTCGTTGCTCTCTGGGTCGCCGTCGTCCATGGCAATCGGGAGCTGGTCCAAAATCGCGCGCTCAAGTTCTTTCATGTCATTCCATGTCTCGGGGTCCATATCCAACAGCGCTTCGTTTGCTGCATCGATCGCCTCGTCGCCATAGCGCGCCCGGGCCTCGGCGCCGTAGCGCTCCTCGTTTTCCTGCACGGTGCGCCAGCGCTCCAGTTGCGGCAGCACGGCGCCCATGAGCGAGACGGCTTCGTCGAGCGACATACCGGTGCTTTGCGCCAGACGCGGGGCACAATCCTCAATCATCGCCTCCATCGTGGTTTCGTAAGTGTACTCGCCGTGGTCGTAGCACCATTTGCAGTAACGGTCGGTCGCGGTGCCCGCAGCATCGGTGCCGCAGTCATCGGACGTGAGTAGCATGCCGCAGCTCTGACAATAGTGCTCGGACATTTCGAGCAGATGAGACAGTGGCTCGCCGGTCACGGCGGCAATGAGCTTCATCATGTCGATGCCCGGTGTGACCTCGCCGCGTTCCCAACGGCTGATGGCCTGGCGTGTGACGAAGAGCTTGGCGGCGAGCTGCTCCTGAGTAAGGTGATGGGCGCGACGGACAGCGATAAGCTTTTCTGCAAAGGCCATAACGGCTCCTTTCTGCTGGTTGATGGCTTAAGCATACGCGGCAGCAGGCGCCCTTCCAAGCAACCGTTGGTTGCACGACGGGGGACCGCGGCGAAGAATTGCTTGCCACGCCCCACATCTTCATGCCGTACAATGACCGGCATGGAACCTATCGCACGCATACATACCGACCTGCCGCAGAAGTTCGGCATTCCGCGCAACAGCTTTTTGGCGCCTCATCTTGAGGGGCGCATTATCTTTGAGCCGGAGTTTGCCTCTAACGCCGCGGTTGCAGGGCTCGAATCATTCTCGCACCTATGGCTGCTCTGGCGCTTCGAAAACGGAACGCCCGGCGGCACGGCGGAGGATATTGCCACCGATGCCAAAACACAGGACAAAACCGGTACCACTGCCAAGTGGTCGAAGACCGTGCGTCCACCGCGCCTGGGTGGCGCCGAGCGCGTGGGCGTGTTTGCCACGCGCAGCCCGTTTCGCCCCAATCCCATCGGTCTTACCTGTGTCAAGCTCGATCGTGTCGAGCTTACCGACGATGGTCCCATCATCCATGTGCTGGGGGCCGATCTGCGCGACGGCACGCCCATCTACGACATCAAGCCCTACATTCCGTTTGCGGACTGCCACCCAGATGCGACCGGAGGCTGGATTGAGGACACTCCGTGGCAAGAGCTTGATGTTGAGTTTCCACAGGCGCTGCAAGACAAGGTCCCGCCCGCAAAGTTGCCCGGCTTAATCGAGGTCCTTCGCCAAGATCCACGCCGCGCAGGCAGCAAACACGAGCCAAACCGCGTCTACCACTTGGCCTATGCTGGGCTCGATATATCGTTTGCGGTCGACGGGGCGCAGCTTTCCGTGGTAGACGTCAGCAAGGCTCAAAGCTAACCACCACGGCGCCCACGCCCCGATCAAATTCAACCCCAAAACCCGTATCAAAGCCGCCCGTTCTGGTGGACAATAACGCCTACCGAACCAATCCGCTTTGTACGGGAGCTCAGCATGAAATACGACTTTACCTCGCTTATCGACCGCCACGGCATGGATGCCATCGCCGTTGACTCCTGGGGCGAGATCCCCGGTATGGCGCCAAACGTGCCCGACGAGGGCTTCGACCGCATCCCGATGTGGGTGGCGGATATGAACTTTGCCACGGTTCCCACGGTCCAGGAGCACATCATTCAACGTGCTCAGCATCCTATGTTTGGCTACTTTGATCCACGCGCCGAGTACTTCGATCGCATCATCGAGTGGCAGAGCCATCGTAACGGCGTTGAGGGTCTGGCGCCTGAGCATATTGGCTATGAAAACGGTGTGCTGGGCGGTGTCGTGTCGACGTTGCGCGCCTATGTGCAGCCCGGTGACGCGGTGCTGGTCCATAGTCCCACCTATATCGGCTTTACCAAGTCCATCGAGGCTGCGGGCTACCGTATTGTTCACAGCCCACTGAAGCTCGACGAACAGGGCGTGTGGCGCATGGACTTTGAGGACATGGAGTGCAAGCTCGCGCAAAACCGCATCCATGCCGCCGTCTTCTGCTCGCCGCACAATCCCTGCGGCCGCGTATGGGAGCGCGACGAGATCGAGCGCGCCATGGGCGTCTATCGCCAGCACGATTGCGTGGTGATCTCGGATGAGATTTGGTCCGACATCATCCGTCCCGGGCACAAACACATTCCGACGCAGTCGGTGAACGAGGATGCCCGCATACGCACGGTTGCCCTCTACGCGCCCAGCAAGACCTTTAACCTCGCGGGCCTGGTCGGCAGCTACCACATCATCTATAACGAGACGCTACGCGACCGCGTGTGCGCCGTGTCCAACAAGACCCACTACAACGAGATGAACGTCCTTTCGATGCATGCGCTCATTGGCGCCTATCAGCCGCAGGGCTACGAGTGGGTTGATGAGCTCAACCAGGTGCTTGCTGACAATATCGAGTACTTCTGCACATATGCAGAGAAACATTGGAAGGGCGTCGCGTTTTCGCGCCCGCAGGGCACCTACATGGTGTTCCTGGACTGCACGGCGTGGTGCCGCGAGCATGGCCGCGATATTCAGTGGTTGCTCGACGAGGGTGCGCGCGTGGGCGTGGGATATCAGGACGGTCGCCCGTTCCATGGACCCTGCCACATTCGCGTGAATCTGGCACTACCGCTTGCGCGTGTAAGGGAAGCATGCGAGCGCCTGGACCGATATGTTTTTAATGCACGGTAGGCGAGCGCTGCATGCGGGGCTTTTCTGCTGGGTTGGCCGGAGGGCCCTATGTGGCAAAGCATCTGTAATCACCGAGCACTGGCGCGGTTTTGTCTGATATTATTTTACAGTTTACGTCTGTAACCAGGATTGTCTGGAGCACGATGAAAAGATCCCGTCGCTCGGTTGCCATATCGTTGTTTGTTGCGCTTGCGGTAGCGAGCGCCTTTGTCGTGGCAATAGCCGGCTGTTCCAGGTCGGATGACGGAACCTCGACGTCTGCAGTAGAAGGCCCAGCCGCCTCGCAGGTCAAAGACGACAAAGACGCCAGCCTCAAAACCCTCAACGTCGGCAGCGACCTCTACCCGCCGTTTGTGTATAGCGACGAGTACGGCAATATTGTCGGCCTGGATGTCGAGATTTTGACCGAGGCCTTGGCCCGCATTGGCTACAAGCCAAAATATCAGCTCATCGACTGGGAAAAGAAGAAAGAACTGCTGGCGAGCGGCGAGCTCGATTGCGTCATGGGCAGCTTTAGTATGACGGGTCGAGAAAACGAGTATCGCTGGGCCGGCCCCTACCTTGCGAGCCGACAGGTGGTTGCTGTCGATCCCGAGAGCGATATCTATACGCTTGCCGATCTGAAGGACAAGGTCGTGGCGGTCCAGTCCACCACCAAGCCCGAATCGATTCTGCTCAATCACACCAATGAAAACGTCCCGCAGATCAAAGAGCTCTACAGCTTTTCGGACCGATCGTACCTGAACCCGGCGCTCGTCGAGGGCCTGGTCGACGCCATCGCCGCGCATGAGTCTTCGCTGCTCACCTACGAAAAAGACTACGGTGTGACGTATCGTATTCTTGATGAGCCGCTGCTAGAGGTTGGTTTGGGTACCGCGTTCGATATCAACGATACGCGCGGCATCGACGTTAAGCTCACCCATGCCTACCAAAAAATGCTTGCCGACGGCACCATGAAGCGCCTGGTGTCAAAGTACTTTGATGACCCCTCGCCCTTTTTGAATATGGAGGGCCTGTCGTGACTGATGCGCCCTGCCGCACCGCCCAGAAGCGGAACGATCGTTCGACCCGGGCACGGCTCCTTGCCGTCCTGTTGGGGATAGCGCTTTCGGTTGTTGCTGGCATGATGAGCTACGTTTACACGACGGCCCAGGCCGAGCAGCGCTTTGCCGGCGTTGTCGATTACGTGGCAACGCAGAGCCTTTCCTACGATGCGTTCAACAGCGCCTATGCGACCAAAAATCTGATTCGCGTTACGGAGATTGCCGGAGAGGTGGCGCGCGATATGGAGCGCGACGGCTCGGCGGATAACGCAACGCTCAAGCAATATACCGACCAGTTCAACGTGAGTGCACTGATCGTGACGGACGCATCGGGCAACTTGGTGTCCGAGTCCTCGACGGATGACGCGAGCTACGAGTCGCTCGCTGCGCATCTCAAAGAAGCACCCGTGTTGGAGGTGGCGGCCTATCCGCTTAAGTCCTATACCGCCCGCATCGCGCTTGCGGATGATTCGGTCGCAGACATTGGCTGTGTGTCTCGGCAGGACGGCGAGGGCATCGTTATCGCGGTAAGGCACCAGAGCGCCAAGGCGGTCGCGAGCAATACGCTCAAGTTGCAGAGCTTGCTCGACGGCTATGAAACCATCGATAGCGGTAATATCGTGATTGAAAACGATGCCAAGGTCGTTGCGACGAATGCCGTTGAACCCACCACGTCGGGCGCATTTGTTTTGCCTGCAACGGATGCCACCATAGTCGGAGGTATTAAGAAACGCTGCCTGGGCGGTAAGGTTAGCTTGGTCAACGCCAACGGCGAGTGGTATCTGGGCACGTTTGGTAGAGCACGCCAATTCTACGTGTACACCTATACGTCCGCGCAGCGTTACTTTGAAACCATCGCAGTCGTAGTCGCCAGCGTGTTGGTGCTCTACAGCGGTGCTTTGGCCGCAGCTGCGTTGGCGCGCCGCCATGCAGAGCGCCAACGCTTGACCGATCTGTTGCTGCAGGAGCGCGACTATGGCGACAAGCTGGCAAAGGCAGCACGCGAGGCCTCGTCTGCCAACTCTGCAAAGACGGAGTTCCTGCGTCGTATGAGCCACGACCTGCGCACGCCTATCAACGGTATTCGCGGTATGGTCGAGGTGGGCAATGCCAACGAAGATGACTTGCAAAAGCAGGCTGAATGCCGCTCAAAGATCTGGACGGCATCGGGACTGCTGCTCGACCTTGCGAACGAGGCACTCGATATGAGTCGCCTGGAGAGCGGGCAGGTCAACCTGGATCTCGTGCCCGCAAATTTGGTGGCCCTCAACCGTGAAGTGTGCGATATTCTGGAGCGCCAGGCCGAGGAGCGCCTGGTGACAATTGTCTGCGACCAGCAGTCCCTTGATCATCCCTATGTTCGGGTGAGCGTGACGCACCTTAAGCGCTTGTTGGTCAACATCGCCGGTAATGCCGTCAAGTACAACCATCGGGGCGGCTATGTTCGCCTGGCGTGTCGCGAGGTAGAGCCGGTAGACGGCGTCCCCATCTATGAATACACGATCGCCGATAACGGCATCGGCATGAGCGAGGAGTTCCAGCGGCACATCTACGAGCCGTTTAGCCGCGAGGCACAACGGGTGGAGGGCGCTTCGTCGGGTACGGGCCTGGGTGTGTCCATTGCCAAACAGTTGGTCGAGCTTATGGGCGGAACCATGAGCTTTACGAGCGCCTTGGGGCAGGGAACGACGTTTACCATTCGCCTGCCGTTTGAGCAGTGCGAGCGCTCCGAGATTCCTCAGGCAGTTCGCGTGGATGCGGTTGACGTCGATGCAGTCCGGGGCCTGCGCGTTTTGCTCGTGGAGGATAACGAGCTGAATGCCGAGATCGCACAGTTTACGCTCGACCGTGCCGGTGCCGTCGTGGTGCATGTTAAGGATGGCGAGTCTGCTGTCGAGACGTTTGCCGCGAGCGCGCCGCACGAGTACGACGTGGTGTTGATGGACATTATGATGCCTGGCATCGATGGCCTTGAGGCCACGCGCCGGATTCGAGCGCTCGACCGCGAGGATGCCGCGACCACGCCGATTATCGCCGTGAGCGCCAATGCCTTTGCCGACGACCGTAGGCTTTCGCGCGAGGCGGGCATGAACGCCCACCTGAGCAAACCCGTGAGCGCACGGGAGCTCGTTGAGGCGCTTGCACACATAGCCGCCGACGCTTCATAAACATATGGCTCGGCTCCACTGTTGGTTGGAACCGGGCCATATCACTCTGTGCAAGACCTGCTTATGGGTCTACTTTTCATGAATCTGCTTGCCGCAAAGATGCTCAATCGAGATCTCGTAGAGCTGGACACCCTTGATGTCCCTGGCGATCTCTTCTTCGACTTCTTCGGCAGAAGGGTAGTACCTAAGCGCGAGCTGGCGGACTTTGTCCTCGATAAACGCGGGGGCCTCATCTACCAGACGGCAACGGCCAAAGACCACGGTACTCATAACGTAGGGGGCCCAGTCATCGTCCTTGTACCACTCATTGCCGTAAACGGTAAAGCAGACTTTGTCATCACGCCTGAGTGAATCGACCTTGTGGCCAGCCTTGGCGCCATGGAGGTAAATCTTGTCGTGCTCGGCGTCAAAGAAGTAGTTGACGGGAATGGCATAAGGATAGCCATCATCGCCGTTGACGGCAAAGACACCGCGTTTGCAGGTGGCGAGCAACTCGCGTGCCGCCTCATCGGAAATGGCGCGTTTTTTTCTGCGTAGGGGCCTAAACATCGTGGGCTTCCTTTCTAGTTGCGTATGGTAGTTGAGCACAAACTATAGCGAAATAGTTCCGTTTTTCTTGATGCAGGCGAGCATGTCTTTAAGCTTGTTAAAGTCAAGCGGCTTGGGCAGATGGGCGTTCATGCCGGCGTCACGTGCCGCTTGTGCGTCCTCGGCAAAGGCGTTGGCGGTCAGTGCGATGATGGGGATATCGGCAGCATCGGCCTTGTCGCTGAGGCGGATTGCGCGGGTTGCTTCGTAGCCGTCCATCTCCGGCATCATAACGTCCATCAGGATTGCATCGAAACTGCCGGCGGGACGTGAAAGGTATAGATCGAGCGCATCGCTGCCGTTGTCTGCATGGGTGACTATGATGCCTTCGGTCTCCAACAAGGTCTGGACGATTTCGGCGCTCAGCTGGTTGTCTTCGGCAAGTAACACGCTCATGCCGGTCAGTGAGACCTTGGGTGCCCTCGCATCCGTCTGTGTTTGAATCTGAGGACACGTATCGATAGCGAATGGAATCCGAACGTAAAATGTCGATCCAGCTCCAAGCTCACTCGTCACCTCGATTGTTCCCCCCATGGCGTCGACAAGTGATTTGACGATCGGCATGCCCATGCCAGTTCCCTGAAATTTGCTGCGGGCATCGTTGCCTTCTTGGGCAAACGGTTCGTAGATATGCTTAAGAAACTCGGACGACATGCCGATGCCGGTGTCCGAGACGTTAAAGCAAAAGAGCACTCGGTTATCATCGAGCGGTTTAATCTGCGATGTAAAGGTGACGGTTCCGCCATCTTTGTTGTACTTGATGCTGTTGTCGAGCAGGTTAATGATAATCTGACGTACATGAGTGGGGCTTCCCATTACATGTGGATTGCAGAGGGGATGCGCGCTTTGATCCTGCATCGTGATATTGCGATCGGAAGCGCGGAGCTTGCACGGCACAATTGCATCGTTGCAGAGCTCTTCGAGGTTAAATGGGACATGCTCAAGCGTTAGCTTACCATTTTCAATCCTGCCCATTTCTAGAATGTCGTTGATGAGCGAGAGCAGATGGTTGGCGGCGATTCGCGCCTTAGCTCGGTTTTCACGGGCGGCATCGACATCGTCTTCGCGCAATTCCTCAAGTTCGATGAGTCCCAGAATACCGTTGAGCGGCGTGCGGATGTCATGACTCATGCGTGTAAGAAAGGCCGTTTTGGCGGCATTTGCGGCGAGTGCCTTGTTTTGTTCTGCTCGGGCTCGCTGCAGGGCCCAGGTTAGAATCGCTACCCCAGTCAACAGTACACCGACGATGATGACGACAATCGCACTACGATGTCGATACATAAACCTGAGCGTGTCCGACTCCTGCGCGCTATACGACGTAGAGGAATAATTGCTCGCAGAAAGCGATTCTCCGGCGTTGATGATGCCCTTGTTGACAATACTTAATAATTCGGGTTTTCCGCGTAACATGAGGCAAGAGAGTTCGGCCGTGCGTGAGAGTTCCTGTATCTCGTAGTCTTTGATATCGTAGCTTTCTCGGATGGTTTCCAGCCGTGCACTGGGAACAATGACGCAGCTTGACCTCCCATCCTTAAGGGCAGTAAGTATTTCGTCTGCAGACTGATATTCGGTTATATTTGCATTTGGAAATAAGTATTGTAATTCGTTGCGGTTTACGATTGAAAAATCGGCGCAACAGATATTGCGCAGATCCCTGTTAAGATCGTTGGTGGCGTGGATGGCAGTAAGAGAGATCGTTCCCATCGAAATCGATTGGACCGTCCCCATTTGCTCGGCAAGCCAGTAGTCACTATATACCGGTAGGGCGATGTCGATATCCCCCCTTGAGAGTGCTTCCGCCATTTGCTGGTTGCCTGGATAAGCGATCGTGCGTACGGTAATGCCAAATTTGTCGTGTAGCGCTGTAACGAACGAGACGAGTGAGCCTTCCATTTCTCCCTTATCATCTTGGTTGCAGTAGGGGAGATTGTTGCTGAGGTAACCTAGCGTAAGCGTGCTTTTCTTGGCCTTGAGCCACGACCGTTCGGAGCCGGTAAGTGATGCGGATCCACTGTTTTGTGCCGAGTAGTTTGATTTGACTTCGTCGTTGTAGCGCGGGTTGATGCGATTGATTGCTGCCATGGCCGAGTTGATGTCGTCCATCAGGTCGGGACGGCTTTTGGGCACTGCAAAATAGTAGTCGCTCGAACCTACGTAGAACATAGGGGAAGCGTTGGGTGAGGAGATGGTGTCATTCATGATGATGGCGTCGACCTCATCGTTTGCGAGTGCGTCAAAGAGGTCACCGCCACCGGCGAATTCTTTATAGGTGCAGGTAATACCTTCGTTGGAAAGCCACTGCCGACCGACGGCGGTTTGCATAACGCCGGGGTTATAACCGATGGTTAGCCCTTGGAGCGCTTGAGGATCGCCTTTAGAGAGATCGTCGCGGTCGGGCTTGGCGTAGATGTAGTAGCGCTCGGTTCCTTCGGGGTTCGAGGAGTAGAGCAACTTTTGTGCTCGCTCTGCCGAATACGAAATATTCGGCAGCAGATCGATTTCGCCCTTCTCGAGCATATCCATGAGCTCGGTGAAGGTGCCGGAGACGTATTCGTACCGCCAGCCGGGCGTGTAGTACGATAGGGTCTGGAGGTAGTCGTAGCCCCATCCCGAGAGGCGCTCGCCTGGCGTGCCGTCCTGGAATCCCTCGTTGTTGATAAGCCAGCCGACGCGTACCGTTTTGATCTGTTGATCAGAGTCATTGGCATGGGCGGGGGCGGGCATGAGGGCGTTCAGTAGGGTAAGTGCGGCAAGCACGATAATCAGGGCGCGAAGTACAGTTGAACGAAGGATAGCGGTAGCTCTCACGGGCAATCCTAACGAATCGAGACATTACCTCATAATCATACCAGCTGGTCTGCTTGGTCGGCAGGCATGCCGCTAAACAGTCCGCCCGGCAATTGGGGACGTTCTTAAACGATTGGTCATCGGGGACGTTCTTGTTTGACTCGTCATTTAAGAACGTCCCCGATGACTCGTTAAAGGAACGTCCCCAACTGCCGGTTGTGGGACAATATCGAGCGAACGTGATGGGGTGTCTGGGAAAAGGGGTCGCGATGAACAAGTTGAGGACGCTTGCGGACGTATTGCGCCAGGCTGGCTTTGCGCGCATCACGAGTCTGTTTCTTATCTTCTACCTGCTGTGTTCGACGGCTGTCTGGCTGTCCGAACCTACGACCCTCACGTTTGGTGATGGCCTCTGGTTTAGCTTTGAGACGGTCTCGACGATCGGCTTTGGCGACATCCCGGCCGCAACGCCGGTTGCCCGTGCCATTACCGTCGTCCTAAGCGTTATCAGCATTTTCTATATCGCTATGCTCACGGGCGTGGCGGTGAACTACTGCAATATGCTTATCAAGATGCGCCAAAAGGACACCATGGCACGCTTTATGGACGATCTTGAACATTTGGAAGATCTCGATCGCGATGAACTCGCCGATCTGTCACGCCGCGTGCGCGAATATCGCCGACGCCAGCGCTAGAGGGGGCTAGATGAATATCACGGTATACCTGGGCGCGAACGTCGGCAACGACCCGGCGTTTCTGCCCGCGGTGCAGGAGCTGGGCGACTGGATTGGCGCCAACGGCCACGCGCTGGTATACGGCGGGTCCAAGTCGGGGCTGATGGGCGCGCTCGCCGATAGCGTACTCGAGGCAGGTGGACACGTGACGGGTGTTGAGCCGAGCTTTTTTATCGAGGCTGAGTTTCAACATGACGGTATCGACGATCTCATCGTGACGAGCGATATGGCCGAGCGCAAGGCCAAGATGATCGAGCTCGGCGATGCATTCATTGCCTTTCCGGGCGGTACGGGCACGCTCGAGGAGATCGCCGAGGTCATGTCCGCGGTGTCGTTGGGGCACCTGAGTGCTCCGTGCATCCTGTATAACCTGGACGGTTACTACAACGACCTCAAGGCGCTACTCGGGCACATGATCGATAAGGGCTTATCGAGCCCGCAGCGCCAGCACGGCATTTACTTTGCCGACGATTTGCGCGAGATTGCCTCGATTGTCAACGGGTAAGTCTTGAGCCTGCCCCGCTACGACTCCCAATGGTGCCGTTTGCGGCGCAGATGGTTGGCTTGTTCGGGCAACGCTCGCTCTACAATAAAACGTATCTATGTCGACTTTGACCGCGGGAGGACCCGATGGATAGCCTTGCCAAGCCCACAAACCGCGCGCTGTTTTTAGGTAGCGTTGCCGTGACCGGTGCGTTCGCAGGTGCCGCAGTCTGGCTGTTCTTCTTTGCGATGGAGCACGGTATCGATTATCTATGGACCGAGATTCCGCATGTGCTGGGCGTCGCTTCGCCCGAGCTTGCCAGCGGTCCGTTCGGTTTTCTGCCGTACCCGTTTTTTGTCTGCCTGCTGGGCGGCCTGCTGATTGGCCTGTACGAAAAGATGACGGGCACCAAGACCGATGACCTTAACCAAGTGATGGCCAAGGTAAAGCGCGATGGACGCTACCCGTACGACAACCTGGGCAAGCTTTCGCTCGCGGCATTGCTGCCGCTGTTGTTTGGCGGCAGCATTGGACCGGAGGCCGGCCTGACCGGCGTCATTGCGGGGCTGTGCAGCTGGGTCGGCGACCGCATGCGCCGTTTTGGAGCCGAGTTTAGGGAGCTCACGCTGCTGGGTACCCAGGCCGCCCTGACGGCGCTCTTCACCGCGCCCGTGTTTGGCTTTGTGGCACCGCTTGCCGGAAGCGCCGACGGCCAGGGTGCCGGCGATGGCGATGATTCCGAATCCGGTGAGATAACCATCAGGATGCCCAAGGCGCAAAAGACCGTGGTTTACGGCATCGCGATTGCCGGCGGCCTGGGCACCTACCTGCTGCTCGGACAGCTCATGGGCGGCGGCATGGGCATGCCGAGGTTCGAGGCTGCCGTGGTGGGCAACCTGGAGCTTACCTGGCTCATTCCCCTGTCGTTGATCGGAACAGTCTGCGGCTGGCTGTACTTTGTCTCTGAGCACGCGAGCGAAGCGCTTGCCCATGCAATAGGGGAGCGTCCTGTCGTCAAGGCGATGCTGGCTGGTTTGGCGCTCGCGATCTGCGGCACGGTCCTGCCCTACACCATGTTTGCCGGCGAGACGCAGGCTGATGTGCTCATGGAGACCTATATGGACATCCCCGCTGGCGTGCTTATCGCGACCGGTCTTGTCAAGGCCATGTTGACGCCTGCCCTCATCAACCTTGGCTGGCGTGGCGGCCACTTCTTCCCGGTTATCTTCTCGGGTGTGAGCCTGGGCTACGGCCTTGCCATCCTCACCGGCGCCGATCCGGTCTTTTGCGTCGCCGTTTGCACGGCCTCGACGATGGGCGCCGTCATGCGTCAACCCGTCATGGTCGTGGGCCTGCTGCTCATGTGCTTCCCACTCAAGGGCATCGTCTGCATGATCATCGCGGCCGCCATCGCCGCTGGCATTCCGCTGCCCAAGCCACTGCACAAGTAGCGTGGTGGTGTGCGGCCAATACAGGCATCCCAGGCCCGGCGTGAGAACGTAGCGTCTGCTGGGCTGCTGTTCCAACAGCCATTAAGAAAATATGCCAGATGACAGAGGTGGAACGGCGCAACAAACCACGGTCAGCGCCTAGATCTCGCTCGGCATCGGCGCTACTTCCAAACCGCGAGCGCCGCAGTGCCCAGTACGATGAGGGCGAGACCGATGGCGCTGCGTCGCGAGACTTTTTCGTTGAATGCCAGGCGCGCAAATAGTACCGATACGACAATCGATAGTTTGTCGATCTGCACCACGACGCTCACCTGGCCTGCGGCGATGGCATAGTAATAGAGCGGCCACGATGCTCCGGTCGCGATGCCCGATGCCGCGAGAAATACGAGTTCGTAGCGGTCTACGTGCACGGCTTGGCCCATCTTGCCTTTAGCTGCCACGATTGCCCATGCCATAACCAGTACCACGCAGGTACGGATTGCCGTGGCCAGGTTGGACTCGACGCCTTCGATGCCAACCTTGGCGAGGACGGAGGTGAGTGCTGCGAACACGGCGGCGCCGAGGGCGTAAGCGAGCCAGGTCCGGTCTTGCTGCTGCTCGGGTCCGGTTGACTGCTGCTTCTCGATCATTAAAAACGTGCCGAGGGTGATGACGGCGGTTCCCCCGAGCTTAACCGCAAGGTTGCTCGTCTCGCCAAAAAGCACGATGGCGATCAGCGCGGCGAGCACGGTGCTCATCTTGTCGACCGGTACGACCTTATTGACGTCTCCGATGCTCAACGCCTTAAAGTAACAGATCCACGAAGCGCCGGTAGCGAGTCCCGAGAGGACGAGAAAGAGCCAGGATCTGGGTTCGATGCTGCCAATGGTTCCAATGGATCCAGAAATACCCGCCATTGCCCAGGCGAAAACGAGCACCACGCAGGTGCGAATGGCCGTCGCGACATCGGAGTCGGTCTGCTTGATGCCGCATTTGGCCAAGATGGATGTGATGCCGGCAAAGAATGCTGACGCAAATGCTGCGACGACCCACGACACGGGTTGAGCGCCTCCTTGGATAATGGGTTTATCCTGCGAGTTTTATGGACATGAGGATACCGCCCCGCCATGAAGGTTTGATATGGCCGCGGCGAGACGGGGGTCATGTTGCGGGGAGCCATTTGGTTAAGGCTCGAATTGAAGGTGAATGTTTTTCCGAGAAGTGAACGAGTCAATATGGACCCCTGGAGCATGCACGCTTTTTTCGAATAAAACCGCTGGATTTCTAGGCAAAAAGCGCAGGAACTAAGCCCATAAAAATGTCAATGATACAGGGTGCTGATTTTACTCGTTCACTTCTCGGAAAAACATTCACCCTCGATATGCTGTCGGCTTCTCTTTGGTCGCCAAGATCTAAACGGTACGCCGTGAAGGGTGGTAGCGACGTTGTTGCTGCTTCTCTTATCTAGTAAATGAGGTGGGGCGCCGCCCAAGTCCTTTAGCTGTCGATCACAGGTCGCGTGCCCGGTAGACCTTGGTGCTGATGGCGCAGCTGACAACGCCAAGGATGACCGTTGCCAGCGCGACGGCACCACACAGGCAACCGAGGACGGCAAGATCGGGATTCGTCCCTGCAATCGACATGAGCTGGTTGCTGATGGGGTTGAATGAGTTTAGCGTGACCATGATAAGGCACATGAATAGGGCGTACAGACCAACGGATAGGCGTTGCGCCTTCATGTGTTCAAATCGAAAGAACAGAGGCAGTACCAAAAACACCGCCATGAGGGAGAAAAGCATCGATATTGCCGAGGCGATTGCGGTCTCAAAGACGGTCTCTCCCGTGGAGGGGATACCCACGCTGTTTAAGATCGGGATGGCGACGATACTCAACAGCACGGCCGCGCACGCCATGATGACCGAGAAAATAGTGATGCACAGGTAGCGTGCGCTGACGATGTCTTTGCGTGAGATGGGCAGCGTTGCCCGATAGCGCTCCCATCCGTTTTGGTTGTCGAGCCCGGCCAGCGACGTCATGGCCATGATAGGCGACATGGCACTGATCGCGAAGGCGCCGGCGGCGCTCATGTCGGAATCACCATTCGATGCCCTGACGGCGGTCAGCACGACGAAGATGAACAGGCCGACACCTGCGATGCTCGGGACGAGCGTGCGAACGATGGGAAGCTCGGACATAATGGCGCGTTTCATTTCAAAGCCCCTTTCAGCATGAAGCGAAGATAGTCATCAATGGTTGCCCGATCGCAGGGAATCTCGGGGAAGGCCTCGAGCACTTCGCGGTGGTTGGGCACGAGCACGTCCACGCTGTAGGCGTGGCGGGCGGCGCGGGTGCCTTCGACGCAAGCCATGAGCTCGGCGGCCTGTGCCTGGGTGCAGTGGGCGATGCCGGCGCGGTCGGTAATGTCCTCGCGTGGCAGGTCAAACACAATCGAGCCGTTATCGATGCAGATGACGCGGTCGGCAGCACGATCGAGATCAGACGTAATGTGGCTCGAGAGCAGCACGCTGCGCTGGCCGTCGGCGACAAAGGCGAGCAGCTCATCGAGCAGTTCCTCGCGTGCCATGGGATCGAGGCCCGCGGTGCCTTCGTCCAAAACGAGCAGCTTGGCATGGTGGCTGAGCGCGCAGGCGAGCTGCAGCTTCATACCCATGCCGCGGGAGAGGTCCTTGACCTTTGTCTTGGGATCGAGGCCAAATCGGTTGATGAATCCGGCGAACGTTTCGCGGTCCCACGTGGGGTACGCCGGGCCTACGAGCGCCTCGATCTGGCCGACCTTGAGCGTGGAGGGGAAGGGACATGTGTCCAGCACGAGGCCGATGCGAGAGCGCAGGTGGCGTTGCGACTCATCGGGCGCGTCGGTGCCACAGCGCTGCCCAAACAGGTGCACCTCGCCGGCATCGAGCTTTATAAGCCCAAGCGTGGCGCGAATGGTCGTCGTCTTGCCGGCGCCGTTTGCGCCCACAAAGCCAACAATTTGGCCGGGCTCCACGGCCAACGTGACGCCACGTAGCGAAAAGCGGTCGCTCACGCGGCGTGAGATGCTTTTGAGTTCTAGCAAGTTTTGCATGGCATAGCCTTTCTTGCAGATGGTTACTGCATGGTTTCGGGGGCTACCAGGTCGAGCATCTCGTGCAGTTTATCGCGCGTGACGCCCACGGCTTCGGCTTGCGTTGCTGCCTGTGCGAGCAGCTCTTCGATATGGCAGAGCTGATTTTCGCGCAAGAGTTCTTGGTTGCCCTCGGCGACAAAACAGCCCTTGCCCTGCACAGTGCAGATAAAGCCGAGTTGCTCCAGGTCGGCGTAGGCGCGCTTGGTGGTGATGACACTCACGCCAAGATCGCTCGCGAGTGCACGGATGCTGGGGAGTTTGGCTCCCGCAGCAAGCGTGCCCGAAAGGATCTGAGCTTTGACCTGCGAGGTTATCTGCTCGTAGATGGGCTTGTCGCTCGAATTGGATAGGATGATGTCCACAGCGGCTCCTTAGCTGATGGGCTACACGTGTATATAACCGGTAAGCACAGTATATACACACTATGTACAGTTGTGCAAGAGGAAATTACGGGGCTGTCCGTCCCTCTACTCATTCATCTCAATCTGTAACAGTAAGACCCGTTTTGGATGACTAACTGTTACAGATTGAGATCTTTCTGAGACGTCCGACCGTTTGTCTCGATTTGTAACATCTGGAGGTCAAAGACCCGTTTATCTGTTACAGATTGAGATTTTGTCGACAGGTCCATTCATTTGTCTTGATCTGTAACATCTAGACCCGTTTTTGCTGGCTAACTGTTACAGATCAAGATATTGGCTGCCCGCCCTGTGCGTTCATCTCAACCTGTAACATCTGGAGGTCGAAAACCCTTCTAGGTGTTACAGATTGAGACAAACCGTCGCGGAACACCGCTGACATTCCACCGTCCGAGCCCCAACTGATGAATTTGTCCTGATAGGCGCCCTATGGCGAGGTTTCGCGGCTACAATAGTGCGGTTACATCGACGTAATGCACTCAATGCAAGAAAGGATCCGCATGGCAAGCCTGTCGGATGAAATCTCGTCGCGCCGCACATTCGCGATCATCAGCCACCCGGACGCCGGTAAGACCACGCTTACCGAGAAGCTGCTGCTCTATACCGGCAGCATCCAGACTGCCGGTTCGGTCAAGGGCAAGAGCTCGGCCAAGCACGCCGTCTCGGACTGGATGGACATCGAGAAGGAGCGCGGCATTTCCGTTACCTCCTCGGTGCTGCAGTTCACCTATAATGGCGCCTGCGTCAACATCCTCGATACCCCCGGCCACCAGGACTTCTCGGAGGATACCTACCGTACCCTTATGGCCGCCGACGCCGCAGTCATGGTCATCGACGGCGCTAAGGGCGTCGAGGCCCAGACCAAAAAGCTCTTTAAGGTCTGTACGCTGCGCCACATTCCCATCTTCACCTTTGTGAATAAGCTCGACCACGAGGCTCGCGATCCGTTTGAGCTCATGGAAGAGATCGAGAACGTCCTGGGTATCAATACGTATCCCATGAACTGGCCGATCGGCAGTGGTCGCAACTTCCGCGGCGTGTTCGACCGTCAGACCCGTCGCGTCATTGCCTTTGAGGGCGACGGTCACGCCAACGCCACCAAGAAGGTCGCCGAGGTCGAGGCCGAGCTGGGCGATCCTTCCATGGACGAGCTCATCGGCGAGGAGAACCACAAGAACCTGATGGACGACATCGAGCTGCTCGATGGCGCCGGCGACGAGCTCGACTTGGATGCTGTGGCCTGCGGCAAGCTGAGCCCGGCGTTCTTTGGCTCGGCGCTCACCAACTTTGGTGTGGAGCCCTTCCTCAAGGAGTTCCTGCGCCTGGCCCCGACGCCGCGCGCCTATACCGATACGCTCACCAGTGAGCCGGTCGATCCCTGCCGCGACGACTTTAGCGGCTTTGTGTTTAAGATCCAGGCCAATATGGACAAGAACCACCGAGACCGTATCGCCTTTGTGCGCATTTGCTCGGGCAAGTTCGAGCGTGGCATGGACGCCTTCCACGTGCAGGGCAACCGTAAACTCAAGCTTGCAACGGGCACGTCGATGATGGCCGATGACCGCGCCATCGTGGACGAGGCGTACGCGGGCGATATCGTGGGCCTGTTCGACCCGGGTATCTTTAGCATCGGCGACACCGTGTGCTCCGGCAAGCGCCACGTGCAGTATCCGCAGATCCCGACGTTTGCCCCCGAGATGTTCGCTCGCATTACGCAGGTCGACACGCTCAAGCGCAAGCAGTTCGTCAAGGGTATGGAGGAGCTTGCCCAGGAGGGTGCCATCCAGATCTTCCGCGAGCTGGGTGCCGGCATGGAGAGCGTTATCGTGGGCGTGGTCGGTGTGCTGCAGTTTGAGGTACTCGAGCGCCGCCTCAAGGCCGAGTATCGTGTTGAGGTCCGTCGCCAGCCGCTGCCCTATACGGACATCCGCTGGATTCAGAACGACCCCGATACCATTGATATCCCGGGCCTTTCGCTCACGCGTGACACGCTGCGCGTCGAGGACATGCGCGGCGGTAAGCTGCTGCTGTTCACGAGCCCGTGGAACGTGGATTGGGCAACCGATCACAACCCCGATCTTATCCTGTCGGAGTTTGGCAACGTAGCCTTTTAATGCATCGGCGCGGTGGCCCTGTGGGGCTGCCGCGCCGTTTGCTTGCCTGATGCCGTGTGAGCGGCTATTATACCCATCGTCGTCTCAAGACCGTGACGTCCGAGCAGTTCGGGTCCGATATCCTGCTCGTTAAACCTAAAACCAAAGGAGTACATAATGATCAAGAAGGTCATGGAGGACTACAAGGTCCTGTTGCGGAGCATTCCCGCGGCAACGGTTTCGCTGTTTTTCGTGAGCGTCATCATGATGAACCTGCTGGCCAACAAAGAGCTCATCAGCCTGCCGTATCTGGCACTCGATTGCGGCTTTGTGGTGAGCTGGGTTTCGTTTTTGTGCCAGGACATGATCTGCAAGCGCTTTGGCGCCAAGGCATCCATCAAAATCTCTATCCTCGCGCTGCTGGTCAACCTGGCCGTGAGCCTGTGCTTTTGGGCATGCTCGCTCACGCCCGGCATGTGGGGCGCCTACTACGACACGGGCATGATCGAGGTCAACAGCGCCCTTAACGCCACCATTGGCGGCACCTGGTACGTGGTGCTGGGCTCTTCGCTGGCAATGCTCGTTTCTGCCGTGGTTAATTCCACGCTCAATCAGTCGCTCGGCCGTATGCTCAAAAAGAATAACTTTGCGAGCTTTGCCTTCCGCTCTTATGTGTCCACGGGTGTTGGCCAGTTTATCGACAACTTGGTCTTTGCCATTGTGGTGAGCCACACGTTCTTTGGTTGGACCTGGGTGCAGGTCCTTATGTGCTCGCTGACCGGCGCTGTTGCCGAGCTGCTGTGCGAGGTCTTTCTGAGCCCCGTGGGCTATAAGGTCGTGCGCGGCTGGGAGCGCGAGAATGTGGGCTCCGAGTACCTCGAGCGCCACGCAACCGCCTAAGGAGCAAGTATGCGGGTTTTGATCACGGGCGCTTCGGGCGGTATCGGAGCCGCGTGCGTGCAGCGCTTTTTGGACGAGGGCCACGAGGTCGTGGGCTTTGACCTGCTGCCGGCGGCGGTCGAGCACGAGCGCTACCGCCATTTGATCGTTGATGTCCGCGAGCCTGACTCGTTTCCAGGCGACCTTGAGCCTCAAGTAATCGTGAACGTTGCCGGTACGCAGGATTCGGCCGACGACATTGCCGCCAACCTGTGTGGCACCATCAACGTGACCGAACGCTACGCCTTTGTGGGGGAGGGGCTTGCCGCCAAGCCGACAGCGGCTATCAAATCTGTGGTCAATGTGGGGTCCGCGAGCGGACATACGGGATCGGAGTTTCCCGCCTATGCTGCCAGCAAGGGTGGCGTTATCGCCTACACCAAGAACCTTGCAAACCGCCTGGCGCCGCAGGCCATCGCCAACAGTGTGGACCCGGGCGGCGTTATCACGCCGCTCAACCGTTGCGTGATGGAAGACGAACGCCTGTGGAACCAGATTATGGAGCTTACGCCGCTTAAGCGCTGGGCCACCGCCCAAGAGATCGCCGAGTGGATCTACTTTGTGGGCGTGACCAACCGTTTTATGACCGGGCAGAGCCTGCTGATCGATGGCGGCGAGGCCGGCCGCACACAATTTATTTGGCCCGAATAGGAAACGCGCCCGATGGAAAGCCGTCGGGCGCGTTTTTGATGTATCGGTTTTTAGCCGAGGCAAGTCCAGTTGACGGGGGTCGAGCCGTGCTGTTCGAGTAGCCGATTGGCAGCGGAGAAGGGGCGCGACCCCATAAAGGCGGGGAGTTCTGCCGTGGCGCGGTTGGCCGAAAGCGGCGAGGGATGCGTGGAGGCAAGGCAGAACTTGCCGGTTGCCTTGCCCGCACCAGTTGGGACGAGCTTGCCTTCGACCATCTGCTGGGCAAAGCGACCCCATGCCAAAAAGACGACCGGTTGGGGCAGCAGACAGCAGCGTTCGATAACATAGTCGGTGAGCGCGCTCCAGCCCAGTTTGGCGTGCGAGTTGGCGGCATGCTCGCGCACGGTGAGCGTGGTGTTAAGGAGCAGGACGCCCTGTTGTGCCCATGGGGTTAGGTCTCCCGTGGCGGGAATGGGGCAGTCCAGATCGGCGTTGAGTTCCTTATAGATGTTGCGCAGACTCGGCGGCAACTTGGTTTGCGTCGCAGGCACCGAGAACGACAGTCCCATGGCCTGGTTGGGTTCGTGATAGGGATCTTGGCCCAAAATGACAACCTTGACTTGGTTGGCCGGCGTATAGGCGAGGGCATTGAGGATGTCGTCTTGTGCTGGGTAGATAGTCTGCTCGGCACGCAAAAGGGCGATGCGCTCGAGCAGCTGGTTCGTCGTGTCACGTACCGGCTGTGGCGCATCGCCCAACCAAGTTGTTATGTTGCGGTCGCGAGTTGCGGTGTCCATGGGGCTCCTTTATGGCAGATGCTCTGTTGGCATCTATTGTAAAGGCGCACCGGTTGCCTTTATGCCGCGGCTGCATGAAGAGTGGGGTCTACGAGACGCGCTCGGGCGCTCCTGCCATGTGAGCGTGCCCGTGTGCACGAAGACGCGGGAGCTCGACGGTTGCCACCATGACGCCGGTGAGGATGAGGGCGGCGCCAAAGAAGGCGATGGGGCTCAGGACCTCGCCGACCAGGAAGAACGAGAAGACAGCGGAGCAGACCGGCTCGAGCGAGAAGGCAAAGCCGGTGGTCTCGGCGGGCACGTGGGGCTGCGCGAGCGTTTGGGTGATAAAGCCGTAGGCAGAGCAGATGAGCGCGAGTGCGACGACGACCACGACCTCGCCCGGCGTGCCGGGAAGCGTGAAACCGCCAAAGGTGAATGCGGCGATGCCCGAGAACAGGCCGCCGAAGCCCAGCTGCCAAACGCCCAAGGCCAGCGGATCGACTTCCTCGACAAAGCGCTTGGCTACGATAATGTGGCCAGCATAGATAAAGGCCGAGAGCAGCATGATGATCGCACCGGGATTCAGGCTGGTAAAGTCGGCGCCCGAGAGCAGCAGCATACCGCAGGTGACGATGGCGGTGCCGATGAGTACCTTGCGCTCGGGGGCGCGACGCAGCAGGGCGGCGTTGGCAAACGGCACGATCACGACCGTCAGGCTCTGCAAAAAGCCGGCGGTGGAGGCGGAGGTAAGGCTGGAGCCCAAGCACATGCAGGTGAGCTCGGTTGCCATGATGGCGCCGATGATGGCGGCGCGAACCATAAGGTCGCGGTTGATGCGCAGCGCGTGCTTGTGGAAGAGCAGCAGGCAGGCCACAAAGGCGATGATGCAGCGCAGCGCAACGATGCTCGTGGCGTTCATGCTGTCCATGCCGATCTTCATGAGGGGGTACGAAAAGCCCCATGCGACGGGAACGGAAAACGAGAGCGCGATTGCTTTTTTGCGATCCATGGGACTCCTTTTGTTACAGAACGGTTTCGCAAAAAGGATTCTGCTCCCAGATATGGATGTAGTAAAGCGAATGTATCTTCAGTATGATTAAGAAATACTAATGCTAGTAGAAAAAGCCCTGGCAAAACGTTTTACGGCTATACCGATGTGGAGGCACGATGGCATCGCGATATCAGATTGTATGTATGGTGGTCGATTGCGGCAGCCTGAAACGCGCGGCCGACGAGCTAGGCTATACGCAAAGTGCGGTGAGCCAGGCCGTCAAGGCGCTCGAGCGCGAGCTGGGTACCACGCTTATCGAGCGCGGTAAGCAGGGCGTTTCGCTTACGCGCGACGGCAAGCAGTACCTGCCGTATCTGCGACAGATCGTAACTGCCGAGGCCGAGCTTGAGGGCAAACGCCAGGAATTGCTGGGACTCTCCTCGACTGATATTCGTATCGCAACGTTTACCAACGTGAGCCGCACCGTGTTGCCGCGCGTGATCCGCGACTTTGGTGCCCTGCATCCGGGTGTACGCTTTACGCTCAAACAGGGCGATTACACGCGCAATGCCCAGTGGGTGCACGATGGCGTGGTTGATTTTTGCTTTACGGCACGCGGATTTACTGCTGGGCTCGAGAAGCGCGTGGTCTATCACGATGAGTTGGTAGCACTGTTGCCGGCCGCGCATCCGCTGACGGCAAAGGAAAAGGTGACGCTCGCCGACCTGGCGTCCGAGCCGTTTGTGCTGCTGGATGAGGGCGAACAGAGCCTGGTGCTCGATGCATTCGCGGCGCATGGGCTGTCGCCGCACGTGACGAGCGAGGTGACCGACGACTACACCATCATGGCGATGGTGGAGGAGGGCCTAGGCGTGAGTATGCTGTATCGCCGTACCGTCGAGGGCATGAGGGCCGATATTCGCGTGCGTCCCATCGTGCACGCTCCCTCGCGTGACGTAGTGGCAGCCTGGCGCAGCTGGGACACCATGCCTATCGCCACGAGGCACTTTATCGACTATATGAGCTCACATATTGTCAATTAATGACTGGCATGGCGTTGAGTGCGGTGTTTAGCGGGCTGTCGCTTTGGCTTGGGCGGCGCGATAGGTGCGTGCCGGGTGGCAGAGTAGTACCGCCACGACCATAAAGAACGCCGTGGTGCCCAGGCTGATGGGGTAGACCATCATGATGTTCGCAAAGGTGCGGAAGTGCGGGAACACGCAGAATACCCAATAGAAGCGAATACCGCAGACGCAGATCATGGTGATGAGGGCGGGCATGAGCGAGATGCCAAAGCCGCGCAGGTAGCCGGACATGTTTTCGTAGAACATGCTAAAGGCGTAGGCAGGGAAGATCGAGCACACGCGGATATAGCCGATCGAGACGATGTTGGGGTCGCTGTTGAACAGCGCCAGGATTTCGCGTCCCAAGCCTACGATGATGACGATGGTGGTGAGCGCGACGATACCGCCTTCGATCAGGCAGACCTTGAGCGTCTTGGTGCAGCGGTCGATCTGGCGAGCGCCGTGGTTTTGTCCCACAAAGGTGGTGCAAGCCTGGCTAAAGCTGTTGAGCAGGTTGTAGCACACGTACTCCAAGCTCATGGCGGCGCTTGATGCCGCCATGACCTCGGTGCCCAAGCTGTTGATGGCGGACTGGATGATGATGTTAGCGACGGCAAAGACAGCGCTTTGGATGCCGGCGGGCAGGCCGATCTTGACGATGCGCTTGAGGGCGACGGGGTCTAAGCCTAAGTCGCGTGGGGTGACGCGGACGACGGAGTCGGTCTTGAGCAGGTGGACAAAGAGTGTGGCGGCGCTGACGGTGTAGGCGATGGCGGTGGCGATGGCGACGCCCGCGACGCCCCAGTGGAGCACGGGGACAAAGATGAGGTCCAGGCCAATGTTGAGGACGGTGGACACGGCGAGCGCCTGCAGCGGCATGCGGGTGATGCCGACGGAGCGGAAGATCGCGGCCTCAAAGTTGTAGAGCAAGATCGAGGGCATGCTGAGCAAAAAGACGCGCAGGTAGAGCGAAGCGAGCGGCATGGTCTCGGCAGGCACGTTGAGCGCAGCGAGCATGGGCTCGGCAAAGATCTCGCCCAGTGCGATGACGACAAAGCCCACGAGCGCCATTAAAATCGAGGTGTGGACGGCGCGGTTGACCATGTTCTGATCGTTGCGGCCGATAGCGTTGGCGATGACCACGTTGGAGCCAAGCGACATGCCAATAAAAAGGTTGAGCATAAGACTGGTAAGCGGAACATTGGAGCCGACCGCCGCCATGGCGAGGGTTCCCTGGTCGCCCGAGAAGTTACCGATGATGACCGTGGCGATGAGGTTCGACAGCTGCTCCAAGATGCTCGTGGCGGCCACGGGGAAGGCGAACAGGGGAATATTGCGCCATAGCGAGCCGGTGGTCATGTCAATGTGCTTAGATGCGGTGTCTGCCATACGCTCTCAATCTCTAATATGCTCTTTCGTGCTTATTTGCGCAGACGATGATACTCCTAATGCAGCCAGCCGGCACTTAGGGACGTTCCTTTTCTGTCGGCAGCTGGGGACACTCCTTGTCTCTTCTATGACTAGGTGGGGAAGGCGTGCGACAATGGTGGGCGTTGTGTTGTTCGCGCTAAGGAGTTGCCATGTTGTTGTGTCCCGTTTGCCATGAACCGTTGGTGGACGACGAGCGCGGTGCTGCATGCGCGGGCGGACACCGATTTGACCGTGCGCGCGAGGGCTATCTGTATCTGCTGCGCTCGTCCAAGAGCGGCGACTCCATGGGCGATCCCAAGTCGCAGGCGCGCAGCCGTCGCGACTTTCTTAACCGCGGTTACTACGCGCCGTTGCGCGATGCGATGGTCGAGCTGGTGCGCGAGCGGGTGTCTGAACGTGCCGCGTCTACGAACGGCCCCATGACCTTGCTCGATATTTGCTGCGGCGAGGGCTACTACACCAGCGCCATGGGTGCGGTGCCGGGCGTGGATGCTTACGGTTTCGACCTGGGCAAAGAGATGGTGCGCCTGGCCGCCAAGCGCGGCGATGCGACCTACTTCGTGGCCAACATGAAGGACATCCCCGTGGCTGATGGCGCCTTTGATATGGTGACCGAACTCTTTGCTCCCTTTAACGAGCGTGAGTTTTCTCGCGTGCTGGCGCCCGAGGGCTCGCTCTACACCGTGGTGCCGGGTGCTCGGCATCTGTTTGGGCTCAAGGAGGTGCTCTACGACACGCCATATCTCAACGATGAGAAGCTGCCGAAGACGACCGAGCTGGAGTTGGTGGGAACGCAACGGGTGTCTGCGAACATTACGCTCCAGACGCAGGCCGACATCGAGGCGGTGTTCCAGATGACACCGTACTACTACCGCACGCGCCCCGCCGACAAAGAGCGCCTGGCAAACCTGGACACCCTTCAAACCGACATCGACTTCATCATCGCCGAGTACCGCCACTAACCTACCAAAAAGGGACAGGTTTATTTTGGCAGGTTTTATCTGGGCAAATGCAAAGGGCCGACCGCGGAGATGTGCGATCGGCCCTTTTTAGTTGCTTGGCTGCAGAGGCTATGAGAAGCGAGCGCTTACAGGCGGTCCTTGTTCTCGGCCTTGACGGCGTGCGCCTGCTGAACAAAGAACAGGTCGTACACCACGATGACAAAGGCGCCAAAGTTGATGGCGTCGCCGCCAAACGCGGGAAGCGTGAGCACGGCCTGCGCAATCGTGGCGATTGCGGCGACGATGCCGAGCTTAAACGCGCCATCCACCTGCGAAGGCTTGTTGGCGCCCTTGATGCCCGCAACACCTGCGGCAAGATCGACAAGACCCTTGATGACAAGTACGGCCGCGGCGAGCATGGCGTTCGGCCCGTACGTGGAATCGAGACTGCCTCGGGCGATGCCGACGCCGGCGATGACGAGGCTGGCGATGCCCAAAACAAAGTAAATGAGGGCAAGGATTTTGAGTGTCTTGCGAGCGTAGCTCATGGCTGGATCCTTTCGATACGAGTACGGCCGATCTGGCGTACCCCCTGTGCTGCACATATGGTGAAGCACATTGTAGTTCAACGCGGCGGCGCATGCGTCTGAAAGCGCTTTAGGCCTGCGCACCTCAACCTTTCAAAAAGGAAAGCTGGACGTAAGTCAAATCGATGGCAGCTCATGTGCGGCGCTGCGATGATGAGGATGTAACAAGGAGTTGGTCTAAGGAGGAGCCATGATGTACGGAACAGGGCAGGCGCGCGAGCCGCAATCGTTGGGAAGGCGCATGAGCGATTCTGTGATCGCTGCCGTGTGCACGGGATTGATGGCGGTGCTTTGCATTGGGATGCTGTGGGCCATGTCGCATGTGGGACAATAGCGGACGATTGGGTGCCGACACATGCGGCGCTCACGTATCCGCTTTGCTTGCTAAGGAGTACCCATGGGCGTCGTCGATCCCTTTTCTGTTGCTCGGGCCGCGGGGCTTGAGCTGATCGGGAAGCCCGAGGGCCTCACGCTCACCGACGGTGCGATGGAGTTGCGTGCCGATTTTGGCCGCATGCTTCCACGGCTCAAGCAGGGCCGTCTGCAGCAAGAGCTACTGGTGAAGGCTGCGCGCACAAAAGGCATCGAGCAACCATGGGCGATTGACGCCACGGCAGGCTTTGGCGAGGATTCGCTGCTGCTGGCGGCAGCGGGCTTTACCGTCGATCTGTATGAACAGGACTGCGTGATCGCGGCGCTGCTCCAGGATGCCCTGGATCGCGCGGCAGATGATTCGGCGCTTGCGGCCGCCGTGGCGCGCATGCACTTACATGCGGGCGAGGACAGCATTGCCGGCCTTCGCCATACAGCTGAGCTGATCGGGCAGGGCGAGCTTGCCGCTCCCGACGTGGTGTATCTGGACCCCATGTTTCCCGAGCGCACCAAGAGCGCGGCGGTGAAAAAGAAGTTCCAACTCTTGCACCATTTGGAACAGCCGTGTGCCGATGAGGAGACGCTGGTTAAAGCTGCGCTTGCGGCGCGCCCGCGCAAGGTCGTTATCAAGCGGCCGGTAAAGGGACCGCTGCTTGCCGGCGTTAAGCCGAGCTATCAACTTGCGGGCAAGGCCGTTCGTTACGATATTTTGGTGCCGCCGCGCCCGTAGCTTGCGCGCGATAGCTGGCGCTCCGTCAGTGCCGTGCCGAAGTGGCGCCTATTTCCAAGGGTGCGACGTCAGGTGCCATCCGCCGCAGTATTCGCATTTGTAGCAGGCCAAACCGCGCCGTCCGCGGTTTTCGCAGTCGGCCATAACTGCCTCGGCCTCGGCGCGCGTGTCGTAACGGTTTTTGCGCTCGCACGACTTGTAGCGCCAGGCTTCATCGCGCTCGGCGTCTAGTGCGTCGCGGCGCACGTCTTCGCGTGCAAACAGGTCGCTCATATCGCCGCCCGTGGCAGCGCCTAAAAACTCGCTTTTGGCTTTTGACCAGGCGGCTCGCTTTTTGCTACCCATCTGCTTCGCGCCCTTCTCAAAACGTTGGTATCATTGCTCAATCAAAGTGATACCAATAAACGTGAGGTCGCCGCGTGATGATCAGAAAAACCCTCGATACCGACATTCCCGCCGTCATGGCTATCTATGACGCGGCCCGCGCCTTTATGCGTGCGCATGGCAACGCCACGCAGTGGCCCGAGGGCACGCCTTCTGCCGAGCAGCTGGCTGCCGATATCGCCGCCGGTGGCAGCTATGTGTGCGAAGTCGACGGTCGCGTGGTGGCGACGTTTGCCTTTTTGCCGGGCCCGGACGAGTGCTACGACGTCATCGAGGACGGCCAGTGGCGTAGCGACACTCCGTACGCCGTACTGCACCGCGTGGCGTCCGACGGCACCGTGCACGGTATCGCGGCTGCGATGTTTGCCTTTGCCAAGGAGCGCGCCGACCATCTGCGTATCGATACGCACGCGGACAACCTGCCCATGCAGGGCGCGAGCATGAAGGCGGGGTTCGAGCGCGCCGGCGTCGTGTATGTGTCGGACGGCACGCCGCGCGTCGCGTTCGATTGGCTGCGCGAGGCATAAGAGCGGGGACGCGTATCAACAATCCATGTACATGAAAATGGCCCCGGGTGGGGCCATTTTTGGTCGCTGCGCTGTTAGGGGAGGTGCCGGCTTTCGCAAGGCGCGAACCTACGAAAATCGCCGCGCGGCAACGCAGGGCGATGAGCTCGGTCGGGGGATAGGGCCCGCTTCGCCCGCCGGCTCGTAAATTGTATCATCCAGTGTGGAACGAGAATGCCTGTCGCCGTGCGCGACGGGCTTGCAATAAGAGGAGAGCCATGTCGAAGCAAGCGGTCGTTGGAATCTTGGCGCATGTCGATGCCGGCAAGACTACGCTGGCCGAGGCCATGCTGTTCAACGCAGGTCGCATTCGCAAGCGCGGCCGTGTGGACGACGGCGACTCGCACCTGGATACCAACGCTATCGAACGCGAGCGCGGCATCACGATTTTCTCGTCGCAGGCCGTGCTCGACCACGGAGATGCCAACGTCATGCTCGTGGATGCACCGGGGCATGTCGATTTTTCTGCCGAGGCGGAGCGCACGTTGCGCGCGCTCGACTACGCGATTTTGGTTGTGGGCGCCAACGATGGCGTGCAGGGACACACCGAAACCCTGTGGCGCCTGCTTGCGCGCTATGACATCCCGACGTTCGTCTTTATCAACAAAATTGATTTGGAGCATCCCGGCCGCGATGTTTTACTGGCACAACTTGGGCAGCGCCTTTCCGAGGGCTGCCTAGATGCCAGCGAACTACTGGCGGGTGGTGCCGTTCAGGAGGACGCTGCTGCGTTGGACGAGGCGGCGCTCGATGAGTTTCTTGAGACGGGCGAGCTTTCTGTTGCAACGCTGTCGCGCATGGTTCCCGAGCGCAAGCTCTTTCCCTGCTTTGCCGGCTCGGCGCTCAAGGACCAAGGCGTTGACGAGCTGCTGGATGGCATATGCGCGCTGATGCGTGAACAGGCGTGGCTCCCGGAGTTTGCTGCGCGCGTCTATCGTGTCAGCCGCGGGGATCGTGGCGAGCGCTTGGCTTGGGTTAAAGTGACCGGCGGCACGCTGCATGCCAAACAGATGATTGACGGACGTTCCGGTGCCGAGGCATGGGAGCAGAAGGTCGATCAGGTACGCATCTATAACGGCGAGAAGTATGAGCTTGCCCAGGAAGTTGCCGCTGGCGGCATCTGCGCCGTGACGGGCCTCGCACACGTTCGCCCGGGTGATGCCCTGGGCGCGGAGCCCGCGGGCGATGCACCTGTCATTGCGCCGGTCCTCACCTATACGGTGCTACCGGGCGAACACGATGTCCATGCGGTGTTTAAAGCGCTGACCGAGTTGGCGGACGAAGACCCCATGCTCGGCGTAAGCTGGAATACGCATCTTGAGCAGATTCACTTGCAGTTGATGGGAGCCGTGCAGCTCGAGGTCGTGCAGCGGGTGTTGGCCGATCGCTTTGGCCTTACGATTGAGTTTGAGTCCGGCGGCATTCTCTATAAGGAGACGATCTCGCAGCCGGTCGAGGGTGTGGGCCACTTTGAGCCACTGCGCCATTACGCCGAGGTGCACCTGCGCCTTGAGCCGCTGCCGGCGGGCTCAGGCGTGCAATTTGGTACCGCTACCTCGACTGACGAGCTCGATCTGAACTGGCAGCGCCTGGCGCTCACCAACGCCATGGAGCGCGATCACCTGGGCGTGTTGACCGGCTCGCCCATCACCGATGTGCGCATCACGCTTACGGGTGGCCGTGCACATGCCAAACACACCGAGGGCGGTGATTTTCGTCAGGCCACGTACCGCGCGATTCGTCAGGGTTTGATGCGGGCACGCGAGGCGGGTGCGGCGGTGCTGTTGGAGCCGTGGTACCACTTTGAGCTCGAGGTGCCGGGGGAGTGCGTGGGCAGGGCGCTTTCGGATGTCACGCGCATGGGCGCCGAGTACGAGCCGCCGGCGATGGCGGCCGACCGGGCGAAGCTTGTGGGTCGCGTGCCGGTATCCGAGGTGCAGGATTACGCGCTGGAGGTGGCTGCCTACACGAGCGGCCGCGGGCATTTGTACCTTGAGTTCGCCGGTTATGCGGCTTGCCATGATGCCGAGCGCGTCATCGAGGCGGCCGCCTATGAGCCCGAGGCCGATCTGCCCAACACGCCCGATTCGGTCTTTTGCGCCCACGGCGCCGGCTATACGGTCAAATGGTACGACGTGCCCGCCGCGGCACACGTAAAGATCGATCCCGCCACCTTCCGCCCCTATCGCCCCGCCGACGCCGAGTTTTTCGGCCACATGTGACAAAGGGACAGTCCCTTTGTCACATTCAGTTGGTGTAACTCGGTATAAGTTGGTATAACTATTACCAGCCTTTGCCAATTCGAGGAGGCCGACATGAATCCAAATCCCTTTAAGCCAACGGCTGGTAAGCGGCCTCCGCTACTCATCGGTCGCGAGTCGGTCATCGAAGATTTTGAGGAAGGGCTCGATAACGGCGCCGGGGCGCCGGGCAGGCTCATGCTCATTACAGGAAACCGCGGCTGTGGCAAAACAGTTCTCCTGCGGGAGCTGCAACGTCTGGCCAGTGAGCGCGGATGGGCGGTTGTCTCCGATTCCGCTTCGCTTGGTTTATGCGACCGCTTGGCCGACGCACTCCGCTCGAATAAGCCCGTTGTGACGTCAATGGAGTTTGGCCCATCGTTTGGACGGATGTCGGTTGAGGCGGCGCGGGCAAAAGGCGAGACGTTGCGAGGGCTGGTCAACGAACGTCTCAAGAAACTCGGTCCAGGTAAGGGCATCCTGTTTGCGATTGACGAGGCTCAATCGGCGTCTATTGAGGAGCTGGCGGCCCTTGCCGTTCTTTATCAGCAGGTGCTGGGAGATCAGGATGCCACGGGCTTGCCCGATAGCGACCAGCGCGGTCTTGCGCTGGTCTTTGCCGGCTTGCCCAGCATGGTTGACGATCTGCTCGAAGAGCCGAGCGTGACGTTTTTGCGACGTGCCCAGCAGCGTACGTTGGGGACGATTTCTTTGCCCAAGGTGCGCGATTCGTATATCCAGACGGTCGAGTGTGCCGGTCTTTGCGTTGATGCGGGAACGGCGGACCTTGCAGCGCACAAGAGCATGGGGCATCCCTATATGGTTCAGCTGGTGGGATATTACATGTGGCGGTCTGCTGTCCGGCGTGGCTCGCAAGTCATTGAAAGGCGCGATGTCGAGGATGGCCATGCGGATGCCGTCTCCGAGTTCTACGAAGCGGTTGACGCGCCTCTGTATTACGGACTGCGCACCCCACAGCGTCTCTTTATCGAGGCCATGGCGGTTGACGAGGACAAGCCGACGCGCATGGCGGATATCATTGAGCGCTGCGACCGTACCCAGAGCTGGGCGAGTAAATATCGCGCAAGCCTGATTCGCGAGCGCGTCATCGAGGCTGCCGGATACGGTCTCGTCCGGTTTACCGTGCCCATGCTGAGCAAGTACATTCGCGATTGCGTTTTAATGTGACAAAGGGACTGTCCCTTTGTCACATTCGATCAACAGGAAGGGGAGCGATGGCGGTGTCGCAACAACCAAGCGCTATCGAGGTGCGTGGCGCGCGTGTCCATAACCTTAAGGACATCGATATCGATATTCCGCTGGGAAAGCTGGTGGGTATTGCCGGCGTGTCGGGCTCGGGCAAGAGCTCGCTGGCGCTGGGTGTTTTGTATGCCGAGGGCTCGCGCCGTTACCTGGAGGCGCTCAGCACCTATACCCGCCGTCGGCTGACGCAGGCAGAGCACGCTCAGGTGGACGAGGTGCTGCACGTGCCGGCGGCACTCGCATTGCATCAGCGCCCCAGTGTACCGGGCGTGCGCTCGACTTTTGGCACCATGACCGAGCTCAACAACAGTCTGCGTCTGCTCTTTAGCCGCTGCGCCCATCACGTGTGCCCGCATTGCGGGGCGCGTGTGGAGCCGAGCCTTAACGTGGCCGCGGGCCTGTCGCTCGCGTGCCCCGCATGCGGCCGCGAGTTCTATGCGCCGGGGGCCGAGGACCTTGCCTTTAACAGTGGCGGCGCGTGTCCTACCTGCGGAGGCACCGGCGTCATGCGCGAGGTGGACGAGGCGAGCCTGGTGCCCGACGAGTCAAAGACCATCAACGAGGGCGCGGTGCTTCCCTGGGGCACGCTCATGTGGGATCTGATGAAGCAGGTGGCTGGCGAGGTGGGTGTGCGCACCGACGTGCCGTTTAACCAGCTCACGCCTGTCGAGCGCGATATCGTGTTTCATGGTCCGGCGGTTAAGAAACACATTCTCTACGTTCCCAAAAACGGCGAGGGCGCCACGCCGCTCGACTTTACCTATTACAACGCCGTCTATACCGTTGAGAATGCGCTCGCCAAGGTTAAGGACGATAAGGGACTTAAGCGCGTAGCTCGCTTTTTGCGCGAGGGCCCGTGCCGCGATTGCGGCGGCACGCGTCTCTCCGAGGCTGCGCGCCAGCCCCAGGTGCGTGGTATCAATCTGGCACAGGCGGCGGCCATGACGCTGGGCGAGGCGATTGAGTGGGTGCGCGAGGTGCCTTCATCCTTGCCGACCGAGATGCGGCCCATGGCGACGGACATCTGCGATTCGTTTTTGAGCACGGCGCGTCGCCTGGTCGACCTGGGGCTCGATTACCTTTCGCTCGACCGCGCCGGTGCCACGCTATCCACAGGTGAGCGCCAGCGCGTGCAACTTGCCCGCGTGGTGCGCAACCGATCGACGGGTGTGCTCTATGTGCTGGACGAGCCCTCGATCGGTTTGCATCCTGCCAATGTCGACGGCCTGGTAGGCGTGATGCGCGATTTGGTGGATGACGGCAACACCGTGGTCGTTGTTGACCACGATACGCGCGTTCTAGCGGAAGCTGACTATCTGGTCGAGATGGGCCCCGTTGCCGGAGCAGGCGGTGGTAATGTGATTGCTGCAGGTACGGTGGACGAGGTCGAACAATCGCAGGGCAGCCGCATCGCCCCGTTCTTGCGCTCGGACCCCAAGCGTCTGCGCCCGCAGGTGGCTGACGACGAACTGTTCGACCTAGGCCATATCCGCATGGCGACCGATGCCATCCATACCGTCAAACCACTCGAAGTCGATATCCCGCGCGGCCGCCTTGTCGCGGTGACGGGTGTTTCGGGTTCGGGCAAGACGACACTGGTGCTCGAGACGCTCATCCCGGCACTCAAGGCGCAGGCAGCCGGCGAGCGCCTGCCCAGGCACGTGCGTTGGATCGATGCCGAGGGTATCGCGCGCGCCAACCTGATTGACGCCACGCCCATCGGTGCCAACGTGCGCTCGACGGTGGCGACCTATGCCGACATCCATGACGAGCTGCGCCGCGCCTTTGCCCGTACGCCCGAGGCCAAGGAGGCAGGGTATAAGGCGGGCGCCTTTAGCTACAACACTGGCACCTTGCGCTGTCCTACGTGCGATGGCACGGGTTCGATATCGCTTGACGTGCAGTTTTTGCCCGATGTCGAGATCGTCTGCCCTGCATGCCGCGGCTCGCGTTATGCCGACGCAGCCTCGTATATCCATCGCGAGGGCAAGGACGGCAGCCTACTTACATTGCCGCAGCTCATGGATATGAGTGTGGACGAGGCCATTGACGCCACGTTGGGACTCAAGAAAGTCCAGGCGCGCTTGCAGACCTTGCACGACCTGGGTTTGGGCTACTTGACACTGGGCGAGCCCACGCCGGCGCTCTCGGGCGGCGAGGCGCAGCGACTTAAGCTTGCGAGCGAGATGGGCCGCGTGCAGGACGATGCCGTATTCGTATTCGACGAGCCCACGATCGGCCTGCATCCGCTCGATGTTCAGGTGCTGCTGAGTGTGTTTGACGGCCTCGTTGCCAAGGGCGCCACGGTTATCGTGATCGAACACGACCTCGACCTTATCCGTAATGCCGATTACGTGATCGACATGGGCCCGGGCGGCGGCGACGCAGGCGGACAAATCGTCTGTGTCGGCACGCCGGGTGACATCGCTGCCTGCTCCGCAAGCATCACCGGCCGCTACCTCTAACCGAATGTGACAAAGGGACTGTCCCTTTGTCACATTCCCGTTAAAGCCAGCATCTGTCGGCATGGCGCTTGAACAGTTTTCGCGTGAGGGTCAAAATGGCCTCAACCCATTCGCGAAATTTGCACGCCCTATAGTGAGTGGGCTCTCGCTTGAGCTGATGCTGCCAAGAGGCAGCCGATAGGGGCAATTATGGACAATCGAATCTTTGGGTATGCGCGTGTCTCTTCCGCAGACCAGAACCTGGGCCGCCAATTAGACGCGCTGGCAAGGTTTCCCGTGCAACGGAGCCAGATTTATGCTGACAAGGCAAGCGGTAAGGACTTTAAGCGTCCCCAGTACCAGCGTCTTCTTCGCAGGCTGCGCGAAGGCGACGTTCTCGTGATCAAAAGTATCGATCGTTTGGGCCGCAATTATCGTGAAGTCCTCGATGAGTGGCGACGCATCACGGTGGATAGGAATGCTGCCATCGTGGTGCTTGATATGCCATTGCTCGATACGCGCGAGCAGCCTGATGGCATTACGGGAACGTTCATGGCGGATCTGGTTCTTCAAATCTTGAGCTATGTGGCGCAGCTAGAGCGCGAAAACATCAAGCAACGCCAGGCGGAGGGCATCGCGTCGGCGCGTTTGCGTGGCGTGAAATTTGGAAGGCCGGCATTCGAACGCCCAGATAGCTATCGCGATGTCATCAAATTATTCGAAGGGGGAGAGGTTACGAGGCGAGAGGCTGCTGCGCTTTTGAACGTCAGCGTCTCGACGTTCGATCGTTGGAGACGGGCGGACGCGACCAGTTTTGACCGTTTGTCGTCTGCTCGTCCTCTTTAGCTAGACATTTTGACGAGGGGAGTTAATTACACAGAGCCCACTCCTTCCCTCGATGTTTATCCAGTTCACGCCCTTGAACCAAATAGTGCCACCGCGTTGCCAATTCGTCTGCTTTTTGACGAGGGCTATATATCGTGTTTTGTTTTGTATTTAAAGGAGGACGAAATGAAAAGGCGTTATGGAATGGCTCTGGTGACCGCGCTATTTGCGATGGTGTTTTGTGGGGCGCTTCTGCTGAGCGGCTGTTCGCAGTCTGAGAAGAAAAATGATGAACCT
The DNA here is from genome assembly GCA_900546475.1 of uncultured Collinsella sp. Lineage (GTDB taxonomy): Bacteria > Actinomycetota > Coriobacteriia > Coriobacteriales > Coriobacteriaceae > Collinsella. Next base: position 35,241 of record URDI01000004.1, read on the forward strand.
GATTATGCCGATGACCGTGCAATGGCTGTGATTGCTCAAGGTTATCAAAAGCGGTCGGATTATATCGAATCGCTTGGAGAAGATGCTGATCTAAGCTCGAATAAAGTGCGAAAAGAGATAATTAAAACCGAGATCGATAACGACAAAGAACTCAAAAAGGCGCCTTTTAAAGACGCTAAGATGCAGGAAGATGTCATCGCCTATCTCAACCTGCTTGACAATCAGCTTGATGTTACCAAGAAGTATGCGGAATCTGATCCTAAGTACTACGAGGAATGGGAAAAGGCCTACGACGCACGATCCGCACAGCTTAAGAAACTGGTCGATCGATATGACTTAACAGTCGATGACGAGTATCAAGATGAGTTTGACGAGCTAATTAAGAACGGTAGGACCGTAGAGGAGAAGACGCATAACGATGAGGTTATCAACGGTTTGCTCTCATCGGCGAATTTTGAGAAAAGTGATGATGGCTACGGTCTCTATACGTACACCGCAATCGTCGAAAATACCTCTGACATATCGTTCGAAAACGTTTATCTAAACGTTGCCCTTTACGATGCCGATGGTGTGAGGGCGGAAGAATGCTACGCAGATACATCTGCCTGGGCGCCTGGCGAGAAGGTGAAGTTTGAGGTAATGAGCGAGGTTGACGCCTCGAGGCTTGCGCCGACGGTGTCGGGTTACAGCGTCAAGGAATAGTTCGCGGGAATTGAAATGAAAGCGCGGCCGTTTTCTTTGAACGGTCGCGCTTTGCATTGAGCCGTTGACGGAATGATTCGTGCCATCATGCTCGCGCTGGAAGATGATGGGAACGTCGGGGCAATAAAGGAAAGGTGAAACAGGATGGCAAAAACAAAATTTCTTACAACGATACCGCAAAAGGTTGCCTTTGGCGGGTTAGTCGTTGTTACGGTTCTAGCGGTTGCCTGGGGTATCTGGATGTCATTGACGCGTAATCCTACAACGATCAGCGATGATTCGATTCGCGAGGAGATCACGCCAGTCGTTAAGCTCGTGACGTACGAGTACAACTTCACCCAGCTGCTTTCAATTGATGAGGCGGGCAATCCGCTTGGGTGGGAAAACCCCTTTACGTCTAAGCGATATGTCGCAACGATTGACGGCAAAGCTGACATCGGGATCGATGCCGATAAGATGAAGGTTACAATCGTACGGGCTAATATGGCCGATAAGAATTCAGAGGTCAAGAGCGTAAAGGTTATACTGCCTCACTCGGAGATCACCTCGTTCTCGACAGACCCCAATACGCTTAAGAAATATGTTGAGGACAATGGCTTTCTTAACTGGAATCAAGTAAGCACGGATGATCTAAACACGTTATTGAAACAGGCAAAGAAAGAGCAGACCAAGAAGGTCAAGGAAAGCAATATGCTCCAAGAATCTGATGATAGAGCCTGCGCCCTTATCGAAAAACAGGTCAAAGCCTTATGCGGCGATGACGTCAATGTTGACGTTGCGTTTGAGTAGGGGTGAATAGCATGTTGGATAAACGGCAACAGATCGCTGGGGCCGGCTCGCTTCTGATCGGGCACTACACCACCTTTCTCGACACTACCTTCAACTCGGCATTTGGCGATGAATATACGGTTGATTTCGACTATCGGAAATAGGAGGTCACAATGGAGGATAAAGACGATCTGGCTGTTGTCGAAAGGGAGGAGCCGCCGCGACATAAGCAGAGTTTTGATATCCGTAAGGCCGCTGCCGGGTTGGTTGATGGCGCCGGAAGCGCGATGGCGGGCGCGGTTGCAACCGTACAGAAAGTTGCCGATGGTGCAATGCGTGCTGCAACTCCGCTGGTCGATGACGCCTTGGCAGCTATTGCTGATGCGGCCGATGGTGCGGCAGGTACTGCTGCGGATATCGGTGACGCGGTCAACGATTGGGCATACCAGCAGCAGCTTAATAGATACAGGCCGGTAACCAAGGAGACCTATCAGAGTCCTTCATTCCATTTGCCGAACATGATTCGAATTGTTGACGGAAATGAGCGCCGGGGCATCGACGCCTGTAGAGATGCTATTGGTTGGCTGGATACTGTTAAGGGCACGCAGATTTTCAATCTGTACCGCGAGGCAATCGGGGATAGCGAATTGTCTTTCTATCCTAAACCATCTCTTTACTCCACATATTACATAGATGCTTTTGATCGGTCTCGCTTTGTTGACCTTGACTCTTATTTTGCAACCATGCAACAAGACAAGATGGCCGAGTTGAGACGGATTGCGTTCATGCTTGGCGCGAAGCGCTGCAAGCTGGAGGTGACGGAGTACGAGGAAACTCGGCGAGGCCGCCAGGTTAAGGGAAATGCCAAGGCGGGAAAGAAGGGCTCGGTTCGAATCGACGGTTCCTTGAGCGATTCAACGAGAAGCGAGAAGAAAATTCTGTTTACACAGGAATTTGAGGGCGACATGGTTCCACAGCGCCCTGAGCTCCATTGGTATGCCCATGACTCAGATGTTCTCTTGTTAATTGAGACGAGATGTGGTGGAGAGGATAAAAACAAGGCGAAGAGCTATCGGGTCGAATTGAAAAGTGAAACGACCATGACCATGTCTGTATCACTTGCTATGGCTATCGACGAGGCATGCAGCAAACTGAACATAAGGGCGAATTCGAGCCTGACAAGCCAAGCTAAGCGAGAACTCCGGCAATCGTTTGTATTTGAAGTTGAATTCTGATGTGTGGGGACCATTTGCTGCGGGGTTCCTGTCCTTTACGGGGTGGAAGCATAGAAACCCATACGGTGCAACTCAGTAAAAGTTAGTAATATACTGGCATCTTTTCTAGTTAAAAGCGTTTAAAACCGGTTAATTCCATTTAAATCAGTAGGTGCAATATGTGACAAAGGGACAGTCCCTTTGTCACATTCCGGGGAAGTTTGTCTGGCGCAGGGCCTCGTAGAGGACGATGGCGGCGCTGTTGGAGAGGTTGAGTGCGCTGATGCGGTAGTCGTCCGGATTGACGAAGTTGCCGCAGATATCCTGCTGAAGGATGGCCTCGTGGCCGCTCTCGCTATGCCCGAGCGCCTCCTCGTGGGCTTCCCAGGCCTCGGCGTTATCGAGCGAGTCGCAGTCGCGCAGCATGGGGATGCGCTCGCAGCGCGCAGGCGCTGCGGCGAGCAGCTCTTCGGGAATCCCCGAGCTCTCGCTGCCAAAGACCAGATAGTCACCGTCGCGGTAGGTGCTTTGCGCATAGGTGCGGCGCGCCTTTTTGGTCAGCAGATGCAGGCGTTCATCGGCGGGGGAGAGGCCGTTGCACGTAAGGAAATCCTCCCAGCCGGCATAGGTCGTCACGTCCAAGTTTTGCCAGTAGCCCAGGCCGGCGCGACGCACCGTCTTGTCGTCGAGCGAAAAGCCCAACGGCTCCACCAGGTGCAGGCGGGTACCGGTGACCACGCAGGTACGGCCGATATTGCCCGTATTGGCCGGAATCTCGGGCGCATACAGCACGATATTGAACATGAATCTCCTTGGCTCAGAATGAAAAACCACCACGAAGGGGACAGGCACCTTCGTGGTGGTTTGGCGGTTACGTGGCAGAAAATGCTCGCTTCGATAGCCTAGGCGCGGTGCCAGTCGGTCAGGCAGGCATCGAGGGCGGCGATGAGCGCATCCTTGTCCATGTGACGGCCGATGATGCACAGGCTCGTCATGCGGTCGCCCGTCTCGTCGTCCCAAATCTGCATGATCTCGGGGTTCTCGTCGATAATCTTCTGCTTCTCGCCCTCGGGCGCAGAGTCGACAAACAGACCGTTCTCCATCAGACGCATCTGGTGGCCGGCCTGCTCAAACATGTAGCACATGTCCGGATCGCCGGTCTGCCACAGCGGGCCCTTGACGCGAATGACCTCGTCGGGCCACTCCTGCTCAACAAAATCGGTGAACTTCTGCAGGTCAAACGGCTTGCGGCGGGAGTACACAAAGGTCTCGATGTCGTACTCGAGCACCTCGGGGTCGTCGTGCTCCTCGGGATGCTCCATGGCCTCGATCCAGGCGGCGGAGTTGTAGGCGCGCATAAAGTCGAAGCGGTCGGTGTCGAGCAGCTCCTCCATGGGGACCTCGCCGTTTTGGGCCTCGACAATCACGGCGTCCTTCTGCAGGCTGCGCACGATGGCCTTGAGCTCGGCAATCTGCTCAGGCGTGACGGTATCGGTCTTGTTGAGGATCAGCGTGGAGCAAAACTCGATCTGCTGAATAAGCAGGCTCTCGATGTCGTCCTCATCGATATCCTCGGCGAGCAGGTCGCGACCGCCGTTGAACTCGTCGTACATGCGGGCGCAGTCGACCACGGCCACGATGTTGTCGAGCGCGAGCTTGGGCTCGCCGCCCACCTTGGCCTCGTCGCAGAAGCTCGAGATGGTGTAGGCGATGGGGATGGGCTCGCAAATACCCGAGGCCTCGATGATGATGTAGTCGAACTTGCCCGAATCGGCGATGCCCTGCAGCTGGTTGGCCAGATCGTCCGAAAGCGTGCAGCAGATGCAGCCGTTGGTGAGCGGGATGAGGTCGTCGGTCTCGGAAAGGCCGCCGTCGGCGATAAGGCTGGCGTCGACGTTGATCTCGCCGATATCGTTGACGATCACGGCGGCGCGGATGCCGCCGTCGTTAGCGAGGATGTGGTTGAGCAGCGTGGTCTTGCCGGCACCGAGGTATCCGGTAAGCATGATGATCTTCACGGGTCTGTTGGGCATGTGCCCTCCTTTGTTAGACATGGCTTACAGTTAAATCTTATGCCAAACGCCTGCTCTTATACCCACGCGCCGGCAAATAACACAGGCTACTCCCAGGCTCCCCACACATCGGGGCAATAACCGACGGTGGCCTTCTTGCCGTTGCGCACGATGGGCTCGGCCAGAACCTGCTGGTTCTCGAGCAGCTTATCAAAGCGCTGGCTGGGGGTGAGGTGCTGGATGAGTGCGAGCGTCTCCTCGTCCTTGGCTTTGGGGTTGAGCAGCTTGTCGATGCCGCCGACCGCCTGCATCACGCTCGTGAGCTCGCCCTTGCTCATCTCCTTTTCCTTAAGGTCGATAAACTGCACCTTAATGCGGCGCTCCTTAAAATAGCGCTGGGCCTTCTTGGTATCGAAGGACTTTTTGGTGCCGAAGATTTGCACGTTCATATTTATGTTCCGCCGTTCTACCGAATAAAGTTGGTCCTAGCGCGATCGGCCTGGGGGGCTTCGATGCCGGCGGCCTTTCCCGCCTCGATGCAACGTAGGAGCCAGGCCATGTTTTTGCCGATGTTTCGCATGGTGGCAAGGCCTTCGGCGTCCTGGGCGGCCTCGCCCGGCATGGCGCCAAAGACGTTGTTCCAGTAGGTGGATGCCACCACGGGCATCTGGTTGATGGTGAAGTATTTGTTGAGCACATCGAAGGTGGTCGACGTGCCACCGCGACGGGCAACGGCGACAGCGGCGCCCGGCTTGTGCGCAAAGGCCTTGCTGCCAGCATAGAATGCACGGTCGAGGGCAGAGAGGATGCGTCCGCTGGGATGCGCGTAGTAGACGGGCGAACCAAAGACAAAGCCGTCTGCCTGCTCGGCAGCGGCAATCAGCTCGTTGACCATATCGTCGTCAAAGGTGCAGCGGCAATCGAGCTTGCCGCACTGGCCGCACCCGATGCAATCGCGAATAGGCTTGGCGCCCAGCTGAAACACCTGCGTCTCAATGCCCTCTGCGTTGAGCTGCTCGGCAATCTCGGCGAGTGCGCGGTCGGTGTTGCCGTTTGCCTTGGGGCTGCCATTGACCAAAAGAACCTTCATCACAAACTCCCTCTGCTGTCGGTGACTTCTGCGGAGGATTATCGCACGAGCGGGCAGATGGCGTGGGGCGCGATTCCAGCGACCGCCCATCATGCGCCCCGTCTCGATCGGTAGCTTCATCCGAGTGTTTCTCGGGGCCGGGAAGCCGGCCCCGAGGGCCAACGGCGGGCTCGCTCACCAGGTACGAGAGGGACACGGTCCAGAGTATGTTGGAGCTCGGGGCCTCATGCAAGCCGATTGTGAGGAGTCTGGGCAGGTCGCCTTCGATGGCGAACTCTGAGGTCTTAGAAGGCGGGCTGCTGCGGCGGCTATGGTTTATACTAAGGCGGTTGCTATCGAGTAATTCATACTTGGTTTGATTCGATTGTGAATGCGTAACTAGGATGGAAAGCAAAGGAAACTCTATGGAAACAGAGGATGCTGTTTGCTTGATGACTTCGATTGCCTTGATTGTCCTTTCAATCCAATACCGAAGAGGAAGATGGCTCTGCTCAATTGCTGGATATGATGTCACAAAAAGGGAGAGCGAGATTGATATACGCCCCTACGCAAAGCTGATTTCTTCTGTGACGTTATGGATGGGGCTGCTGTTTTTCTTGTGGGCGGTAGAGGGCTGGGTACGCGATTGGAATACCAGCGTTTTTGAAGTTTTGGTTCTACTTCTGTTCAGCTTGGCCTCTTTGTCGTTCGTGCGGCTCGTTAGGTTTGTGTTTATGAGGCGATAGCCAGCGGAAGTGGCTGGACGACAAAATGGACCAATGCAGCCAATTGTCAATAGAATTTGATAGGCTTGGCTTAACAGATTTACTCGAGGGCATATCCGTGGCGGGGGATAGGTTCTATCTTGTTGAGCACTTATTTGCATCAGGCAAAGTAAACCAAGAGTATCGAAACGGTGCCCCCGGGCCCGCTAGGGACTGCGGGGGGGGCGTTCGGCTAACTGCGGGTACGGCCTATTTGCCCAATGTGTTCGCCCGAGATCGGAAATTAACCATCATGCGCCCCATAACGCTAGTCCAGCTTGGTGCCCGGTACCTGTGGCGCCTCTTTAATCAGCGCATTAAGTTCGTTCAAAATGGAAACGGGCTGTCGGTCGACGGCGTCCAGATGAAGCGTCGCCACGCGAAGGGGCGGCTGATATTCAAATGAGCCGAGGAGCACGGGCGATCCCAAGAACCGTTCGATTTCGTCTGCAACCGCGTCGGTCTCTTCGGGATCAAAGTCGTCAAAGAGCGCCACGAACATCGGTCCGGTCGAGCGGAACAGACGACCCTTGCCGCGCGAGCAATCCATGAGGCAGGCGGCGCTTTCTGCCAAAACGCGGTCGCCTGCATCAAAGCCAAAGCGGGCATTGACCTGTGCGATTTCGTCGATTTTAATGGCGATCAAGCCCGCGTTTCGTGCCACGCGACGCATCTCGCCAATGGCGTTGACCAGGGCGTGGATATCGCCCAGACCGGTCACGGAATCGGTCGTATCTGCCAAGCTTCGGTTGGTGACAATGCCCACATACATGTTGGGCTCGGTATCGGTGCCGTCCAGGCGGTAACCTGTGCAGTCGCAAAGCGCGTATTTTCCGGCGGTATTCATGACGCGATACTGCATGCAGTGGAAGTGCCACGTGCCGTTTACCACCATATCGAGCTCGGCACGTACGTTGTCGCGGTCCTCGGGGTGAACACGGGCAAGCCATATATCGAGCGAGTTGTAGGGATGCTGGGAGGGTAGGTCAAAATCGCGCACGGCATTAACCGACCATTGCGATTCGCCGGTGTCGAGGTTAATGATGAACGGATAGCGTGTCTCGGAGCTCATGGAGATCGCTTGGAACACTCGGTCGTTGCAGGGGGGGGGTTGTTCGGTGACCGGGCGTTGCGGCGCATCGCCTTCTTCCGGTTGTTGCACACGGTACATGAGCTTGTAGCGATACATTTTGCGGTCGGCGTCCTTTGTCATCTGGCGACGCGTATCGCCTGCAAGTGGGTCGACGCGCGAGCAGCCAAAGCTAAAGCTGGCGATCATGGGCGCCTTGCCGTCCGATGTTGCCTCGATAAGATTGGCACGCGTCCGCTCCAGGCGCTGCTCGAGCTCGGCTTCGTCTGTCGTGGGGGATATAAGTACAAATTCGTCTCCACCGATACGGAACAGCAACTCATCGTGCTCCATTGTCTCGGTGAGTGCGCGGCAGATGCTCAGAATGTAGCGATTGCCCTCGGCGTGGCCAAACTTATCGTTGCAATGCTTAAGGCGGTCGATATCGATATAGGCGCAGGTGAAGGGGGTGCCTTTGCGCCAGAGCCGATCGACATGGCGGTCGAGTCCGCCACGGTTGCCAAGACTGGTGAGCGAGTCGATATAGGCGCCGTGCTCAAGCAGCTCGCGTTCTTGTTGCAGGATGGCAAATGTCTTCTGTAGCTGCTCGCCGATGGCGCACAGCTCCGGGGGCAGCGCGGCAACATCGAGCTCGGTGGTTGAGGCCCCGTTCGCAAGTCGCTGAAGATGAGCGATGATTGATTGCTCGCCCAGGCGATACGACTCGTTCATGATGGATGACCTCCTTGGATGGAACAATGGTTTGTATCTTACTCCCAATTTGGTTTAGATTGGGGTATTAGTTAGCTCATGGGAACAAACGCTCCCTCGACGGTGGCGTTTGCGCACGAGCGTATTAGTTGCTGTCGCCACCGTCGAGCAGTGCCTCAAAATCCTCCGCCTGCATGGGACGGTAGTAGAGGAAGCCCTGAGCGTAGCGGGCGCCCATTTGGCGTAGCATGTTTGCCTGCTCATTTGTCTCGATGCCTTCGATCACAACGGGCAGATGGAGCGACTGTGCCATCTCGAGCATTGATGAAATGATTTGCGTACTGCGGCCTTGATCGCCGTCATCGGGCACAAACGTGCGGTCGAGCTTGATGACGTCGACGTTGACGTTCTTGAGCATCGCGAGCGTGGACTGGCCGGTGCCAAAATCGTCCATGTAGGTCGAGAAGCCGCGAGTGTGCAGGTCGGCCGTCAGCCTATCCACAGCCTCGGACTCTCCCGTATAGGCCGTCTCGGTGATCTCGATGCGCATGAGCTCGGGCGGCAGGTTGTATTGGGCAGCGAGCGCCCCCATATGTTCGGCAACGTCGCAGGCAAGGATATCCACGCGCGACACATTCAGCGAGATCGGAACCACGCGCAGCCCTCGATCGATGCGCTCGCGCAGCCACGAGGCGACGCCCAGCCAAACGTATTTGTCGAGCGTCACCACAAAACCGCTTTCCTCGAGTGCGGGGATAAAGGTAGCGGGCGAAATGAGGGAGCCATCCTTGTCAATCCAGCGTGTGAGCGCCTCGGCGCCAACGATCTCGCCGGTTTCCATGTCGACCTGGGGCTGCAAGTAGTAGGTAATGCGGCCGTTTGAGAGCGCATACTGGAATTCGGTCAGCGTGCGGTGGAACGCGATTTCGTGTTCGTATTCCTCGGGGCGGAAAATGGCAATGCGCTCCTTAAAGTCGTTTTTTGCGCGCCGATTGGTAAACATGGCCTTGGCCTGCGCATCGATGGTGATTTCCTCGTTGGAGTCGATGGGGTAAACACCCATGGACGGCCAGAAGCCCGCGCCGTCATCATGCTTGGCCACGGCTTCGCGAACACGGCTATAGATTTTATGGACGGTGTCGTGTTCAAAGGGGATGAGTACGCAAAAATCGTCTTGGCCCCAGTACCCTGCGACGCCCATGGCGGCATTCTCGATGTCCTTGAGAACCGTGCCCACATCGGCGAGTACGCGGTCACCCTCGGCCTGTCCGTGCCATTCGTTGAACAGTCGCATGTGCCCCATATCGACGGTGGCGATACACCAGGCGCCGTTGCGCCTTGTCTCGAGAAATTCGTTGGCGCGGCGCATAAACTCGCTGGGTCGATAGAGACCCGTGAGCGGATCGATGCGTTCGGCGATGGCGCTTTTGCGTTCCACCTCGGGTATGGGGAGGCTGTCGTTGGGAACAAGCCCGCCGGCCGTGCGAATGCGACGGTCGAGTTCGCCTAAAACGGCGGCCGTTTGATTGGTCAGGTGCTCGTAAAAGGCCGGAACGACAAGACAGACGGGGGTAATAGTGTCGCCCGCGATTCGAACGGGAGCGAAAACGGCCTCTTTGAGATGTTGGATCAGTTGCTCGAATGCTTCGTGATCCAAATTGTTGCTAAGCACGACGAACTGGGCGTTGCGTGAACGGAAGACGCGACTCCTGCCGCGAGTAATCGACAGCATGCGGCCTGCGTATTCGGCGAGCATGTTGTCGACGGCCTCGGCCCCGTAGAGCTCGTTGAGCTTTGCCGTGCCGCGAACGCGCACTGCTATAAGCCCCGTCTCGCAACGGTCGCGACGGCAGGCATCGATAGCGTTGATCAGCGTGCGCTGCGTTCCGAGACCCGTGGCGGCGTCGACGGTCTCGGCAAGCGAGTGGTTGACGAGCTCGCCGACATAGAGCGAGGGGACATTTCCGTCGCCGTCGATACGAAACCCGCGAGCACGGCCGAGGATGTAATCGCCGGCGGCATTGCGCACGCGGTACTGCATGACGTGACGATGTTTGGAGCCGTCATAGATTTGGTCGATGTCGTTGGTATAGGCCTCAAGGTCATCGGGATGGACACGCGTTTTCCAATAATCGTGACAGTTGTCTATATGCTCCGAAGGAAGACCAAGATCGCGCAAGGCGCCTTGTGACCAAAGGGTTCGATGTTTGTCCAAGTTCTCGATAAAGAAATAGCGGCCTTCGTTGAGCATCGAAAGGGCGTCGAAAATTCGATCGCTTATTTCGAAGTCGTCGGTGTGGGCTTGTGCGATATTGCGTCGATCAAGGTGCACGGCATGACGTAGCTTGTAGTCGTACATGCGATGGTCGGCATCGTTCGTCAAGCGATTGGGGGCTTCGCCCAGGGCGGGGTCGGCGTGTGCCACTCCGTAGCTAAACGAGTGAGGCATCTCGGCATCGTTGTTTTTGAGCAGGACCGTTCGGCAGCGTTCCAGACGTTCGGCGAGGTCGTCCTCGGTTGCAATCGTAGACAGGATGGCAAACTCGTCGCCTCCCAGACGAAACGCCGCTTCGTCCACCTCCATATACAGCTTGAGATAGAGGCTTACCTGCAAAATATAGCGGTTGCCCTCGTCATGGCCAAAGACGTCGTTGCAGTGCTTGAGATTGTCGATATCGATGTACGCCATGGTAACGGGGGTGTCCTGCTCCCAGAGCTCCTCGAGGGAACGGGCAAAGCCGCCGCGGTTGCCAAGCCCGGTAAGCTGGTCGGTAAAGGCGGTCCTGACCAGATCCTCCTGACGCTTGAGAAGGTCGCGGACGGTCTTTTCGAGCGTTTCAGTGTAATTGCTGGGGGTATCCATGCTGTAGGCGGCTTTCTGGGGTCGGGGCGGATTGCGTCGGGCGAGCTCGTTGTGCACACGCGTTGTTGCTCAACGCCTCGCGTGTTTCCAAGCCCCCGCCTTGCTGCGTCGTTGGGTTTATTTGTCGGCTGACGTTCGTTGCTGATAACTACTGAGTAGTATAAACAAGTGTATGGAATTATGCAGGGGTGCCCATGTTGCGGGCGGCCATTATTCGCCATTATTCGCCAAACGGCAACGCCTGGGTGCGCATGAAAAATGCGACTGAGTCGATATATGTTGACGGGTATACTTGTCCCGTTTTAAAACGCAGGAACGGAGATGGTCACATGGCACAGCCGGATACGACGCGCACGGTGGGGCTTGCGCTCGAGGGAGGCGGCTACCGCGGTATGTATACGGCGGGCGTGCTCGACGTTTGGATGGAGCGCGGTTTGACCTGCGACCATATGGTGGGTGTCTCGGCGGGCGCGGCGTTTGGCTACAACTTTAAATCGCGCCAGATCGGCCGTGCCATTCGTTACAACAAGGCTTATTGCGCCGACAAGCGCTATGCGAGCGTGACCAGCTGGCTGCGAACCGGCGATATGTTCAATGCCGATTTTGCCTATCACGAGGTGCCTATCGAGCGCGATCCCATCGACTTGGAGGCGTATCGCGCCTGCCCCATGCGATTTACGTGCGTGTGTACCGATATCGAGACGGGCAAGGCCGTCTACCACGATCTACCGTATGGCGACGAGCGCGATATCGAGTGGATCCGGGCGTCGTCTGCCATTCCTGTGGCGACGCGTCCCGTTGCTATTGACGGGCATAAGTATCTGGATGGTGGCGTGGCTGATTCTATTCCCAGCGCATGGCTGTTTGCGCAGGGGTATGACCGCAATATCGTGGTACTCACGCAGCCGGCGGGCTTTGTGAAGCAGCCCAACAGCGTGATGCCCATGCTGCGGCGCGTGTTCCGTCACTATCCGGAGTTTGTTGCAGCGCTTGAGCATCGGCATGAGGTCTACAATGCCACGCTCGATGACCTGGCACGTCGAGAGGCTGCCGGCGAAATCTTTGTGGTGCGGCCGAGCGAATCGGTGAAGGTGCCGTCGCTGTGCCGCGAACCGGATGAGCTCGAGCGCATCTACCAGGTCGGCCGCCACGATGCAGAGGCGACTTTGCCGGCGTTGGAAGCGTATCTGGCGGGGTAAGGGTCGCATACGGAAAGCGCATCCCGGAATGGAGGCCCAAACTGGGATGCGCTTTCCATTGCTGAAGATATGAGGCTGCGAATCAGCTGTTCGGCCTATGCCTATGCCTGCTGCCAGGTGTCGACAAGCTCCTTGGCTGCGGCATGGGGGTCGTCGGCGCTGCAGACGGCGCTTACCACAAAGAAGCCGTCGACGCCGGTGGCCTTAAGCTGCGGCAAGTCGGCCGTCTTAACGCCGCCGCCCACCACGATGGGCACGGGGCTTGCCGCGTGGAGTGCGGCAAGGTCCTCAAAGCTCTTGGTGATGATAGAGCCGTCGGCCGCGCGTCCGCAGTCGCGCTTGGTCTCGGTCTCGTGGAGCGGGCCGATGCCCAGGTAGTCGACCAGGCTCATGTCGGCGGTCTTGACGTACTCGAGCATCTCCTCGCAACGGGCCGAAAGGCCCACGATGGCGTCGGGGCCCAGCAGCTTGCGGCAGACCTCGACGGGAATGTCGCTCTGGCCTACGTGCACGCCATCGACGGCAATGCCCTGCTCGCGCGCGGCAAGCACACAGTCCAGACGGTCATCGATTAACAGGGCGACCTGACCGGTCTTGCCGGCCTGTGCGATTGCCTGCGCGGCGTCGCCGGTCAGCGCGATGATCTCGCGGGCACTTGCCACCTTGGAGCGCACCTGGATGCAGGTAAAGCCGGCGTCGAGTGCCTGGGCCACCACATCGCCCACGGGGCGTCCGAGGGTGTTTTCGGGGCCGAGTACCAGATAGGCCGAGATATCAAGGTTGTCGCGGATGCTCATCGTGCTTCCTCCTGCTTTTTGATCTGTGCTTCCATGCGCTCGAGTTTGCCGGTCATGGTGTCGGTAAATCCGGGTCGAATATCGGCTTTGAGCACGACTTCGGTGCGGATGCCCTTGCTCGCCAACACAAAGGTCGCGTCGCGCACGACCTGCATGACCTCGTCCCAGTCGCCCTCGATCTCGGTGAACATCGAGGTGGTGCGGTTGGGAAGGCCGCTCTCGCGAATGACACGCACGACCTCGGCGACCTCGGCGGACAGCTCATCGCCGGTGCCGCATGGGGCGATGGCCACGGCGACGAGTGTGTTCATGCCGGCATCGGTTGCGGGCTCGGACATGGCTTATGCCTCCTCGAGCTCGAGTCGGTTATCGGCAATGTCCTGGGCGGTCGCGCGGTAGAGCTCGTCGATAAAGGCGGCCTTAAAGCTTGCCGGGGCATCGGCGACAGCGGCGGCACGCGTGCCGGCAACGTTGTAGACGGCGGCACCGCAGACGGCTGCCGTAAACGGATCGGCGGCGCAGGCATACACGGCCAGCACGCCGCCCTGCGAGCAGCCGCAACCGGTGATCTTGGACATGAGCGGGCTGCCGCCGTGGGACTTGGCCACGGTTGTGCCGTCGGTAATCAGGTCGACTTCGCCCGAGACCACAACGGCGCCGCCGGTGTAGCGGGCGAGCGCCACGGCGGCATCGCGGGCAGCGTCGACCGTGTCGGTGGTATCGACACCGCGCACGCGGCTCAGATCGGCCGCCTCACCCTCAAGACCCCATAGGCCGGCGAGCGCGATGATCTCGGAGGCGTTGCCGCGCACGATGGCGGGCTTGTACTGCTTGAGTTCGCTTACCAACTGGGTGCGCAGGCTACCGATGCCCAGGCCAACCGGATCGAGTACCCAGGGCTTGCCGGCGTCGTGTGCCGCCTTGGCCGCGCGGGGAATCGTCTGCTCGTAGATGGGGAAGAGCGTACCCATATTGAGATAGATGGCGCCGCCGCCGGCAACGAGTGCCTCGCCCTCGTCGGGCAGATAGACCATGGCGGCCGATCCGCCCACGGCGAGCTGTGCGTTGGCGACAAAGTCAATCGTCACCGTGTTGGTGATGGAGCCTGCCATCGGATTGGTGGCGCGAATCTCCCCCACGGCCTTGATCACATGTTGCTTAAGCTGTTCCGAATCAATCACTGCACATGCCTCCTTGGCATAGAAAAGGGGCGCTGTGCATAGACAGCGCCCCTAAAAAGGCGGCATGCTCCCTACGCCAGCATTAACTGACAGGTTCAAAGGATTGGGCCCCATGCCCTCTCAGCCTTGTGGTTTGCACCGCCGGCACTCCCGCATCGAATCTGTTGTTCCCTATACTAGCGCACCTGCCAAAAAGGGACAGGTTTATTTTGGCAGGTAACAACTGGGGCTTTGCGTTTTCCCAGATAAAACCTGCCAATATAAACCTGTCTCTTTTTGGCAGGTCGGTACAATAGACGGGATTAAGAATGACCGAGGGGGCCTTATGATTAAACTTGTGCTGACCGATATGGACGATACGCTGATTCCAGCCGGGCATGACGGCGCCAGCGACTACGCCATCGAGGGCATTCATGCCATGCAGGCGGCGGGTCTGCACTTTGGCCCGGTTTCGGGTCGCCAGCCCTCCGCGATGGGCTGGATGTTCCGCAATCGCGCCGAGTGCTTCTCGACCGGCGCGTTTTGCAACGGCCAGGTCATGTTTGTGGACGGCGAGGTGGTAGCCTCGCATGCGACCGATAACGCCGCCCTTATGCGCTTGGCTGACTACTTGGAGCAAGAGACCGACGATACGTATCTGAAGGTCTACAGCCTGGGCGATGACTTTTGGGGCAACGATGCCTATTGTGTAACGAGCGACCCCGAGCGTGTGCGCCGCGCCATGGAGTCGGGCGGCAACGCATGGCTCAAGGGCGAAGAGGCCCCGTGCCGTCCTGTCGTCGATGACGCACCAGTGTTCAAGGCGAATATCTGGAGTGCTCGTTCGCGTGAGGAGCTCGCGGAGCTACGCGAGCGCGTTGCCGCCGAGGTGCCGGAACTCTCGCTCGTGTTTCCCAACAATCGTGTGCGCCTGTTCGACATTCTTCCAGCAGGTTGGGACAAGGGTTGCGCTGCGCTGGAGCTGGCGCGCGCTTTGGACCTGACGTCCGACGAGGTGGCCGTATTTGGCGATTCCGATAACGACCTGCCCATGATCGGTGCCGTCCCCAACTCCGTTGCAGTCGCCAATGCCAACGAGGCCGTCACGGCTGCCGCGCGCTGGCATATCGGCGCTGCGGCAGACGATGCGGTTGCCGGGGCTCTGCATCAGATTGCCGCCTGCGCCGCGACGGGGGAGATGCCGTCGTTTATGCGTCAGATGAGCACGACGGGTTTCGACGTCACGAACGTCTAGGGAGAAAGCCATGAAGCTTCAGCAGCTCAGATATGTCGTCAAAGTTGCCGAATGCGGCAGCATCACCGAGGCCTCGCGCCGGCTCTTTGTGTCGCAGCCTTCGATCACCGCATCGATTCGCGATCTCGAAAACGAGATGGGTGTGCATATCTTTGAGCGCACCAACAAGGGTGTCATTGTGTCCGAGGAGGGCGAGACCTTCTTGGGTTACGCGCGCCAGGTGCTCGACCAGGCCGACCTGCTCGAGGACAAGTACAAAGGAGCATCCGAACAGGTGCCGCATTTTAGCGTAAGCTGTCAGCACTATTCCTTTGCCGTCAACGCGTTTGTCGACGTGATCCGCGAGTTCGATGCCGCGCGCTACGACTTTACCTTGCGCGAGGAGCAGACCCACGAGATTATCGAGGATGTCGCGCATATGAAAAGCGAACTGGGCATCCTGTACTTATCCGAGCATAACCGCGAGGTCATCGAGCGCATGCTGGTGGCCAACGAGCTCGTGTTCGAAGGACTCTTCTGCGCCACGCCACATGTCTTCGTCTGCGCCGACCATCCGCTGGCGGACCGCTCCAGCGTGACGCTCGAGGACTTGGAAGACTACCCGTTTTTGTCCTACGAGCAGGGCAGCTATAACTCGTTTTACTATTCCGAGGAACTGACCTCGACGTTTGAGCGCCACAAGAATATCCGCGTGCGCGACCGCGCGACGTTGTTCAACCTGGCCATGGGCCTCAACGGCTACACGGTATGTTCGGGCGTGATCAGCCACGAGCTCAACGGCCCCGGCATTATCTCGATTCCGCTCGACGTGGACGAGTACATGGAGATTGGCATCATCACACGCAAGAACACGACGCTCACGCGCTACGGTCGGGCCTATATCGACGCGATTCGTCAGCATATCTAGGGTGCTGTGCTCCGCACGGTTCAAGTCTCTTTATGGCAGTCCAGACTGATATAGGAAGCATCTATATCAAACTGTTATAAACGTATATTTTACGATGGTCATATGAGCGCTCATACTCTGTCCCAGTAAAGCAACCAATGCAAAGGGAGATATCTATGAGCACTTCGATTCAACCGAACGCGCCGTTTCGCGCCGATATCGTCGGCAGCTTTCTTCGTCCGCAGGCTGTAAAGGACGCCCGTGCCGCCTATGTCGCGGGTAAACTCGACGCTTCCGGCCTTAAGGCCGTCGAGGACGATGCCATTCGCGATTTGGTGGCCAAGCAGAAGGCCGCCGGCCTGCAGGCGATCACCGATGGCGAGTTCCGCCGCAGCTACTGGCACCTCGATTTTATGTGGGGCCTTAACGGCATTGAGCGCCGCACCTCACGCACGGGTTATATGTTCCATGACGAGGAGACGACGGCCGACACCGCCGTGGTTACCGGTTCCATTAGCGGCGAGAACCACCCGTTCGTCGAGCATTTTAAGTTCGTCAAGGCGCTTGAGGGAGAGGGCCAGGTCGCACGGCAAACCATTCCGGCGCCGATCCAGACGTTCTCCGAAGTCACGCTCGACCGCTGCGACGGCCAGCAGGAGAGTCTACGCGCCGTCTACAAGACCGACGAAGAGCTCGCCGATGCCATTGCCGCAGCATACCGCACCGTGATTGCCGACTTGTATGCCGCGGGCTGCCGCAACATCCAATTTGATGACTGCACCTGGGGCATCTATTGCGATACCGACTTTGTGTCCAAGACTGGCATGAGCCCGGTTGACCTGCAAAAGGTGTCCGAGCTGGGCGTGGCACTCAACAATGCCGCCATCGCGGGCAAGCCTGACGATTTGGTCATCAACACGCACGTGTGCCGCGGCAACTATCATTCCACCTATGCTTTTGAGGGCGGCTACGACCCCATCGCGCCGTACCTGTTCGCACATGAGAACGTCGATGCGTTCTATCTGGAGTTCGACACACCCCGCGCCGGTGGTTTTGAGCCGCTCAAGTACGTTGCCCCCGGCAAGAAGGTGGTGCTGGGACTGATCACTACAAAGGCGGCTGAGCTTGAGGACGAGGACGTTATCGTCGAACGTATTCACGAGGCCGCAAAGTATGTGCCGCTCGAGAACCTGTACCTGTCGCCCCAGTGCGGCTTTGCCAGCTGCGAGATTGGCAACAAACTGACCGAGGACGAACAGTGGGCAAAGATCGCGCTGGTCAAGCGCGTTGCCGAGCGCGTTTGGAAATAGCGGTAACGTTTGCAGGTGACGGCGCGTGCGAGACATGGTGCATCGCGTACAATGGTTCGGATCGTATCGTTCGGGCAGGTTATCCGATATGCCCGATCGCCCTTCCATTCGAAAGGACATCCATGTCCCAGTCTTCGACGCCCGCCGTCACCGATGCCATCTACGACGCATCGTCGCTCGGCCGCCCGCGCATGTTTTTGCTCGGCCTACAGCACCTGTTTGCCATGTTTGGTGCCACGGTGCTGGTGCCCGTGCTCACCGGTCTCTCGGTTTCGGCAACGCTTTTGTTTGCCGGCTTGGGCACGCTGCTGTTCCACTTCCTGTCGCGCGGTAAGGTGCCGGCATTTTTGGGCTCATCGTTTGCCTTTATTGCCGGTTATGCCGCCATCGCGCCCAACTGCGAGGCCGAGCTTTTGCCCTACGCCTGCCTGGGCGTTGCCTGCGCCGGTCTACTCTATCCGGTACTTGCGGCACTCTTCCGCGCGTTTGGCGCCAAGCGCGTCATGCGCTTCTTCCCGCCGGTGGTGACCGGTCCCATCGTCATTTCCATCGGCTTGATTCTGGCGAGCTCCGCTATTGCCAACTGCCAGACCAACTGGCTTGTGGCTGTTATTGCCGTTGCCGTTATCGTGATCTGCAACATTTGGGGTCGCGGCATGGTTAAGATCGTGCCGATCCTGCTGGGCGTCGTGGTGAGCTATGCCGTTGCCGCCGCGTTGGGTGAGGTCGATTTTTCGGGCGTTGCCGCCGCGCCGTGGGTCGGTCTTCCCATCGTGTGGGACAACACCGTGTTTGCACTCTTTGGGCCGCAGTTCGATAGCGGCCTTGCCACGACCGCCATCATCACCATCATGCCGTTGGCCTTTGCAACCATGATCGAGCATATCGGTGATATCTCCGCTATTGGCTCCACCTGCGAGCGTAACTACATTGCCGATCCCGGCCTGCATCGCACGCTGCTCGGCGATGGTCTCGCCACGATCCTGGCTTCGCTCTTTGGCGCTCCGGCCAACACCACGTATGGCGAGAACACCGGCGTGCTCGCTCTGACGCGCGTGTTCGACCCGCGCGTGATTCGCATTGCCGCGTGCTGCGCCATCGTGCTTTCCTTCTGCCCCAAGTTCGCTGCCGTGATCGCCGCCATGCCGCCATGCGTTATCGGCGGCGTGTCGCTCGTACTCTACGGCATGATCAGTGCCGTAGGCGTGCGCAACCTCATTGAGAACCAGGTCGATTTCCAGAACAACCGCAACGTGCTGGTGGCCGCTCTTGTGCTCGTGCTTTCGCTCGGCATCGCGTACAGCACCGCCGGCGCCATCGTGTTGGAGCTGGGCGGCGTGACGATTTCGCTTTCGGGTCTTGCCGTGGGTTCGCTGGTGGGTATCGTGCTCAATGCGATTCTGCCGGGTAATGACTTTGAGTTCGACGTTTCCGAACTCGAGGAAGCCGCCGAGTAACGGCTGGCTGTTGATAGGGCTTACTATGGCTCCCATGCGTGCTGCAACGTGTGGGAGCCATTTTTAGTGCGTGAGTATCCAGTGGATGCCATGCGCCATGCGCAGGTCGGTCTGGGCAAAGTGATTGCCGGGGTTGAGTTCGAAGGCCGCGGGGATGCCTCGGTCGCCGAGCAGCTTTTCCATTGCGTGCGTATCGTCGAGTACGTGCCGCATCATGCGGTTGGGTGTCTTGGTCTCCTTTTTGCCGAGCGACAGATAGACGGCGCTGGGCGTAGCTGTCATCGCGTGGTTATGCGCATAGTCGATAAAGCCGGGAAACCACAGGGACCCCGATGCGCTTGCAGCGCGGTCAAAGGCATCGGTCTGCCAGAGGGCCCAAAGCGAAAAGAGGCCTGCCAGCGAGTAGCCGGCAATGCCGCGCCAGGTGGGCGGTTGCGGGAGCGATGATTCGGCCTCTGGGATTATCTGCTTCAACAACTCGTCAAGAAAACCAGCGGCCTGTCCACCAAAGGGCTCGGCATCGCGCACGGTACCGTCGCATACCCAGGGGCTCAGCTCGCGATTCCAGTTGAGGCTGCCAATGCCGACAAGCGTGAAGGGCGGGCAGTTGAGCTCTCGGCAGCGTTCATAAACCTCCGTGCCGTCGCCCATGACCACGGGAAGATAGATGACTGGTGCGCTTTCGGCATGCTGTGCATGAACGGTTATCTGCTTTTGATGCGCTTCCATGACGGGCTTCTCTCGGCGTTGTGATATCGACGGCCCCCATTGTCGCACGCCGGCTCATGCAGGTTGGGCTAGACCAAAGACAATCTCGTGCATACCCTGCGGACGCATATGGAAAACGCCACCGCCGGAGGGGAGCTCGGCGGTGGCGTTGTTAAACGGTGCTGGGACTCGGGGCCTTCGCGGGAGCTGCCATGTGCGCAGAGGCGTCTAAGAGCGCTTGCGGCTCGCCATGGTGCCTGCGGCGATAGCGGCTGTTCCCGCAAGGACGGTTGCCACGATGGCCGCACCCGAGGTGTCGCCGGTTGCCGCGAGCACGCCGGTAGTCTTGGCTTTCGTGGTTGAAGCCGCAACGGCCTTGGTCGGCTTTGAGCCCTCAGGCTTGGGGTTCTGCTTGGACTCCGCGGGCTTGGTCTCGTCGGGCTTGGGGTCTTCCGGCTTGGCTACCTCGGGAGGTGCGATGGTCGTGCTTTTGGCGACTGCTTTGATATAGAGGGAGTCGACCGTGGCGTCGCCCGTGCCGATGGCTTGGCCTGCTTCGTAGATGCCGTCACGGAGCTTGCGATAGTCAATGACCTTGCCGCCTTCGGGCGTCTGGATGGCGGCGTTCTCAATCTTGATGGTGCCGATTGTCTTGCCGTCCGCGCTCATGGCAAGGGCGAAGATCGCCGCCGTGTCTCCTTCGGCCGTGACCTTGCTGCGGACAATGGAGATGGTCGCGGGCATAATGCCCTCGCTGGTCTGGGCGACGATGCCGATGTTCTCGCCTTGGGGTTCGCGCCTCGTCTCGCCATCTTGGTTTTCGCTGTAGGGGGTGGGGCCGTCGCCGTTCTCGACATAGCGGGCTATGGCCTTGACAACGGAGTCGCTGATGTAGATGTGGCCACCCTTCTCGTTGGGTCGATCGTTTCTGGTGGAGAATGCAGCCGAAACCTCGCCTTCCGCAAACGCGTCCACGGTGGAGCCGTTCTTGACGACGATGTCGTCCTGGTAGGTGAAGAGGGCGATGGCGCCACCGTATCTGCCTTTACCTGCACGGACCGTCACGTTTGCATGATCGAGGGTGATGCCCTTGTGGGCATAGACGCCATATTCAACACCGTTTACGTTGAGGGAGGCGTTTGTGGCTGCGAGGCTGCCCTTGGCCTCGACGGCAGCGTCTTTCTCGGAGCTTGCCTTGACCTGGCTGCCGTCCGAGATGTTGATATTGCCGCCGCTCCAAAGGGCCTCACCATCAGCTGAGCTTGCCTCGACCGTCCCGCCACCCTTGATGGTGAGGTTCTTGTCGGTTCCAATACCCTTGTCCTCGGTAGCCCTGGCGGTGACGGCTCCGCTGTCGTCAATCGTGATATTGCCGTTTGCCCTGATGCCATCCGATGCACCCGTGGCGTTGACGTTGCCCGAACCTTTGATAGCGAGATCACCCCCGGCATTGATGGCATCAAACCCAGTGCTCGTGGCGTTGACGGATCCGGCTCCGTCGATGTTGATATTACCCGTGGAGAGGATAGCGTCCTCAGTAGATGTCACGCTGAGCGTGCTGCCCGCGTCGCCTTGGATATTGAGCTCGGCATTCTCGTTAGTGCCATGAGAAACGTTGATGCTTTCGATCCATTCGGCAGTGACGATGTTGGTTCCCGAGTAATTCACGTTGAGCTTGCCTGCGGCCTGGATCTCGCCGCCGTTATAGTTGTTGAGCTTCAAGTCGTCGGCGCCGTCCCACGACCAGGTACCGGCCTCGTCGCTCGCCGCGGTGTTGTACTTGTTGCCGCCGACCTTGACCCATTCCGCCGCGAGCGAGACGCTCGGCATGAGCAGCGAGCTCACCGTGAGCGCGCACACGGCGCCTACGACGATGCGGCGCGTCACGCGGCGCCAGCTGCCGTGCGCGAGTCCTATGCGACGGCGAACGTCGGGTTCGGCAACATGGGTTCCGGCGGTAGTGTCATTGCGTTTGGGGGTCGTGAACAAGGCTGCCATGGTTGCTCCCGTTCTCATAGGGCCTATACGGCTAGGTTCAGCGTATCTGCTGGATGTTGCCGGCGGTAGTGCCGTTTGGAGGGCAAAATGTCCAAAATCCGGAAGAGGAATAAGCTGCGCACCTACGCGTTGTCGGGCATTAATCACAAAGCGCGGAGCCGCCTGTTGCGACTCCGCTCGCGTGTGCACCATACGAGTGCAAACAGGAAACGCCACCGCCGGAGGGGGGGCTCGGCGGTGGCGTTGCTAAACGGTGCGCGGACTAGGCGGCTTTAAAAGTGTCGGTTCGTGTATGAAGGGCGTCTATGAGCGCTTGCGGCTCACCACGGCGCCCGCGGCGATGGCGGCTGTTCCCGCAAGGGCGGCTGCCACGATGGCTGCGTTCGAGGTGTCGCCGGTTGCCGCGAGCTTGCCGACGGTCTTGGCTCCCTTGGCTGCAACTGCAACGGTCTTGGTTGTCTTCGTGCCCTCGGACTTGGAACCCTCGGGCTTGGTCTTGCCGTGCTTTTCCTCGGGCTTGGTCTCCTCGGGAGGCACGATGACCGTGCTCTTGGCGACAGCGGCGTCATAGGGGGAGTCAATCGTGGCATCGCCCGTGCCAATGGTCTGCCCCGCCTCGTAGACGATGCCGTCGCTGAGCTCTTCCTTGTTGCGATAGTCAATGACTTTGCCGCCTGCAGGCGTCTGGATGATGGCGTCCTTGATTTCGATGGTGCCGATCGCCTTGCCGTCCGCGCTCATGGCAAGGGCGAAGATAGCCGCCGTGTCTCCCTCGGCCGTGACCTTGCTGCGGACGATCGAGATGGTCGCGGGCGTGATGCCCTTCTCGGTCTGCGCGAAGATGCCGATGTTCAGGCCCTCGGACTCAGGGATGATTTCGTCGTTTTGGTCTCCACTGTAGTGGTCGGGGCCGTCGCCGCCGGTCTCGGCATAGCGGGCTATGGCCTTGACAACGGAGTCGCTGATGTAGATATGGCCACCCGCTTCGTCGGAGTAGAAATTACTGGTGGAGATTGCAACCGAGAACCTGCCTTCTGCGAGCGCATCCACAGTCGAGCCGTTCTTGATGACGATGTTGTCCTCATCGGTGAAGAGTGCGCTGGCTTCCCCGCCATCTGAGCTTGCGCGGACCGTCACGGTCGCGCCATCGAGCGTGATGCCCTTGTAGACATAGATGCCATACCCAACGCCACTTGCGTTGAGGGAAGCGTTCGTGACCGTGAGGCTGTTTTTACCGTCGATGGCGGCGTCTTCCTCGGAGCTTGCCTTGACCTGGCTGCCACCCGAGATCTCGATGTTGCCGTCGGCCCAAATCGCATTGTCTTTGATAGAGCTTGCCTCTACCTTGCCGCCGCCCTTTATGATGAGGTTCTCGTTAGCATCGATACCCTGATCCTCGGTGGCCTTGGCGGTGACGGTTCCGCTGTTGTCGATCGTGATGTTGCCGTCGGCCCTGATGCCATCCGAATCGCCCGTGGCGTTAACGTTTCCCGAGCCCTTGATGGTGACATCGCCCCCGGCATCGATGGCATCGTGCTCGGTGCTCGTGGCGTTGACAGTGCCAGCGCCGTCGATGTTGATGTTGCCGACGGAAGTGATGGCGTCACGAGAAGATGTCACGTTGAGCGTGCTGGACGCGTCGCCCTGAATATTAAGCTCGGCGTTCTCGTTCGCGCCATCCTTAACCTTGATGCCGCGGCCGTTGTCGTTAGTGACGGTGTTGTTGCCCTCGTAGCTCACGTTGAGCTTGCCCGCTGCCTCGATCGCGCCGCCGTTATAGCCGTTGAGCTTCATGTCGTCGGCGCCGTCCCAGCTCCAGGTGCCGGCGGCGTCGCCCGCCGCGGTGCCGGCGTTGTATTGGGTGCCGCCGACGTCCACCCACTCGGCCGCGAGCGAGACGCTCGGCATGAGCAGCGAACTTACCGTGAGCGCGCATACGGCGCCTACAACGATGCGGCGTGTCACGCGGCGCCAGCTGCCGTGTGCGAGCAGCGTGCAACGGCGCAGGTCGGGCTCGACAAAATGGGCTCCAGAGGTTTTGTCATTGCGCTTGGGGGTCGTGAACAAGACGGCCATGGTTACTCCCATCCTCATAGGGCCTATGCGGTTATATCCAGCATATCTGCAGGATGTAGCCGTCGGTAGTGCCGTTTGGAGAGCAAAACGTCCAAAACTTGCGAAGCAATACATCGCGCGTCCGTGTGGTGCCTGGCTTTAAAAGCAAAGCGCGGAGCCGCTCGATGCGACTCCGCGCTTTGCTGTTTGGTATTGCGAATCTTGCGCCTACGCTACAAAGAAGTAGACGAGGAAGGCGAGGGCTGCGATCCACATGAGCGGCTTGATCTTGGAGGCCTCGCCCTTAAAGAGCGCGACGATCACGTAGGCGATAAAGCCCAGGCCAATGCCGGCAGAGATGGAGTAAGTGAAGGGCACGCCGGCGACAATCATGAACGCCGGGAAACCCTGCGACACGTCGGACCAGTCGATCTCGGAGGCCTCGCTCATCATGAGGTAACCGACGTAGACCAGAGCACCGCAGGTGGCGGCGCTGGAAACGATGGTGACGATGGGGGAGAAGAACGCGGCGAGAATGAACAGCACGCCGGTGGTGACAGAGGTGAGGCCCGTGCGGCCACCGTCGGCAGCGCCAGAGGTGGACTCGACGAAGGTAGTGATGGAGGAGACGCCCATAAAGCCACCGGCAGCAGCGGCCACGGAGTCGACGACCAGGATGGGACGGATGTCCTCGACATTGCCGTCCTCGGTCAAGAACTCGCCCTGCTTGGCGACGGCCATCGCGGTGCCCATGGTGTCGAAGAAGTCACTCATGAGCAGCGAGAAGGCAACGACGAGCAGCATCGGGTCGGTCAGAACCTTCACGATGGCCATGTTGCCATCGGCGGTGCTGGCAAACGGGGCGCCAAAGGTCGAGAAGTCGAGCGGTGCGATGAGGCCCTCGGGCGCATGGGTGACGCCCAGCGGGATACCGGCGATAACGGCAACGATGATGCCGATGAGCAGCGAGCCCGGCACGTTGCGGGAAGCCAGGGCAACCGTCACGACGATGGAGATGATGCCGACGATAAAGGTGGGGGAGGTGATGTCGCCCAAGCCGACGAGCGTACCGGCGCCAGCGGTGATGATGCCGGCGTCGCACAGGCCGATCATGGCGATAAACAGGCCCAGACCCACCGAGATGGCGTGGCGCAGGACCACGGGGATGGCATCCATGATGGCCTCGCGCAGGCCGCAAAGGACGAGCAGCAAGATGACGATACCTTCGAGGAAGATAACGCTCATGGCAACGTGCCAGTCACCGCCGCACATGGTGGTGGTGATGCCCGCGATCATGGCGTTGATGCCCAGGCCCGACGCGCAGGCGAGCGGGCGGTTGGCGAAGATGCCCATGCAGATGGTCATGATGCCGGCGCCCAGGCAGGTGGCGCAGGCGAGCGCTCCCGCATCGATGCCAGCGCCCGAGAGCACTGCGGGGTTGACGGCGATGATGTAGGCCATCGCCAGGAATGTTGTCAGTCCAGCGCGAAGTTCGGTCCCGATTGTGGACTTGCGCTCACTGACGTGAAATAGTTCGTCCATGCATACCCTTTCCTTGTTCGGCCCCGAGTTTAGGCCGATTGACACGAACTCACCTACTATATCGCCTTTGAAAGGTTGATGTTCCTCGCGTGTTGAAGTTCGGCGCTTTGTAGCAGACGGACGGTATTATTCGCATGAAAATGTGTAGGTACCGTATACTTAAGCGGTTACAACGACCCCTATGGAGGAACGTATGATTAAAGAGCTCTGCCACGACGAGGCTATCCTGTCCCAGCGTTGCGAGGTTGCGACCGTCGAGGACGAGTCGGTTGCTCAGGACCTGATCGATACCATCAAGTCGCTCGACGATGCCGGCTGCCTTGCCGCCAACCAGATCGGCGTTACCAAGAAGGTCTGCGTCTACCTGGACGACGCCGGCGAGCCCCACGTGCTCTACAACTCTCGTCTGGTGTTTGGCCTGGGCGCCAGCAAGATGGAGGAGAGCTGCCTGACGCACGACGAGATCACCAAGTCCACGCGCTACATCAAGTGCAAGGTTGCCTTTGACCAGATCGTCGACGGCAAGATGAAGGAGTGCCGCCGCGATTACGCAGGCTTTGAGGCGCAAATGATCCAGCACATGATTGATCACTGTCTTGGAAAGTTGGTCTAAGGGGACCAAAGCACCGCACTTCGTCTCTTTTGGTCCGGGCGTGACATTGTTGTCATGTCCGGGCTTTTGTGTTTAGCGCCTTTTTGTTTGGTGACAATAACCTTAGCAGGACCGTAAAGCTAGGAGGCGCTATGTGCACGAGCATTCGATTTACCGATAATTCTGGCCACATGTATCTGGGCCGCAACCTCGACTGGAGCTTTGACTACGGCCAACAGGTTCGCGTGATGCCGCGCGGGTTCCACATTCCGTATTCGTTTATCGACGATGCGTCGGCGGCACACGCGGTAATCGGCATGTGCATCGATTACAAGAACTATCCCATGTTTTTCGACTGTGGTAACGATGCGGGTCTGGCTGTGGCGGGGCTCAACTTTCCCGGCTATGCCGAGTATGCCGAGGGCCCTGTCGACGGCAAGAACAATATCGCGGCCTATGAGTTTCCCCTGTGGGTGGCAGCGACGTTCTCGACGGTCGATGAGGTCGAGGCCGCGCTGCGCGACACGGTGATTGTCGCCAAATCTGCCGGAGAGGGGCTGGGCGTGTCGCTGCTCCATTGGATTATCGGCGACAGCCAGCGCAGCATCGTGGTCGAGATGATGGCTGACGGCCTGCATGTATACGACGATCCGGTCGACACCCTTGCCAACCAGCCGACCTTCCCGTGGCACATGGAAAACCTGCGCACCTATATCACCGCCACAAGCGATTTTCCGCAGACGGCGACATGGCGTGGCGCCGAGCTTAAGCCCTATGGAGCCGGTGCCGGCATGCGCGGCATTCCGGGCGATTGCTATTCGCCGAGCCGTTTTGTAAAGGCGGCGTACCTCAATGCCAATTACCCGCAAAAGGAGAGCGAGACCGAAAACGTCGTTCGCATGTTCCGCTCGCTCGAGGGCGTGGTGATGATCGAGGGAGCGTCCAGGATGGGCGATGGCAAGTTCGAGAAGACTATCTACACCGGATGCTTTAGCGCGCGCACGGGCAATTATTACTACGCGATGTATGGGGATCCGTCGATTCGCTACGTGAGCCTGATGGATGCCGAGGGCGCGAGCCCCGATAGGCTCGTGGTTCCCGAGCCGCGCCGTTCGTAGCTCACTGGTCCGTTGCGACATAAAACGGCCTCGCACCTCTTATGAGATGCGAGGCCGTTGTCGTCAATGGCTGGTGGCGTGTTAGAAGTTGGCGTCGTTGAACTGGGTGCTCTCGAGTCCGTCGAGTTGCTGTTCGGGCGTATCTGCGACGCTCTCGAGCAGCTCAGTGGGATCGACGTTCATATTCTTACCGGCTTCGTTGCCGTTGACCAGGTCGTCCGAGAAGATGTCGACTTCCATTTCTTCGGCCTCTTCGATCTGAACCTCGAGCGGCACTTGGGTGCGCACGAGCTTAACGGCCGGGCGCATGCGGGCAAACAGCGGCACGTACTCGATGATGATGGCCGAGTTCTCGAGACCGTACCAGCGTGCCGGGCTTCCGCAGGCGCGGCGGACGGCGTACTTGATGGCCATCACGCGGTGGTCATTGCGGTTGATGTCCGTTTCGGGGGCAAGCATCTTGCGCAGCATGCAAAAGCGGAAGTCACCTACGTTGCCGCGCGTCTCGTAGATGGAGTAGGTGTGATGTTGCGGCGGCAGCTCGCCCGATGCCATCAAGTCGCCGACGATCTGACGCAGATAGGCGTTGACGCGCTGGTTGACCTTAAAGCCCAGGTCCAGGCGCACGCGGAACAAAAAGTCCGTGCCAAAGGTCTCGACGGAATACTCGTGCGTATAGGGTTCGTCGGTAACGTGCACGTTGATGAACCAGTATGCCTTGGCGCGCTTGGGATGTTTGTCCAGGATGGAATAGAGCACGTCGCGGTCGAGCGTGAGCGGATCGGGGCTGTTGGTGAGGAACACCAGATTGTCGGCGAGCACGGGGTAGGTCTCGTCGTTGCGCAGGCGGTTGAGCTGGTCAATGTACTTGGAGACGGGCAGCAGGATCGTCTGCGTGCGCTCGATGGCGGTGCCGCGGCGCCACACGTACATAAGGCCAAACAGCAGCGAGGCCAAGAAGATCATTACGTAGCCGCCGTCAAAGAACATGGTGAGGCACGAGGCGAAGAAGCACAGCTCAATGGCACCGAAGAGCAGGGCGAAGACGCAGGCGCCCAGCTTGTGCTTGAGGATGCCGACGATATAGCTCGTCAAAAGCGTGGTGGTCATAAGCATGGTCACGGTAATGGCGAGGCCGTAGGCACTCTCCATGCGCTCGGAGTTTTGGAACAGCAGCACGATGAAGATGCAGCCGACCCACATGATGTTATTGACGAGTGGAATATAGAGCTGGCCCTTGGTGTCGCTGGGGTAGTGGATGCGCAGGTGCGGCATAAGGTTGAGGCGCGTTGCCTCGGATACCAGCGAGAACGAGCCGGTGATGAGCGCCTGTGAGGCGATGATGGCCGCCACGGCCGAAAGCACGATGGCAAAGGGGCGCAGGGGCTCGGGGAGCATCATATAGAACGGGTTGACGATATCCATCGCGAGCATCTGGGGGTTGGAGTTATTGGCGAGTAGCCAAGCTCCCTGACCCAGATAGTTGAGGATAAGGGCCGCCTTAACAAATGGCCAGGATGCATAGATGTTTGCCTTGCCCACGTGGCCCATGTCCGAGTAGAGTGCCTCGGCACCGGTTGTCGACAGGAAGACAAAGCCGAGCACCATAATGCCCGAATGGTTGATGGGCGAGAACAGGAACATAATGCCGCGGATGGGGTTGAGCGCGCGCAAGATGGACAGGTTGCCGAGCATGTTGAACAGACCGGCGCCTGCCAGGAACAGGAACCACAGCGTCATGAGCGGGCCGAAGAGCTTGCCGATTGACGAGGTGCCGGCGCGCTGCATGGCAAATAGGCCGCAGATAATGATGATGGTGATGATGATGACGTTGGTCTGCCCGTCGCCCAGCAGCGCATGGCCCCATTCGATGGTGCGCAGACCCTCGATGGCTGTGGTGACCGTGACGGCGGGGGTGAGGATGCCGTCGGCAAGCAGTGCCGCACCGCCGATCATGGCGGGCAGAATCAGCCATGGTGCCACCTTGCGTACGAGGCTGAACAGGGCGAAGATGCCGCCTTCGTTGTGGTTGTCGGCCTTCATGGCGATTACCACGTACTTGACCGTGGTCACGAGCGTCATGGTCCAGATGACGAGCGAAAGCGCGCCCAGGATCATGTCCTCGCTGACGGTACCGATGCCGCCGTTGTTGGCGACGATTGATTTCATGGTGTACATGGGGCTCGTGCCGATGTCGCCATAGACGACGCCGAGCGTTACGAGCAGCATGCCAGCGGAGAGGGGGATGGCTCCGTGCCCGCCTTGCCCGCGCTGGTCTTGGAGGTTTGCCTCCAGTTTGTTGTGTGCCACGAGGACTCCCTTAGACATCCGGTTATCTGTCTAGGACAAAAAACTTTATGCCGTCTTTATACATACAAGAGCAGTTTGGCACATCGGGTTATTTTAGACAATAATCCTCAGCTGGGGATTATTTATCTACGCAGGTAGCATTTCAAAGCAGGGGCTTTTAAGCACGTGCTATCTGGGCGATGCCAGCCTTGGCGTTTGCGCGTTTGCCGGCGAGTTCGCAAAAAATCGCGCCGCCGATGATAAGCGCGGCGCCCATCAGGCGGACCGGTGTTATGGCTTCACCCAAAAGGGCGGCTGAGAACACGACCGCCGAAAGCGGCTCGAGGTAGCCGACGACGGCGACGGTCTGAACGGGCAGCTTGGCGACGGCGCTAAAGTAGAGCAGGCAACCAATGCCGGTGTTGACGACGCCGAGCATAGCGACGGCGCGCCAATCAATGCTGGCGGCGACGCCGGCGGACAGGAACGAGGGAGCGCCCTGCGTGATGAGCGTGAGGGCCAGTGCGGTCACAAAGGCGGCGCTCACTTGGAGTGCGGAGTTCTCGAGGCCCTCGATGTGAGGCGCACCCTTGCTGGCGATGACCATCAATGCATAGCAGAAGGCCGAGGCGATTCCACAGACGATGCCCGCAATGGGCATATTGCCGCCTAGACCTTGCGCTGCAATGAGAAAAGCACCGCAGGCGACGGCGATAAAGCCGGCGATTTTGCTGCCGGTCAGCTTTTCGCCAAAAATGAGCGGGGAGAGGGCCATAACGATGATGGGGCCGCAGTAGTACAGCAGCGAGGATACGCCGACGCCGATCGTCTGGTAGGCGCGGAACAGAAAAATCCAGCTGGCGCCCAGCGCGGCGCCCGAGACGATGAGCGCTGCGGCCTCGCGGGGGCGAGACGGAGCCTGCAGGTTATGGCGCTTGGTTATGAAGAGGACGGCGGCAAGGGTGAGAGCGCCCAAAAACGTGCGCAACAGTACGATATCGGAGCTCGGCAGCGCGATGGCAGCGGCGATGATGCCGTTGGAGCCAAACAATAGCAATGCTGCTAAGTACGTAAACAATCCGTTGTTCATGTGCTGACATCCCCTCTATATCCGAGCATGTTCACTATGGGTGAACTGGCTTTAGAAGAAAAGCGAATATAATGCATGGATAACATGACAAAAACTCATGTAAAGGTGGAGGGGTGCCGTGGAAACGAATATTCAAAAGATGCAGGTGCTGCTCGAGACGGTGCGGGCCGGCAGTTTTACGCGCGCCGCCGAGCGGCTGAGCTATTCGCAGTCGGGCGTGAGCCGCATGGTGGGCGACCTTGAGACCGATTGGGGTTTTAAGGTGCTCGACCGCAGCCGCGAGGGTGTGGTGCTTTCTGCCGATGGGCGGCAGATCATGCCGGCGGTTGAGGCGCTCTGCGAGGAGTTTGGCCGCCTGCAGCGACACGTGGACGAGATGCGTGGGCTCATGCGCGGCAAGATCAGCATTGGTACGTTTTCGAGTGTGGCGACCCATGTACTGCCGCCGGTGATTGCGCGCTTTCGCGCCGATCATCCGGATGTCGATTACGAGCTGCTGATGGGTGATTACTCCGAGATTGAGCAATGGGTGGCGGAAGGCCGCTGCGACCTGGGCTTTATTCCGCGCGAGCCACGTGGCGCCGGCATGGCGTCGCGACCGTTGGTGCAAGACGAGTTGATGGCCGTGGTGCCAGCGGACTCCTCGCTTGCCACGGCGGAGGTCGTTTCTCTTGCCGATTTAGCCAACGAGCAGTTTATTCTGCTGGAACGGGGTACCGATGATGAGATTACGCCGCTATTCCGTCGGGCGGGGCTGTCAGTGCGCTCAAAACTGTCGACTTGGGATGACTATGCGATTATGGCTATGGTCGAGGATGGCTTGGGCGTGAGCATTCTTCCCGCGCTCATCTTGCGTCGCTGCCAGTTTGATGTTGCTGTGCGTCCGCTCGAAGGGCATCCCCATCGGCAGATCAACGCCATATATCGAACGGCCGATGTTTCGCTTGCCGCCGCTCGTTTCCTCGAATACCTCTAAATGCGTGCACGTCGTTATCGCCTTGGGATAAATTTCGAGGTCTTGCTCATTTTATTTTTAAAATTGAACTTTTCGAAATAGCACGGCGTTATACTGCTGCCTAAATTGAACTCAGGTTCAATTCGTGTTGTATAAATTGAACTTTGCCAGCAAGGAGGTTCTAGTGGCCCAAGAGACGTTTAGCGATCGTCTGCGACAGGCTATGTCCGATCGCGACGTTCGCCAGTCGGACGTGATCCGCGCATCGGAGATGCTCGGCAAAAAACTCGGCAAGAGCCAGATGAGCCAATATGTGAGCGGCAAGACGATTCCGCGGCGCGATGTGGCAGAGCTGCTCGCCCGTATTTTGGAGGTCGATGTTACCTGGCTGCTCGCCGGTGACGCCGACCAAGGCGAGGAATCATCTCCCCGCAACGATTCCAGGCCCGAATCCCATCCCTCAGCTCAAATTGCAAGGAGCACCACCATGCGTACTTTTTCTAAATCCGCCAAGCTCGATAACGTCCTGTATGACGTGCGCGGTCCCGTCGTCGACGAGGCCGCCCGTATGGAGGACGAGGGCGAGCGCATCCTCAAGCTCAATATCGGCAACCCGGCGCCCTTCGGTTTCCGCACGCCCGATGAGGTCATCAAGGACATGCGCCAGCAGCTGCCCGACTGCGAAGGCTATTCCAACTCGCGTGGCCTGTTCTCCGCGCGCAAGGCGATCATGCAGTATTCGCAGATCAAGGGCTTGCCCAACGTTCAGATGGAGCATATCTACACGGGCAACGGCGTGTCCGAGCTCATTCAGCTTTCGATGAACGCGCTGCTCGACAATGGCGACGAGATTCTGATCCCCAGCCCCGACTATCCGCTCTGGACGGCGTGCGCAACCCTTGCCGGCGGTCATCCCGTGCACTATCTGTGCGATGAGCAGGCGGATTGGTATCCCGACCTGGAGGATATGGAGTCCAAGATCACGAGCGCGACCAAAGCCCTCGTCATCATCAACCCCAACAACCCCACGGGTTCCGTCTATCCACGCGAGGTGCTCGAGGGCATCGTCGAGGTTGCACGCAGGCATCAGCTGATGATCTTTGCTGATGAGATCTACGACCGCCTGTGCATGGACGGCTACGAGCACGTCTCGATTGCCTCGCTCGCTCCCGATCTGCCCTGCGTCACCTTTAGCGGTCTGTCCAAGTCGCACATGATCGCGGGCTATCGTATTGGCTGGATGGTGCTTTCGGGCAACCAGCGCTGCATGAGCGACTTCATCATGGGCATCAACATGCTCTCCAACATGCGTCTGTGCTCCAACGTGCCGGCTCAGTCGATCGTCCAGACGGCGCTCGGCGGCCATCAGTCGGTCAACGACTATATCCGCCCGGGCGGTCGTGTCTACGAGCAGCGCAACTTTGTGTATGAGGCGCTCAACAAGATCGATGGTATCTCGGTGGTCAAGCCGCGCGCGGCGTTCTACATCTTCCCCAAGATGGATGTGAAGAAGTTCAACATCACCGATGACGAGCAGTTTGCCCTCGACCTGCTGCACGAGAAGAAGATCCTGATCACGCGCGGCGGCGGCTTTAACTGGGCTGAGCCCGACCACTTCCGTATCGTGTACCTGCCGCGCATGGAAGTGCTCAAAGAGTCCCTCGAAGACCTCGCCGACTTCTTCGACCATTACCGCCAGAGCTAGTGGGATAGAAGTTCCGCACTATGAAAAGCTCCCTGCAGTTGTTTTGCTGCAGGGAGCTTTCTTGAATCGGCGGAACTAAATAACGATTCCGCAACAGTGGTCGATTTCGTGTTGGATGATCTCGGCGGTGTAGCCCGAGAAGTTTTTGATGCGGTGGACGAAATTCTCGTCCAAATACTCAACCTTAATGCGGCGATAGCGAGTACAGGGGCGCTCGCCGGAAAGCGAGAGACATCCTTCGCTCGTCTGATAGGAATTGACCTGCTCAAGAATTTGAGGGTTGTACATCAGCAGCGCCCTGTTGCCGTCCTTTACGCAGATGATGCGTTTGCGCACGCCAATCATATTGGCGGCGAGGCCCACGCACTCGTGCTCATGCTCATGGAGCGTATCCAGGAGATCCTGTCCGGTCGCGGCGTCGTCGGATCCCGCGTCTTCGGAAGGCAGACGCAAAAAGAACTCGGATTTCATGATGGGTTTGATCATGGCGGGCTCCTCATGTCTCATGCTTTCGTGGACTTTTAATAATAGCGCGGAAGGAAAGCTGCGCGTCCGCGTTACAATCTTTCGACGTTGGACCATGTTGCCAGACTCGTCGCGTGCGGCGTCTGGCGTAAGTCTAGGGCTCATTCTCGCCCTGGACTGTTCCTCTGGGGCGATGTGACTGTCGTTCCAAGAGGAAGGAAATGCATGGGAAGCAAATCTCAGCAGCAAGTTCAGACAACGCCATCGGCCACTTCGGCGTTTCTCGCCGTAATGTATATCGCAGCCTTTGTTGCCGCCTTTAACGAGAACATCATTAACGTGGCGTTGCACGACATCATGGCGGCCTTTTCGGTGAGTGCCACCACGGCGCAGTGGCTTGTTTCGGGCTACATGATCGTGACGTCGATCTTTACGGCCATCATGGCCTTTCTTTCCGGTCGTTTCTCGACGCGCAAGCTGCTGTTTTTCGCATGCGGATGCCTGGTCGCCGGAGAAGTCCTGTGCCTGGTCGCCCCGTCGTTTAGCGTTTTGCTACCAAGTCGTATTTTGCAGGCTGCGGGATCGGGCATCTTGTTCCCGCTCATGATGAACGTGGTGCTGTCTTGCGCTCCGCGCGAGAAGCTCGGTCTGTATCTGAGCCTGGGCGGTGCCTGCATTACGCTAGGGCCGGCGTTTGGGCCCGTGATTAGTGGTCTTATGTGCACGTTGTTTGGCTGGAGGGCGGTGTTCGTAGTGCCGCTGGTGGGCGGTGTCGTGGTCGCCGCGGCGGCAGCAAAGCTCGTTCGGAATGTCGGAGAGCGCTCGAACACCACGCTTGATATTCTGTCGGTTGTTTTGCTTGCCGCCGGCATTACGGCATTTGTGTATTCCGTAGGCGAGTTCTCGACCAATCTGATTGCCGGTGTCGTGGCGCTTTTCGCCGTCATTGTGCTGCTCGGCCTGTTTGCGGCCCGTCAGCTCAAACTCGTGCATCCGGTGCTTAACGTGCGTCCCATGGCGAGCGTTCGTTTTTGGCCTGCGTGTTTGCTTGTGGTGGTGTCGATGATGACAACGTTCTCGATGAGCGTTTTGTTGCCGCTCTATTTTGAGGGCGCATACGGCATGACCGCACTTGTTGCGGGCCTGCTCATTTTGCCGGCGATTGCCTGCAACGCCGTGACCTCGATTGTGGGCGGACGCGTGATGGACGCCCGTGGCGCATGGCCGCTGCTGCCGGTCGGCTTTGCCCTGATTGCCGTGGGGCAGATCGCAATCTCAGTGACGGCGGCAAGTATGAACATCGGCGTCGTCGTGGCGCTGACCGTTGTGGTGTATGCCGGAGTCGGTTTGGTGCTGAGCCCCTCGCAGACCGCCGGTTTGGAGACGCTCCCCGCCGCTGAGCATCCTCACGGAACGGCATTGCTTAACACGTGGAACATGATTGCCGCGTCGTTTGGTCCGTCGCTGTTTATCGGCCTGCTTTCGAGTTCTGCGGTGGCTGCTGGCGCCGCAGGCGTTGCGTCGGACGTTGCCCAGGCGATAGGATTTGCAGCCGCCGTGCGCGTGGCGGCCGTGATTGCCGTTGTCGGGTTCGCGGTGTCGCTGGTGTACGCTCGCCGCGAGTCGCACATGTCGCATTAATGTGTGCACATAGATTCTGCAGTTAGATTGGGTGACGACACCATAAACTAATGGACGATTTGCCGAGAGGCATGAATGTTTAAAGCGCAAAGAGTGCGCGACGGGCCCCGCGAATGGGGCGATGATGCCCGAGAGGGCCAAGAAGGAGTCTCATGTCTGAGAACGAAGAGATCATGAACGAGACCGAGAACGAGACCATGGCTGCCGAGGTTGAGGCAGTCGAGACTGTGGAGACCGAAGCTGCCGAGGTTGAGGCTGCTGACGAGGTTTCCGCCGAGGAGGCCGAGGTTGTCGAGGCCGCCGCTGATTACGATGACGAAGAGCTGATGGACAAGATGCAGAAGGCCGCCCGCCTGCTGCGCAGCCGTCGCTTTGCTATTTCCAAGGAGGAGGAGGCCAAGGCCGAGCGCATGGCGAACATCGAGCGCGCCATCAAGCTTCTTGACCTCAAGCCCAAGATGGAGCAGAAGGAAATGTCCGACCTGCTGGGCATGCGCCTTCGTGAGCTCGATGGCCTGATGGCCGAGGCCGAGGCTGCCGATCTGGTCGGCCGCATCGACGACGCCGAGGGCGATATGCGCAAGATCGTTGTCTTCGCTGCCGAGGATGCCGCTGAGGGCCTGGTCGAGCTTGCCAACAAGAAGGAGAAGCTCCTGCCCGAGCTTTCTTACGAGGAGGCTACCGAGCTGATGGCCGCTCTCGATAAGGTTATCGCTCCGCTCGTCGCCATGGGCCTGGACGAGGACCGCGGTCCTCGCGGCGGCCGTGACGAGCGCGGTGGCCGTGGCGGCGACCGTGGCGGTC